>NZ_JADYTY010000100.1 GCF_021531495.1 Anaerovibrio lipolyticus
GGAGACGAGGAGAATCGAACTCCTGACCCCCTGCTTGCAAGGCAGGTGCTCTCCCAGCTGAGCTACGCCCCCATTTCTGACTGCGTCTCGCACTGCTATGCTTTGTCACATCTGCGTCGTATTTCGTCGACATAGGGTACTATGCCTTCCTCATACTCCTTGATGCTCCTCGCCTAGCAGCGTGATACTTGTCATAAATCTACTTCACAACTGTATCAAAACGCTGTCCAGTGAGTTTCACATTCTTTTTTAATGTGTTCCCTCAAAACTAGACAATGCAAAGCCTGATGCTACGACCTGGATATAAGCTCTAAGCTTACTC
>NZ_JADYTY010000101.1 GCF_021531495.1 Anaerovibrio lipolyticus
ATTCCGAACACAGTAGTTAAGCACATAAACGCTGAAAGTACTTGGCTGGAGACGGCCTGGGAGGATAAGAAGTTGCCGGTTGATTAGAGACTATCGAGAGATAGTCTCTTTTGTTGTATCAAGGTTTATTGAAATACAGCCTACGGTCATAACGACTTTTGCTCTGTCCGACTTAATGGCCCTATCTGGTGGTTTATCCTTACGCACAGATACCGCTTGTCGCTGAGCCAATTCACATAGGCCGTAATAGTAGAGAGTGCCACCGGGGCCACTTTTGCTGCGCAAAAGCAGGAGTCTCCCGACGCAAAAGTGTCATGCCCCT
>NZ_JADYTY010000102.1 GCF_021531495.1 Anaerovibrio lipolyticus
TAGAAAATTTATGGATTTATTTCCACAAGCAACCAAGCCAACAAAGAAATTGCTTGCTTTGTTCTTAATAGGACAACTATGCACAGAATATTTCACATCTGTTCGTAATTTGCATAAAACTTTTTTATCGAGCGTATGTGATAAAAAATCAATAGTTACTATCACGCACTTTCAAATGATAAAATTGCAAACACACAAATTCGACAAATATTAGCAAAAATGTCTGAAACCAATTACTATGAGCATAAAACATTCTGGTCTATCGATAAATATATGGTGCGCAAACATATAGGGATTGAACGTCTCTTAAACAT
>NZ_JADYTY010000103.1 GCF_021531495.1 Anaerovibrio lipolyticus
TCGCAGCTTACCGCGTCCTTCATCGACTCTCAATGCCTAGGCATCCACCGTATGCCCTTTGTAGCTTAATTACGTTTATCTTCGGCTATTTTCGTGTATAGCTTTGTCGCCACTGCGTCCCGCTTGGTCAACGTACCTCTTGTGTACGCCTCCCGCGCGCTCCTTGTGGCTTCGCGCTCTACGCGAAAATCCCTCGAAGCTAAACCCGCATTTAATACGGATTTTTCATAACCTCACCATATAAAGTTAATCATACAATGATTATGCTTTCGGTTTTTGTTAAAGTATGTTATCCTAAAATGTCGTTCTTACC
>NZ_JADYTY010000104.1 GCF_021531495.1 Anaerovibrio lipolyticus
AAATAGCTCAGTTGGTAGAGCATCACCTTGCCAAGGTGGGGGTCGCGAGTTCGAGTCTCGTTTTCCGCTCCATACTATGTTTTGCATTTCTCGCATGACTTTGGCCGTGCGAGATTTTCTATCAAAAGTCATGGGCCTATAGCTCAGTTGGTTAGAGCAACCGGCTCATAACCGGTCGGTCCCAGGTTCGAGTCCTGGTGGGCCCACCATTTCTTAGAAAGCAGCATAAAAGCACAACATGACTCAGTAGCTCAGCTGGATTAGAGTATTTGACTACGAATCAAAGGGTCGGGGGTTCGAGTCCCTCCTGG
>NZ_JADYTY010000105.1 GCF_021531495.1 Anaerovibrio lipolyticus
ACAGTAGTTAAGCACATAAACGTCGAAAGTACTTGCTTGGAGACGAGCTGGGAGGATAGAAAATCGCCGGTTAGCTGGAGACTATCGAGAGATAGTCTCTTTTGTTATGTGCAAAAGTCTCCAAGCATTATGGCTGGGACGCCTGGGAGGGGCAACATGCCAGTGACATGTTGCCCGACAGGAGACACCCGCTGTGGTGGCTCCTGCCGCGACTAAGAAGTTGCCGGTTATATATATCAATTCTCTATATGGCGATATGGGAGTACCCTTTCAGGCACGCTCTCGCTACTTTTCTCGCCTAGCGGTAC
>NZ_JADYTY010000106.1 GCF_021531495.1 Anaerovibrio lipolyticus
GGATGTTGGCTCAGAAGCAGCCACCATTTAAAGAGTGCGTAATAGCTCACTGGTCGAGAGGCCCTGCGCCGAAAATATCCGGGGCTCAAGTACAGAACCGAAGTCGCGGCATGGTATGTCATACACAGAGCGTCTATGAAAGTAATGAGGATATTTTGTCCGAACGAAGTGAGGACTAAATACTCTTGTGGGGTTCGTACGGAACCGATAGATGTTGTGTGTATGGCATACCTTGGGTAGGGGAGCGTTGAAACAGCGGAGAAGGCGTACCGGAAGGAGCGCTGGAGCGGTTTCAAGAGAGAATGC
>NZ_JADYTY010000107.1 GCF_021531495.1 Anaerovibrio lipolyticus
TATTGTTCCTCCTTTCCTGTCCCTATCAGGCAGCTTCCAAGGCTACCGTATCAACGCGATAAACAATATCAGGGATTTTGTTGTACAGGGGGGCAATCTCCCCGGCTACAGCCTGAAAATCTTCATCGCTGGCCAAGCCATTCATATTAGAGATAGTCTTAGTCTCAATAACTGGCTGGCCGTTCTTTTCCTCCTCTGTTTCAAAACCAAATTTCAGGGCAGAGGATACAACAGTGCGATTTACCATAAACATTCTCCTTTCAAAAAACAATTAATCTTAGGCAACCTGTTCATCGTTCAGCTC
>NZ_JADYTY010000108.1 GCF_021531495.1 Anaerovibrio lipolyticus
GAGCTGAACGATGAACAGGTTGCCTAAGATTAATTGTTTTTTGAAAGGAGAATGTTTATGGTAAATCGCACTGCTGTATCCTCTGCCCTGAAATTTGGTTTTGAAACAGAGGAGGAAAAGAACGGCCAGCCAGTTATTGAAACTAAGACCATCTCTAATATGAACGGCTTGGCCAGCGATGAAGATTTTCAGGCGGTAGCTGGGGAGATTGCCCCCCTGTACAACAAAGTACCTGATATTGTTTATCGCGTTGATACGGTAGCCTTGGAAGCTGCCTGATAGGGACAGGAAAGGAGGAACAATA
>NZ_JADYTY010000109.1 GCF_021531495.1 Anaerovibrio lipolyticus
GCTTAGCTAGGAGCGAGAGCGGGTTTTCGTGGGTACTATCTCAGCTGTGGATATTTAGATAGAATCGGTAAATAACGATGATTCGACAACAGCCGGAGGGGCATGACACTTTTGCGTCGGGAGACTCTTGCTTTTGCGCAGCAAAAGTGGCCCGGTGGCACTTTCTATCATTACGGCCTCTGTGAATTGGCTCAGCGACAAGCGGTATCTGTGCGTCAGGATAAATCACCAGATAGGGCCATTAAGTCGGACAGAGCAAAAGTCGTTATGACCGCAGGCTGTATCAGGAGAACAGAACATCG
>NZ_JADYTY010000010.1 GCF_021531495.1 Anaerovibrio lipolyticus
AAAACAGCGCAAATTGTACTTTTTGGCAAAGGAGCATATTGAGGGAGAGTTTATGAAAAAAATAACAACATTGACAGCAGGTATCTTGCTGGGCATGAATATAGCTTTGGCAGGAGGCAACATTCCTGGGGTGCAGGCTGAGGAAGCCCCTAGCATCACAGCAATTGAAAGCAATGACAATACGGTTTTCAAAGTGGCTCAGCTGCGACCAGATCGTATTTTAGGGGAATATCGCCTAGCAAAATACGATACCATAAATATCATGGCCATAGGCTATTCCAATGGTATTGGCGTAGATGATATTACTGTAGGAGTGGACGGTATGGCTCGTTTGCCTTATGCAGGCAATATAAAGTTGGTAGGTCTTACTCTGGATGAGGCTAGAGATTTGATATATGCCAAGTTAAGCCCTTATTTCAAATTACCAGAGCTGAATATCAGCCTTAAGAATTATGGTGCCCGCAAGGTTTACGTTATGGGCAACGTAGAGAAGCCGGGTATCAAGGAAATGAATGTAGATAATATGAATGTCTACGCGGCAGTTTCCAGTGCCGGTGGTGTAGATAAGCGAGGTCGTTCCAAGCATATCCAGCTGATACGGCAGATAGACGGGGTGCTGTATTATCGGGAAATCAATATAGATGCCTTTGTCAAGAAGCATGATTTAAGCCAGAATATCCAGTTGGAGGATGGAGACATTGTCTATGTACCAGATTCCGGCAAGGTGGTATTCAGTGAAGATATTGCACCATATATTAATATCTGGGCAACTTACAAGTCAATTATAGATTAATTTTAGGAGTAGGAAATGAATCAAATAGAGCGGGAAGAAAATATAGATTTGACCAAGGTTTGGAGTTTGATGTGGGCGAAAAGACGGGTATGCAGTGGTATTGTGATTGGATTTACCATATTGGCATTGATAATTTCGCTGATATGGCCTAAGGAATATACATCCCAGGTTACAGTTCAGACCTCTAGCAGTGGTGTGGATATTGGTGGTGCCGCTGCTGCTATGGCAGCCTTGACAGGTGGCAGTCTTGGCGGTGGCAACAAGGCTATGACTTATATAGAACTCATGAAAACTCGTGTAGTATTGGATCCAATTATTGCACAGGTTTTTGATGATGAGCCAGAGGAGGATAGACCAGAGGCAGAAAAATTTGCCAAGAAATATCTAACTATTGCCAATACCAAGCAAACTCAGCTTATTACCCTTGAAGCCAAGGGGCGGACTCCAGAAGAAGCACAATATATAGCAGAAAATGTTGTTAATAACTTTTTGCAGTTAATGACCAGCTTGAACAAAGAAAATAAATCCTTGGTAGTGTCTTTTCTGGATGAACGCATTGATGTAGCGAAAAAGGAAGCGGATGAATCTGCTCAGGCCTTGGAGAACTTCAGCAAGGAGCACAAAATCTATAGCCCCGGGGAGCAGACCAAGGCTCAGCTGGAAAAATCCGCAGCATATGAGAAAACACTAGGAGAATTGGCTGTTCAGAAGATGGCTCGGCAGGCAAGTTTGTCCAGTATTTCAGCTCAGCTAGGGGAGCAGAACAGTGATGCATTGGAATACGCTATGACAGATAATCCATCAGTGCAGAAAATCCACAATACCATTGTAGAAAAAGAAACCGAACTGGTTAAGCTGAGGATTCTGTATCAGGATAAGCATCCTGCCGTTGTTAATGCCTTGGCAGAGCTGGAAAAACTGAATCAGCAGTTGAATAGCGAGGTACAGAAAGCTGTTGCTTCCAAGGCCGTTGCTATTAGTGAGACTCAGGCGGAGTTACAGCTAGCTAGATACCAAGCTGCTACAGCATTGGCAGTTGCTCAGGCATCAGAGTCACAAGTACAGGCCTTGCAAAACAAGTCTGATGAAGATATGGCTGGCATGGCAGATGATATTCTTGAATATCAAAAGTTATATAGAGAAGCCACTATCAAGCAAGAGATATATAACAATCTAACTAAGCAGATAGAGCAGGCCAAAATCCAGCAGACTATGGAGAGCATGGATATACAGATTGTAGATCCAGCTAATCTGCCTAGAGAAGATAAGCCAACCTGGCCAAGAAAGAAAATCTTTATTCCAGTAGGTTTTATTTTGGGTGTAATGGTGTCAATAGGTTATGGAATTACATTGTATAGGAAAATGTATTAATTCTTTTTTAGATAGGGGTAAAGGATACTTTGGATATAAAGATATTGGTAGCTACGCATAAAAGTTATTGGATGCCAACAGATAATGTTTATTTGCCAGTTCATGTTGGCAAAGAAGGAAAGGAAGACATCGGTTTTATTGGTGATAACACTGGTGACAATATCAGTACTAAAAATGCCAATTATTGTGAACTTACTGGACTTTATTGGGCATGGAAAAATATTTCTGCGGACTATATAGGCCTTTGTCACTATCGGCGTTATTTTACACGTGCTAATCCCATAAATTGTGAAAAAAAGAAGCAAGTCATATTATCTCGTAATGAATGGGAAAAACTTTTGGAAAAGCATCCAATAATCGTACCTGATAAGCGAAAATATTATATTGAAACAAATCGCAGTCATTATAATCATTCACATTATGCTAAGGATATTGATACAACTGAAAAAATAATACAGGAAAAATACCCGCAATATATTAATGCTTTTACTAAAGTGATGAAACGTACTTGGGCACATATGTTTAATATGTTTGTTATGCGCAAAGATTACCTTAATGAATATTGTACTTGGTTGTTTGATGTATTGCAGGAACTTGAAAACAGGACTGATATAACCAATTATAACGTTATAGAAGCTAGAATCTATGGTTACATAAGTGAATTGTTATTAGATGTGTGGCTTGAAACTAAGCAGTATGAATATTATGAGCAAAATGTAGCATTTTTAGAGCCACAGAATTGGATAAAAAAAGGCGGAATATTTTTAAGGCGAAAAATTATGGGCAAATGATAGGAGTGTGTTATATAAAATGCCATCAGAAGCAGGTATGGAGGAAATTCATCAGGATATATTAATTCTGTTAAAAAAGTTTCATAAATTATGTGTTGATAATAATATTAAATATTCATTGCATGGTGGTACTTTGCTGGGGGCTATTCGAGATAAAGGGTTTATTCCTTGGGATGATGATGCTGATTTAACTGTTACTAGAGAAAATTACAATAAATTAAAGCAAATATTCTCTAATAATCAAGAATATATTGATATGGTTTTTGATACAACAAGTGCTTTGCCAACGCAAATAAGATGTAAAAATAATAGACAAGAATCTGTTTGGCTGGATATTTTTATTTATGATTACATTTCAGAAAATAAGATGGCATCCGTACTGAAAAAAATAGGATTAGCTTTTTTTATTTGTTTTGCCAAAACACCTCAACTTATAAAATTTACAAGGGTTGGTGAATATAAAGGTTTAAGATATTATTTAATATATATAGTTTATTTATTAGGTAAATTATTTCCGCATAGTACAAAATTGAGATGGAAAAATTGGTTTGCAATAAATGCTTTTACTGGTAGTAAAAAGTATATGATACGGTCTAATGATCAGTATAGAGCTATTGGTTTAAAAATATCAGTAGAAGCTTTAGATGATTATGAAATGGTTCCATTCGAGGACACCAAGTTTATGGTACATTCAGGATACGATGAAATATTAAGGTCATCATATGGTGATAATTATATGACTCCCGTTAGAATGGCAGATATATTTGCATATGTACATAAAGAAATGAGGAACTGGTGAGGTAATATGAATATAGCGGTTATATTTGCTGGTGGAGCAGGTAAGCGTATGAATACACGTGCAAAAAACCAAGCAGTTTTTGAAAAATGCATGGTAAGCCAGTACTTATATATACCTTGCAACATTTTCAAGAACATAAGGACATAGACAAGATTGTATTGGTGTACATAAAATCATGGATTGACTATGCGCATAAGGTAACTGATAAATATCATATTGATAAATTGGTATCTATAGTTCCTGGGGGTAGTACAGGCCAGGAATCAATCATGCATGGGATATTGCTGCCAGACTGAATGATATAGTTTTGATTCATGATGGTGTGCGTCCGCTGATTAATGGAGATTTGATAAGTCGCTGTATTGATACCGTCAAGAAATATGGGAATGTTATTACTATTACATCAGCTAATGATCAATATTGCGCATTAATATCTAACAAGGCCATTGTTGATTACATAAGGGTTACATTTGAAGATACAAATGTAATGATACATTAAGGATATAAGGAAATACTTACATCTGCATACGATTCAAATTTCATGATACCTGTTCCACCATCTGATGTAGAAAAAATGGTTATTAGATGATAAGAAAAAGATGAAAAATTATCAGAAGAATATAATTTTAATAGTTAATTTTAGAAGAAAAGACAGTTTGGGCAAATAAATATGTTATTATGCTTGTACAATTACTGCACTAGGAGGATATCACATGAAAAAAATAGCCTTGATTACAGCAGCAGGTGTTGGAAGTCGTATGCATCAGGAGATACCTAAACAGTTTTTAAATGTAAATGATAAACCTATCATAATTTATACATTAGAAGCATTTCAGAAACACCCAAATATTGATGCCATTGAGGTAGTATGTTTGGAGGGGTGGCATGATATATTGCGAGCATATTGCAGGCAATTTGGTATTGATAAATTAGATGGTGTTGTATCAGGTGGTACCAATGGGCAAGAATCTATTTTTTATGGACTAAAAGATATTTCAATGAGATATAACAAAGAAGATATTGTATTGGTGCATGATGGAAATAGACCGATGGTATCAGCAGATGTAATATCAGATAGTATATCAGTTTGTGAAAATTATGGAAATGCAGTTGCTGTAACACAATGTGTAGAAGCAATGTTAAGGAAGAATACAATTGATGGTACATATGCATTAGAACAAGTAGATCGAGAGGATTTGAAAAAAACGCAAACCCCCCATGCATTTCCATTGGGAACATTAATAGATATGCATAAACAAGCGTCGAGTAGAGGAATTAAAAATACAGTGGCTTCATGTACGATGGCAATTGATTTGGGGATGAAAGTATATTTTTCACATGGTTCTGAGAAAAATTTTAAAATTACGACGATGGATGATTTAGATATGTTTAAAGCTATTTTAAGGACTAAATAATTATAAGATAATAGAGGGGAAAATGAAAAAAAACGAATATTATAAGCAACACGTATTAAAATATGTTGAAAATTTAAATATGTCATGGCTAATAAACAAATCTTTGTTAATAACAGGCGTAACGGGTATGATTGGTTCCGCATTAGCAGATATGCTTTTATTGGCAAATCAAAAATACAATTTACACTTAAGGATTATAGGTATTGGTAGGAGTAAAAACAAAGCAGATAAATTATTAGATTATGAATGGTATAAGCATAGCGATTTTACATTTATAGAGCAAGATATAATGCAGCCACTAAAGGAAAATATCTTAGGTGTAGATTATATAGTGCATGCCGCTAGCAATGCATATCCAGCTGTTTTTAAGCGTTATCCTGTAGAAACTATGTTAGCAAATATTATTGGGACTAAAAATTTATTGGATTTAGCAATTAAAGAAAATGGGAAATTACTGTTTGTTTCGTCTGGCGAGGTATATGGTGAATGTGATTGTGATGTAAAGTGTGAAGATGATTATGGATATATTAATAGCATGGAATTAAGATCATGCTATCCAAATTCAAAAAAAGCAGCGGAAACATTATGTGTATCATATGGTGAAGAATATGATGTTGATACTGTGGTAGTTCGCCTTAGTCATGTATATGGACCATCGTTTACAAATGAAGACAACAGGGTGGTGTCAGAGTTTATAAGGTTGAGTAAGAGTGGAAAGAACCTAATATTGAAAAGTAATGGAAAAACAATACGTTCATATACTTATGTATTGGATGCATGTAATGGTATTTTGATAGCCTTAGAAAAAGGAAAAAATGGGGAAGCATATAATATTGCAGATGAAAATAAAGCTATATCCATAGTTGATATGGCAAAAATCATTGCAAAAATTGGCAATGTAAAATTAAATTTTGAATTAGTAGATAACAAATATATAGGTCAAACATCAATAAGTAAACAAATTATGTGTGGGAAGAAATTGAAGAGGTTGGGATGGAATTGTTCATATCAAATCAAGGATGGACTAATAGAAAGTTTTAAATGTTTGGATGTAAACTAAATCTTAGAAAATAGGGTTTTATAAAAAAGGAAATATAATGGTAAAAATAGATAAATGTCTCATTGTATTGTTAGGAATAAAAAATTATTTAACAAAACATATTGGAAAAAGTTATGATAAGAAGCATAAAAACAAGAAAATTTTAATACTTATAGAACCTCCAGGTATTGGGGATGTTGTTTTGCTCCTAGATAGTTTGTATAACTTATCCAGGTATCTGAATGAGAGTAATGGCTATGATGTGTATTTAGCAGTTGATGAATCAACAAGCAGGTTTCTGATGAGTTGCAATGCTACATTCGGATTTCACATAATAAAAATGAATTTTAATTCAGCACATAAATATGACTGTGCTGTTTATAAAAACAATTTTAGTAAGTTAAATTTTCAATTTTGGGATTTGATTATATCTGCAGACCATCTAGGAAATTATTTAAAATTGCTATTGATGGGTTTGTCATACGGTAGAATAATATCTAGTGAAATACGATACGAATTGCCTTTTCTTGATAGATTATTAGAGCCTTTATTGCCCAATTTTAGAAAATTAAGTTTTCAAGATGATAGTAGAAAATTGGTGAATAGAACTGTTATTGCTGAGGCTATTATTAGAGAAGCTGTTATTAGCGAAGCTAGCGAAAGTAAATGGGTATTTAATAGATATAAAATTATTCCGTCTAAAAGTAGCAATTTATCTAATATGTATTGTTGTGTAAGTGCTGGAATAGCTAAAGGACACACATATGATTATAGGGCTTGGGAAATAGATAAATATTATGAATTGTTAAATTATGTAATTTCCCATACCAAAGTAGATATTGTTTTAACTGGCAGTGAAGATGATAAAGAAAATAATGGCAAGCTCTTTGATATGTTAAAAAATAATGAAAGAGTAATAAATCTGACAGGAGAAACATCTTTTAAGGAGTGGATTGCACTGCTTGGTAATGCCAAATTTGTGATTGGAAATGATAGTGGATATATACACTTATCATATGCATTAGGTGTGCAGGCATTTGTGATAGCTGGATATTGGAATTATGGAAGGTTTTTACCATATGTGAAACATGATGAAGAGGATGCAGTTCCTATAGATATTCGTGCTGCAAAACCAGAGTGTGTCCTATGTGCATACGGTAATAGTAATCCCAAGAAGCATGAGTGCGACTTGTTAGTGAAAGAAAAAGGAATATATAAGTGTATAGATGATATTACTGTCAAAAATGCTATTAAAGTTATTTATCCTTGGTTGAAAAAAAAGAATTTGATTGTGAGTGATAGTGAAAATGTTTAATGTAGCTGTTGTTATAGTAACATATAATAGATTAGAAAAATTGAAAATAGCATTGACACATTATGAAAAGCAGCTTTTATTACCTAAATATATTATAGTTGTAGACAATAATTCTACTGATGGGACAGATATATATTTATCAGAATGGAAAAATCAAAAGACTGAAATAAAAAAACATATCATTAGTTTGAAAAAAAATGTAGGTGGAGCTGGCGGTTTTTATGAAGGCGAAAAATATGCTATGCAATTGTCGGATATAGATTGGGTAATGATAGCGGATGATGATGCATATCCTGCTGAAGATTATTTGTTGGGGATGAGAAAATATATAAAAAGCGTTAATCATAGTAGTAATATATCGATTGTTTGTGGCAGGGTAGTAGAATCACATAAAATAGAAAATATTCATAGAACTTATTGGGTTGATAAATGGCATTGGAATTATCATAAGTATGTGCAAGCTGAAGATTATGAAAGAGATGTTTTTTATCCAGATTTTGTTTCATATGTAGGAATATTAATAAAAAAAGATATATTGCATAAATCAGGATTAGTGTGCAAAGAATTTTTCATTTGGAATGATGATACAGAGCATTCTTATAGGATGCATAAATATGGTTTGTTTGTATGTTTGCCAAAGTATAAAATCTATCATGATGTATCAGAAGAAAATAAAAATTTAAATTGGAAATCCTATTATAGTTATAGAAATAAAACTATATTTTTCAAAAGGCATTGTAAATTGCAATTTTCTTTTGTTATTTTATTGCAAGTTTTAAAATCTATTTTATGCCCCATAAAAGGCAAAAGTTTTACAGAAGTAAAATTACGGTTAACAGCCATTAAAGATGGTGTATTAGGTAATATGGGCATGAATGATGTGTATAAACCAGGTTGGAAGCCGTAAAATAAATAATTTAGTGGTGGTTGCCGTGAATGACATTTGTAAAGTGATATTTAATAAAAGTATATGGCTTTATATATTTGCATTGCTAATTATTCTAAATGCAAATTCATTGTATATTAAAGATTATTCTGCTGGCAAAATTCCAGATTATGCAATATTAGTGTCTTCTTATATCTGTATGTCTGTATTAGTAATAAATCAGAGAATGTTATCTAAAAAGATATTAATGAGCACATTAAAATTGTGCATATGTGTAGGCATTTTTGTTCTGATTCTTTACGCTGTAAATCCATACAATATCAATGTTAATATTCAGTGGTTGCTTAGAGTGGCCGTGTTAATCATATATTTTGTTATATGTAAGGACAACGAACATTCATTACTAATGGCATATAAGAATATAATGATTTTTATAGCATGTGAATCGTTATTCTTTTGGTTATTTGGTTCAGTTTTGGGAATTATAGAGCATACAGGATATTTATATTCTACATGGGCAGCTAATGAAAACTCAATAAAGGTATGCAATAGCTATTATGGAATATATTTTGAAACGCAGATGACAGATAGTTTTGGCAATGCAGGATTGATTAGAAATACAGCCATTTTTACAGAAGGGCCAATGGCATCACTGAATTTTTGCATAGCCTTGATGGTAGAGTATCTTCTACAACAAAGACCATATATGCCTTTTGTTGTAATATTCGTCCTAGCGATATTATCAACAGTTTCAACAACGGGGTATTTGGTATTATTGTCTTTAGTGTTGTTTAAGTTGATTATATATCCAGTTCATACTTCAATTTTGAAATTTATCAAATTTGTGGTGTTGCCAATTGCCATTGTAGTTATTGCTGGGGCTGGTATATATGTTTTGGCAGATAAACAGGATACAATGTCACTTTTATTGAGGGTGGATGATTTTATAGTAGGTTATAATACCTGGATAGAACACCCAATATTTGGATGGGGAGCTGGTAATACCTATCCTTTACAACAGCATATGGATTTTTGGCGCGGTGAGCAGACAGGGTTTAGCAACTCTATTTTTTGGGTATTAGTGCAGGGAGGCATTTATTTAGCAGCACCGTATATTATATCTTCAATATACATTTTGCTTTATTTGAAAAAAATGAAAGAATATAAAGCTTTATGGTTTATGATAGTGTATTTGATAATGTTATCATTTACCATAGCACCGCATCTTAATATAACATTTGTGGTTTTTATTTCATTTGTCATGTATGTGTATGGTAAAAAATCAAAAAGTTGCAGATGATGCTGTGCTGATATAGTAATTATAAAATTTGCTATTAGGAAGGAAAATATTAGTGAATGAAGATGCAAGACGTTATAATGTCTCAGACAGACAGACAGACAGACAGACAGACAGACAGACAGACAGACAGACAGACAGACAGACAGACAAGGTATTGAATATGATATTGTTAGAGCATTATTGATGATCAATATATAATGAATGTGAAAGAAGCTATATGAAAAAGAGTATTCAAAAAAATTACATATATAACTTAAGCTATCAGTTACTGACTTTGTTTACGCCATTTATTACTACCCCATATATTTCTCGAGTTTTAGGGGCAGAGGGGATAGGAATCTACAGTTACACTACATCTATAGTTTCCTATTTTATATTGCTGGCATCTTTGGGGGTTGCTAGTTATGCCCAACGAGAAATAGCCTATCATCAGGAGAATCAGTATATACAGAGCAGAATTTTTTACGAAGTTTTTGGCATTAGGCTGCTGACAGTTACAGTTAGTTTGTTTAGTTATTATGTACTTCTGGCTCATTTTGTACATGAGCATCCAATCATTTACTGGGTGCAAGCATTGAATATATTGGCAGTGCTTTTTGATATTAGTTGGTTTTTTCAAGGCTTGGAAGAGTTTGGTAAGATAGTTTTTCGCAATTTTATTATACGTATTTTTAATATTGTAGGTATATTTTTGTTTATCCACAGTGAAACTGATTTACTACTGTATATAAGTTTGATGTCCATTATGAATGTTTTAGGAGGATTGTCTATATGGTTGTATCTGCCTAGGTATTTGATATGTGTGGCAAAATCCGATATAAACATATTTAGAAATTTCAAGATTATAATCCAATTTTTTTTGCCTCAGATGGCTATTCAGATATATACAGTATTTGATAAGACCATGATTGGTGTTCTGACAGCTTCAAATCTTGAGAATGGTTTTTATGAACAAGCAGAAAAGATTAGCAAAATGTTATTGATGCTGGTTACTTCCTTGGGACCTGTTATGATGCCGAGGATAGCTGCTGCTTATGCTCATAATGACAAGGAAGCAATTAAGCATTATATTATGCGTTCCTATCGTTTTGTATGGATGATTGGTTTGCCTATAATGTTTGTTACGATAGGATTGATAGATACAGCAGTGCCGTGGTTTTTTGGCCCAGGATATGAGAAGGTCGGTCTGCTGGTGAAGATTTTTAGTGGTTTATTATTAGCTATCGGTATCAATAATGTAACTGGTGTGCAATACCTAATATCTGTTAATAAACAAAATACACTTACCTTAACTGTGCTGTTAGGCGCAATAATCAATTTTTGCTTGAATATGATATTAATTCCTAGTATGGAGTCAACAGGTGCAGCTATAGCTTCTGTTGCTGCCGAAACTGCTATTGCTCTAGTGCAATTTTATTTTGTGAGGGCGTATTTTTCTTTGAGTAAGGTCTTGCAATTGTCAAAATGCTATTTATTGTGTAGTTTGCTGATGTTTGCCTCTTTAATGATGGTATCAAGTATTTATTATGAACAAACAGTAATATATACAGTTGCTTTAGTGGGATTATCTGTCATTGTTTATAGTGGGTTTTTGATGTTATTTAGGGATGATTTTTTCATGGGATTCCTGAATAAAATAATGGGAAAGGTTCGTGAGAGATTATGAGTTTGAAGCATTTGATAAAGAAATGTGTTATGCATTCTGCCTATGGACGCCGAGTATTTTTTATTCGCGAATTGTATAGAAATGAAAAAATCAAGGGAAGGATAGTAGCAAATAAATTTAATTATGTACTTGATAACATCTAGTATTAGAATTTTTGCAAAGGTATTCCGTTGCTCAACTAGAAATTTTTTCCATACACGATCTGTCTAGAGAAAAATATAAAAATTTGGGTATGGAATTTGGAACATATCATGGTCCTTTAGATGATGATATAAAGAGATTAAAGAGAAAATTTGAAGCAATTGGTATAGAGTGCAAAATATTGAATATATCTTGATTTTATAACATCGAATTGCTATGTAGATAAAACGTATATTACGAATTAGAAGTAAACAATTATGAGATTTAGCAAATTGAGGAGTTGACAGGAGTAATGTTAGGAAATAGTCTTTCACAGACAGATAGGATTTTATCCATAAAGGGATATTTAAAAAGATATCGCATTACTAGGGCGATTGGTAAAGGGATAAAATCATTTTTAAGAGAGTATCATACAAAGGAATATATACATTCAGAAAAGAGAAAAGATTATTTTTTCTTAGATAATAGTCATGATTATGAAGATATGTGTATAGTTTTGGCCGGTTATAAATCTGATCTTTGGGATGATGTATTTGATAGAATAAAAGCATATGTCTATGAGAATATGGATATATGCGTGTGTTCTAGTGGTAAAAAAGATGAAAGACTTTTAGAAATATGCAAACAAAATGGTTGGTCTTATTTAGCTACCAAGAAAAATCAAATAAGCGATGTACAGAATATTGCTATTGATTTACATAAGGCAGCTCGATATATTTTCAAATTAGATGAAGATATTTTTGTTACAAAGTATTTTTTTGAAAATCTAAAAAGAAGAATGACGATCAGTAACCCTACCTATTATGAAATTGGTTTTGTGTGTCCGCTGATTAATGTAAATGGTTATAGTTATGTAAGAGTATTAGAAAAATTAAACTTGATAGGACATTGGGAAAAGTATTTTAACGAATGTATGCACACAGATGGAATTCATCATCATATGGATATATGGAAAAATGGTAATGCCGCCAAATTTATGTGGGGAGAGGATTGTCCAGAGTTGAATGATTTGGATGCTGTAGCTGAAAAATTTAATTCTGAGGCAGATTCATATAGTTTATGTAATACACGATTTAGCATAGGAGCAATATTATTCACAAGAAAAGCATGGGAAGAAATGGGACATTTTCCTGTTGATAACAGTATTGGCCTTGGTGCAGATGAGGAGGCAATATGTCATTGGTGCATGTTCTCTGCGCGAGCAATTGTAGTTGATGAAAACACTATTGTTGGGCATTTGTCTTATGGACCACAAAATGCTGTAATGCTTGAATATTATAAAAATAATAGACATAAATTTAGATATTCTGGTAACTAAGGTCTGTCAAATAGCAAAGATATCAGTTCACTGATTGAATGAATGTGTAAATTAATATTTGAACATAAGGGGGAGTACTTAATGTACGATTACCTGGTAGTAGGCAGTGGTTTGTTTGGGGCGGTTTTTGCTCATGAGGCGCGTAAAAACGGTAAATCAGTATTAATGTTGGAGCGTCGTAATCATGTTGGAGGCAATATATATTGTGAGGAGCTTGATGGGATTAACATACACAAATATGGCGCTCATATTTTTCATACATCTTATAAAGATGTGTGGGAATATGTGAATCAGTTTGTGGAGTTTAATAATTATGTTAATTCTCCTGTAGCTAATTACAAAGGGGAGCTATATAATCTTCCTTTTAATATGAATACCTTTACAAAATTATGGGGCGTAGTGACACCACAGGAGGCTGCCAATCGTATTGCACAGCAGCGGACAGTGATTCAGGGAACACCTCAGAATCTGGAGGAGCAGGCTATCTCATTGGTGGGAACTGATATTTATACCAAATTGATAAAAGGATATACCGAAAAACAATGGGGGTGTAGCTGTACAGAACTGCCAGCCTTCATTATCAAGAGATTGCCGGTGCGCTATACCTTTGATAATAATTATTTTAATGATAAATATCAAGGAATACCTATTGGTGGGTACAACAAATTGATTGATGCACTGCTGGAAGGCATTGAGGTTCGTCTGGGAATTGATTATAATGATAATTCTGCAGAATATAGGAAGTTAGCAGCTAAGGTAGTTTATACTGGTCCTATAGATGCGTATTTTGCTTATAGTCTTGGGCGGTTGGAGTATCGTGGCTTGCGTTTTGAAACTGAACGCCTGGAGGAACTTAATCATCAGGGGGTGGCTGTTATGAATTATACTCAGCGCGAGATTCCCTATACGCGTATTATAGAACATAAGCATTTTGAATTTGGGACACAACCTGTAACTTACATAACCAAAGAATATCCAGCAGATTGGCATCCAGGAGAAGAGGCTTATTACCCTGTAAATAACGATAAAAATCAACAGCTATATGAAAAATATGCTGCACGGGCAAAGCAGGAAAGTAATGTTATTTTTGGTGGTCGCTTGGCAGAGTATAAATATTATGACATGGATGATGTTATCAAAAGTGCTCTAATATGTGCTGAGAAGGAATTTTAGAATCAATATGTTATTAGGTATTGGCATAAAATAGGGAAAGCGAATAAATTATGACTAGATTTAGGGAGCTGCGGCTGCAGCGTGGTTTGTCACAGGAGCAGCTGTGCAGACTTTACAATGAAAAATATAATAGAAAATATACAACCGCAGCTATGTCCCTAATAGAGCATGATAAGCGTTCACCGGAGTTGGGGGCTTTGTTGGATTTTGCTGATTTTTATGGGGTGTCCTTGGATTATCTTTTGGGCAGGGACCAGGGGGAATTTGATTCTGCTCAGGTTGATTGCAAGAGTCGTACCTGGTACTTATCTGAGCAGCTGCGGAATATTGTCTTGGGCTTGTACAATGGCAAGGGGGCCAATAATATTGGTGGAAAATCTGAGGAGTGCGACTCTGGGGGTACCAATGCAGGTGATGGTGTCTCGCATCAGACTGAGGCAGCTGCACATAGGAGCCAGCAGAATATCAATCAGGAACTGCGCCAACTAGGGGAGCAGGATGAGAATGAGGAAAATTTGGAAATGCTGCGCAGCTTGTTGAAGCAGTCTATAGTTCTGGCCAAACGTGTAGAGAAAAACAAAAAATCTTGGTATAAATACTAAAATTATATAAAAATGATAATTGATAAAAAGCCCCCTATATGGGCAATCGCTGGAGATAGTGATTGCCCTCTAGGGGGCTATAAATTGTGCATTTTTGTAGGTTTTTTGTTTATAGCATCATAAGGTATTTCTGATACTCTGATGGGGCAATGCCTAGCGCCTTCATAGCAGCTTCAGCAGACCAATTGGTACTTTTCATAAGGCTTTTTATTGCTTCTAGTTTGCCAGCAAATTTACCACGAGCTTCACCGCGAGCTTCCCCGCGAGCTTCGCCAGCTTTGAGTAGAGCTTCCCGGGCTTCTTGTTCATTCCATTCAAATCCAAACATATCAATGACCTCCTCTTGGTGGTTTTTCAGATATTCTGTCATGACATCATGTTCCAAACAATAATGGACAGATTTGTGAACAGCCTCATCAATGGACAAGTTTTGCTTTCTGTAGAATTTGTAAGAAAATACTCCCCCATACGATAACAGTATGCTTTCTAGTGCAAATCATCATATAGAGGAGTATCAAATCATGTTCTGTTAATAATTACATCTGGCGATACATGCCGATAACCTTGCCCAGAATGGTTACGTCCTTCTCATAGAAAGGCTCCATAGAATCATTCTCAGGCTGGAGGCGGATGCAATCTGCTTCCTTGAAGAAGCGCTTTACAGTAGCGCCTTCGCCATCTACCAGGGCTACAACAATATCGCTGTCCTCGGCAGTGTTCTGCTGACGAACCATCAGATAGTCGCCATCGTAGATGCCTGCCTTAATCATGCTTTCGCCAGCAACCTTTAGCATGAAGCATTCGCTGGAAGTACCCATCAGATGAGTAGGGAAAGCAAAGGTATCCTCAATATTCTCCTGTGCCAGAATAGGAACACCTGCAGTAACAGTGCCTACCAAAGGTACGTTTACAGTACGCTCCCAAGGCTTGTCCTCCAGCAGATCAATAGCACGAGGCTTGGTTGGATCCCTGCGGATAAGGCCGGCAGCCTCCAGCTGATTCAGATAGCCGTGTACAGTAGAGCTGGATTTCAGGCCTACTTCTTTACCAATCTCGCGTACAGAAGGTGGATAACCCTTCTTCATCAACTGTTCCTTAATAACCTTGTAGATTTGTTCCATTCTTTTGTCAGCGCAACGCTTACGTCCCATATTAATACATCCTTTCAATATTATTGTAGAATAAGCAGATTCCCGTTAGTTGAAATAATTGTACCACATAAATGTTTGTTTGTAAAGTGTTCCGCAAACAAAAGTGTTAAGGAATTTCTGTTTTCTAAAAGCTAATTTAGAGAAAATATGTTGCAGATAACCTGTCTTTATGCTACAATAAATTCAGAAATACAGAGACAGTCTTTGGGGCAGGGTGAGATTCCCTACCGGCGGTATAGCCCGCGAGCCTGATGAGGCAGAGTAATTCTGCAGCGGATAGGCAGGATTCGGTGAGATTCCGAAGCCGACAGTATAGTCTGGATGAGAAAAGACATGTTGTGTGCATCTTTTTATGTGTTGTCAATGGCTGTTGAGGATTATTTCCTGACGGCTTTTTTTATTTGCAAGAACCGAAAGGTAATCAGCAGTATACATAGGCTGCTTCTGTACTTCAGATATTATGTATCAGAGGTGATAGGATGCAAGAAGATTTTGATGAGCAAATGATGAGGCGGGCCATTGAGCTGGCCAGAAATGCTACAGGCCGTACCTCCCCTAATCCCTTGGTGGGAGCTGTGGTAGTCAAAGAGGGACGGATTGTGGCTGAGGGCTGGCATCGACAGGCTGGTACTCCTCATGCAGAGGTTCATGCTCTGAATATGGCTGGTGAGCTGGCTAAGGGGGCTACAGTGTATGTGTCGTTAGAGCCTTGTGCTCATTACGGCAGAACAGGTCCTTGCGCCAAAGCACTGGTGGAGGCTGGGGTAAGCCGGGTAGTTATAGCTATGACAGATCCCAATCCTAAAGTAGCAGGCAAGGGCATTCAGATTCTTCGGGAAGCTGGCGTAGAAGTTGTTACAGGAGTACTGAAAAAGGAGGCCTATGAGCTGAATGAGGTTTTCCTGAAGTGGATAACCACAGGCAAGCCCTTTGTGGCACTGAAAACTGCCATGTCTCTGGATGGAAAGATTGCTACTGCTGGGGGAGAATCTCAGTGGATAACCAATGAAAAATCCCGTTACCAGGGACACCGTCTCCGGGATATTTATGATGGTATTCTGGTTGGGATTAATACTGTATTGCAGGACAATCCCAGCCTGACCACCAGGTTGCGGGAGTATCAGGGACAGAATCCTGTAAGGATTGTCTTGGATAGTCAGGCCAGATTGCCACTGGATAGCAAGCTGGCTACAGATGGCGCAGCTAGAACCATTGTGGCTGTATCGGCCCAGGCTCCTGCTACCCGTAAGGCTGCTTTGGAGGCAGCAGGCTTGGAGGTTCTAGTGGCAGGAACTGATAAGGTTGATGTGGTGGAGCTGATGAACCAGTTAGGGGCTATGCGCATTACCTCCATATTGGTGGAGGGCGGCGGCAGGGTGAATTTCTCCTTGCTGGAAGCTGGCTTGGTGGACAGAGTATATGCCTTTGTGGCTCCCAAGCTTATAGGTGGCAGTCAGGCCTTGACTCCAGTAGAGGGAGAGGGCTTCGCTCAGCTGGCTCAGGCTGTGGAGCTGGAGAATATCCAGACCAGTTTGCTGGACAATGATGTGATGATTACTGGCAGGGTTCGTAGACCGGAATGTGAATAAAGGGGTATGCTATGTTTACAGGAATTGTTGAAGAAGTGGGCCAGGTGAAAGCCATAGGCAATGGAACTCTCCAGATTCAGGCTACCAAGGTATTGGAGGATGTTAAGCTGGGAGATAGTATTGCTGTCAATGGCATTTGTCTTACGGTAACAGGCTTTAACAGCCATAGCTTTCAGGCAGATGTTATGCCTGAAACCATTAAGCGAACCTCCTTGGGGGAGTTGAAGCTGGGCAGTCCAGTAAATCTGGAGCGGGCCTTAACCTTAAGCAGTCGTCTGGGGGGCCATATTGTCAGTGGTCATATTGATGGCACTGGGCGGATCGTTTCTCTTAAGGAGGACAAAAACGCTATCCTTATGAAGATACAGACTGATGGTGCTATTCTGCGGTATATTGTGGAAAAGGGCTCTGTGGCTTTGGATGGTATCAGCCTAACAGTGGCTCAGGTTGGTACTAGGGATTTTACAGTATCCCTGATACCCCATACTAGGCAGGTAACAAATCTATCTGCCAAGGGAGAGGGTTCTCTCATTAATATTGAAAATGATGTGGTGGGCAAATATGTGGCCAAGCTGCTACAGCCTGCTGATGAGTCTGTGAATGTAGCTGCCCAGTCCAGTATTACCATGGATTTTCTTAAGGAAAACGGATTTTAAAAAGCATGCCCTATAAAGGGTTAGAGATAAAGGAGCATAGATATGGCAAAATTTGCAACAGTAGAGGAAGCAATTGACGAAATCAGAAACGGCAATATGATTATTGTAGTGGATGATGAGGATCGTGAAAACGAGGGCGATATTATTGTAGCGGCAGAGAAGTGTACTGCTGACCATGTTAATTTTATGGCAACTTATGCCAAGGGCCTGATTTGTACTCCAGTAGAGGGGTATATTCTGGATAGATTAAAGATTGGCCAGATGGTTACCAATAATACTGATAATCACGAAACAGCTTTTACTGTTTCTGTAGATGCAGTTAGCACCACCACTGGTATTTCTGCCTATGAGAGATGGGAAACCGTTAAGAAGATTATAGATCCAGAGGCAAGACCAGAGGATTTCCGCCGTCCAGGCCATGTATTCCCTCTGCGCTCTGTTCCAGGTGGTGTATTGCGCCGTGCAGGCCATACTGAAACCACCACTGACCTGGCTCGCTTGGCTGGCCTGATTCCTGCTGGCTGGTGCTGTGAGATTATGGATGATGATGGCCATATGATGCGTACACCAAAGCTGATGGAGTTCGCAGATAAGCATGGCTTGAAGATTATTACCGTTAAGTCCCTTATTGAGTATCGCAAGAAAACTGAGTGCTTTGTGGAGAAGATTGCCGAGGCAGATCTGCCAAGCAAATATGGTCACTTTAGAATCCATGCTTATGAAAGCAAGCTGGATGGCAAGTGTCATTTGGCTATTATGAAGGGTGATGTTCGAGGCAAGAAGGACGTGCTGGTAAGAGTGCATTCCGAGTGCCTGACTGGTGATGCTTTGGGCTCCATGCGCTGTGACTGCGGTGAGCAGCTGGCTACTGCCCTGAAAAAGATTGAGGCTGAGGGCTGCGGTGTGGTTCTTTATATGCGTCAGGAGGGCAGAGGTATTGGTCTGGCCAACAAGATGCGTGCCTACGAGCTGCAGGATCAGGGCAAGGATACTGTAGAGGCTAATGTATTGCTGGGCTTTGCTCCTGATGAGCGGGATTATGGCATTGGTGCTCAGATTTTGTCTGACTTGGGTCTCAGCAGCATTCGTCTTATGACTAACAATCCTGCCAAGAGAGCTGGTTTGGAGGGCTACGGCCTTAGCATTACTGAGCGGGTGCCTTTGGTTATGCCAGTAAATGAATATGATAGGAATTATATGAAGGTAAAAAGTGCCAAGATGGGACACATTCTGGGCTAAGCTGTTGAATATTAAGGAGGATTTTTCATGAAAGAGGTAAAGGTTTTGGAGGGCATGCTGAATGCCCAGGGTATGCGTTTTGGTATTGTAGTATCCCGTTTTAATGAGTTCTTTACATCTAAGCTGCTGGGGGGGGCACTGGACACCCTGCATCGTCATGGTGCCAACGAGGATGATATTACTGTAGCTTGGGTACCTGGTGCCTTTGAGCTGCCATTGGTATCCAAGAAGATGGCTGAGTCTGGCAAATATGATGCTATTATTGCTTTGGGTACTGTTATCCGTGGCTCTACCACTCATTATGATTATGTTTGCAATGAGGCTGCCAAGGGTATTGCTCAGGCTAGCATGGCTACCGGTGTACCTGTTGCCTTTAGTGTAGTAACCACTGAGAATTTGGATCAGGCTATTGAGCGTTCTGGTACCAAGGCTGGCAACAAGGGTGCTGATGGTGCTATGACTGCCATTGAAATGGCCAATCTGCTGCGCCAGATTTGATAGGAGGCGGCAGGCTATATGAAAATCGGTGTAATTAGTGACACTCATGGCTGCCGTGACCATTGGGCCAAGGCCTATGACAAGTTTTTCAAGGATGCGGATTTGATTATTCATTCTGGAGATGTGCTTTATCATGGGCCTCGGAATCCTATGCTGGAGGATTATAATCCAGCGGAGCTGGCAGAAAAAATCAATGGCTGTAGTCAGCCGGTGCTGATTTGCAAGGGAAATTGTGATTCAGAGGTGGATCAGCTGGTGCTGAATACACCTATTCAGTCCCCTTATGTCCATGCCTTTGCGGATGGGCGTCATATTGTGGCTACTCATGGTCATATGGTAGAGTCTGACGAGGCAAAGGAGGCTATGGCTGCTGCCATTAAGGCGGATATTTTTATCAGCGGTCATGTGCATTATACAGTGCTGGAGAAAAGGGGCAATACTGTGTTCCTGAATCCCGGCTCTCCGTCCCTTTCCAAGCGAGAAGATGGGCGCCAGACCTGTGCAGTGATTTCTGATGTTGATATTAAGGTGTATGATGTCAATACTGCTGAGGTATTGGCTGAGTTTAAATTCTGAGTTTAGGGGCTATCCACCATTGGTGGGCAGCCCTTAAAATTTTGAAATTTAGTTAGGAAGTGAAAATATGTCTGATACATTAGTAAAAGCTATAACCAAGGGCGTTCGTGTCTATGCGGCAGTTACTACGGATCTGGTTAATGAAGCCATCAAGCGCCATGATTGCTATCCAGTAGCAGCAGCAGCCTTGGGTAGAACCATGACTGGTGCCCTGCTTATGGCAGCTAATTTGAAAAACAAGGAAGCTATTACCATAAACATCAGAGGTAATGGCCCCTTGGCCAATATAACAGCAGATGCTGTACCAGAAGGCTATGTCCGGGGCTATGTAGCCAATCCTCATGTGGAGCTGCCTCTGAATGCTCAGGGCAAGCTGGATGTAGGCGGCGGTGTAGGTCAGGGCTTGGTAACTGTTACCAGATTTACTGGTCTGAGAGAGCCAATGCGAGGCAGCAGTGAGATTGTTAGCGGTGAAATCGCTGAGGATTTAACCAACTATCTCTATGTTTCTGAGCAGACTCCTTCCAGTATAGGTTTAGGTGTTTTGGTGGATACTGATTACACAGCCAAGGCTGCAGGTGGCTTTATGATTCAGCCTATGCCAGATGCAGACGAGGAGATTATTACCAAATTGGAAGAAAATCTTAAAAATCTGCGTCCAGTAACCACCATGATTGCCGAGGGCAAAGGCCCCAAGGAAATTATAGAGGAAATTATGACAGGCTTCCAGATGGAGTTCCTTACTACAACAGAGTTGGGCTTCAAATGCCAGTGCTCCAAGGAACGCCTGGAGGATGTACTGCTAAATCTCAATAGAGATGATATGCTGTCTTTGATAGAGGATGGTCAGGCAGAGGTTTGCTGTCAGTTCTGCGGAGCGAAATATAACTTTACCAAGGCAGAATTAGAGCATCTTTTAAAATTAGCCGACTCTGTAAAGTAAAAATACTTTACAAGAATATTTTTTTCTGCTATAATGACTAACGCAATGTGTAAATAGATGTTATCAGTTCACTGGGTAATTTTTATTTGGATTGTTGCAATTGATAATGAGCGTGTGTTATAATATTCATATTGTGTGTGAAGAGCGTACACACTCATAGATACTACAAGGAGGTGTGTTACATGGCAAGTGTATGTGAAGTATGCGGTAAGGGCGAGCTGAGCGGTAACAATGTCAGCCATTCTCATCTGAAGACTAAGCGTTCTTGGAAGCCAAACATCCAGCGCGTTCGCGCCAATGTTGAGGGCGAAGTTAAGCGCGTTAATGTTTGCACCCGTTGCCTGCGTTCTGGCAAGGTTGAGAGAGCTATCTAATTTGCGCAAAATATCTCAAATGATATATCATAAGAAAAGCTGGTTATTGTAATAACCAGCTTTTCTTATACCCACTATGGCAGGGATGTAAACGCCGCAAGGAATATTTTAAGAAAAGTCTTGGAAATGCAGAATCCTCTGCCTTGAGGCATGGAGAGTGTCAAGAGCTGCAGAAAATCGTGATTCCTAAATAATTATGTGCTGACAAGGAAAAATACTTGACAACATAGTTACAGCTAGTTATAATAACTATGGTCGGATAAAGGTGTGTCTTGAAAGCAGGTGGTTATATGCTGGAACAGAGATTGTATCTGGCGCAGCTATATGATATATATGGGCCATTGCTGACAGACAAGCAGCAGCGTTGCTTAGAGATGCATCTACTGGAGGATTTCTCCATGTCAGAGATAGGAGAGAGCCTACAGGTATCACGACAGGCAGTATATGATATACTGCATCGCTCGGAGCAGATCATGGCTGAGTATGAAACAAAGCTAGGGCTGGCTCAGAGAATTGCCAGACAGCGTCATGAACTGACAGAAATTTATGATGAGCTTTCTTCTCTGGAGACAGAGGGAACCCAACAGCAGATAGCTGGTATATTGCAAAAGCTTGCACCATATACCGGAGAAGCTGGCCAGGAGGAATAGATTTGATTTTTGAAGGTTTGGCAGATCGTCTGCAGGAAACATTTAAAAAGCTTCGGGGACATGGCAAGCTGACAGAGGACGATGTAAAGTCTGCTATGAAGGAAGTACGGATGGCTCTTTTAGAGGCAGACGTAAACTTCAAGGTAGTTAAGGACTTTGTCAAGCGGGTAACCGAAAGAGCTATCGGACAGGATGTAATGGAGGCATTGACTCCGGCACAGGTTGTCATCAAGATAGTAAATGAGGAGCTTACCGAATTAATGGGTGGCTCCCAGAGTAAGATTAATATGTCATCACAGCCACCTACCATTATTATGATGGCAGGTCTGCAGGGTGCTGGTAAAACCACCTCTGCTGGTAAGCTGGGACTGGCTCTGAAGAAACAGGGCAAGCGTCCAGTGCTGGTGGCTGCAGATATATATAGACCAGCGGCTGTTACTCAGCTGCAGGTTATAGGTAAGCAGTTGGATATTCCGGTATTCTCTATGGAGCCGGGAACCGATGCTGTTACCATTGCAAAATCCTCTTTGAATTATGCCTTTACTCATGCTAACGATGTTGTTATCATTGATACAGCAGGTCGACTCCACATTAATGAGGAGCTGATGCAGGAGCTGAAAGACATTAAGCAGGAGGTTAAGCCTCATGAGATTCTGCTGGTTGTAGATGCTATGACTGGTCAGGATGCAGTCAATGTGGCTGAGAGCTTCAATAAGGATCTGGAGCTGACAGGCTTGATTCTCACCAAGATGGATGGTGATTCCAGAGGCGGTGCTGCACTGTCCGTAAAGGCGGTAACAGGCTGTCCAATCAAATTCATCGGTGTTGGTGAGAAGCTGGAGCCGTTGCAGCCATTCTATCCAGACCGTATGGCTTCCCGAATTCTGGGCATGGGCGATGTGCTTTCCCTGATTGAGAAGGCTCAGGATGCCTTTGACCTTAAAGAGGCTGAGGAGCTTAAGCAGAAGCTGCGTAAGGATGAATTCACTTTGGATGATTTCCTGAAGCAGATGAAGCAGGTTCGCAAGCTAGGATCCTTTGAGCAGATTCTGGGCATGATTCCTGGTTTAGGCAGTCAGGTCAAGGATGCACTGAAGGATAAGGATATAGATCTGAATGGCAAGGAAATGCGTCAGATTGAAGCCATTATACTGGCTATGACTCCAGAGGAGCGAGCCAAAACCAAGATCATCAATGGCAGCCGCCGCAAGCGTATAGCCAAGGGCAGCGGCACCAGGGTGCAGGATGTCAACAAGCTTCTTAAGCAGTTTGACGAAATGCAGAAGATGGTAAAACGTATGAAGAAAATGCAAAATGGCAAAAAAGGCGGTCTTTTCGGCGGCATGAAATTACCATTTATGCATTGATTATATAAGAAAGTATATCTTCTATAAAATAGAGTTTAGATATACCATATCTAAGGAGGTGAATTTTCACATGGCAGTAAAGATTCGTTTGAACCGTATGGGTGCTAAGAAGAGCCCTTTCTATCGTATTGTTGTAGCTGATTCCCGTGCACCACGCGATGGCCGTTTCATCGAGGTAGTTGGCAACTACGACTCCACTAAGGAGCCTGCAGTAGTTAACATCGACGAGGAGAAGGCACTGGAGTGGATGTCCAAGGGTGCACAGCCTACTGATACAGTTCGTTCTTTGTTCTCCAAGCAGGGCATCATGGCTAAGTTTGATGCAGCTAAGCATGCTAAAGACTAAGAAAGAGGCATAGCATGAAAGAGATCGTTGAGATTATCGCGAGGTCTCTGGTAGACAATCCTGATCAGGTTGTAGTAAAGGAGAAGCAGGATGAGGGTATCGTCCTCTTCGAACTTCATGTAGCTGACGAGGATATGGGCAAGGTAATTGGCAAATCAGGACGTATTGCGAAAGCTTTACGTACTGTTGTCAAGGCCGCAGCTACTCGTGAGAATAAAAAAGTGAATGTAGAAATAGTTAGCTGATAACCTCAGCCGAAACTGCGGCAGATTTTTCTGCCGCAATTTCTATATATATGAGAATTTTTTTAGAGAAAATGGGGGCTTGTAAAATGGATAAGGTATTGGTAAAATTCCCACTCACCATTAAAGCAAAAATGACCGATAAATTGAAGGCAAAAATGCTGGATGAATTGGAAAAGGGCATGCAGCAGGCAGAGCTGGAAATTTCCCAGATTAATATTGAAGAAAACAAGGCTATTCAGCAGGAAAGCGCCAATGGTCAGGAGCCAGCTCAGGAAACCATGGCTATGATTCATCAGCATTTTGGTGTAGAGCGCCAGAAGCGCCAGGAATATGTAGCCAAGGCTCAGGCTCGTCATGATGAGCTGGAGAAGCTTGGACCTGGTGCAGAGATTGTACAGGGAACCACTGAGCGTTTTGTGGAGCTGAAGGTTGGAGATAATATTCGTGATCAGTTCAATGTGGAAGTAGTGGTGGAAGATGATAAGATCATCGCAATCCGCAGCTAAGGCGGCCAAAGTTTCCCACAAAAACCATATTGTCATTGGCAAAATCGGTGCTCCCCACGGCGTTCATGGTGAGATGCGGGTAATTCCTCTGACAGATTTTCCTGAGCGGTTTCAGACTTTGTCTCAGGTTTATGCCGGGGATGAACTGATGGATGTGGAGGATTGCTGGTATCACAAGCAGTTTGTTATTATGAAGCTGAAGCAGTGTCCTCATAGGGAAGCAGCTGCAGAGCTGACAGGCAGATTGCTATATGTGGACAAAGCTGATGCCATGCCTTTGGAAGAGGGAGAATACTATACCTTTGACATTATTGGCTTGGAGGTATTTGACCTGGAGGGAAATTCTCTTGGTCATATTACCGAGGTGCTAAAAACCGGCAGCAATGATGTTTATGTAGCCTCACGAAAGGGACAGGCCAAGCAGCTGATGATACCTGCCCTAAAGGCTGTGGTCAAGGAAATTGATGTGCCAGGTGGCCGTATGGTAGTAGATATGCCGGAGGAAGCCTGATGAGGATAGATATTCTCTCGCTCTTTCCAGCCATGTTTGCCGGCCCCTTTGGGGATAGTATTACCAAAAGGGCGGTGGCCAATGGTATTCTGGATATTCATCTCATGAATCCCAGAGATTTTGCTTTAGGCCGTCACAAGCAGGTAGATGACAGTCCCTTTGGAGGGGGCAGCGGCATGGTGCTAAAGCCTGAGCCTATGTTTAAGGCTGTGAACTTCATTAAGGATACCACAGATTATGCAAACCGCAGGGTGCTTTTAATGAGTCCCGAAGGAGCTGTATTCAATCAAGCCAAGGCTAGGGAGCTGGCTCAATATGATCAGTTGATTTTTATCTGCGGTCATTATGAGGGCTTTGATGCCAGAATCAGTGAGAATCTGGCGGATGAGATTATCTCCATTGGTGATTTTGTCCTTACCGGGGGAGAGCTGCCAGCTATGATAATTGTAGATGCAGTGTCCCGTATGTTGCCTGGGGTACTAGGCTCCGAGGAATCTGCTCCTACAGATTCCTTCTATAACGGCCTGTTGGAACATCCTCAATATACCAGACCAAGGGAATATGAGGGGTTGGCAGTGCCGGAGGTTTTGTTTTCTGGAGATCATGCCAAAATAGCTAAATGGCGCCGGGAAAAATCCTTGGAGATAACTCTCAGAAACCGTCCAGATTTACTAGAAAAGGCAGAGCTGAGCAAGGCAGATATAGAGTATCTGGCTAAGCTAAAAGCCTAGGAAAATCAAGTATAAAAATAAGCTGTCCATAGTGTACCAGCTTTTCAGAGTTAGACCAAAATTTAACTATGAGAAGCAGATACAGTGGACAGCTTTTTCTTTTGCCAAAATATGGAACTGTAAATATCTTTATTTATCCTGCTGCTTAATCTGGCCAATATAATGGGTAACAAACTGGCGGGCAGTACGTCCGGAACGGCCAGAATGGTTCATATACCAGCGATTGCCCTCAATGCGCAATTCCTCTGGCTCCATTTCAATGCCCTCCTGCCGCAGGAAGTGGTCAATAATAGCCAGATATTCCTGCTGATTTGGCTCAATATAATTGATAATCAAGCCGAAGCGGTCAGATAGGGAAATGGTTTCATTAATACTGTCGTTGCGGAACATTTCATCCTGTTCGCTATTTCTATCATGCCAGGTTTCCTTAATCAGATGACGGCGATTGGAGGTAGCATAGATAAGCACATTCTCTGGTTTGGACTCTACACCGCCCTCAATGGCAGATTTCAGATATTTGTAATCACTGTCAGATTCTTCAAAGGAAAGATCATCAAAGAAGATAATAAATCTCTTGCTGGCAAATTGCCGCAGGTTGGCCATAATGCCTGGCAAATCGCTAAGCTGTGATTTTTGCATCTGAATCAGCCGCAGACCATCACTGTAATAGGCCTTGGCCAGAGCCTTAACTCCAGAGGATTTGCCTGTACCTCTGGCACCCACCAGCAGTACATTGTTGGCAGGACGATGGTTGATAAAGGCTAGGGTATTGTTAATAAGCTGTTCCTTCTGGAAATCATAGCCTATTAAATCAGCAAAATCCATAGCCTCGAAATGGCGGATGCCCTGCAGCTTCTGTCTCTTGGAGTTCCAGCAAAAAGCAGGGTAGGAGGCAATTTCTCCATAGCCGTATTTAGTATAATAATTGACAAATACCTGAGTGATTTCCTCTGGGGTATTTTTGCCTTCCAGTTTTTTCTCCAAATATGCTGTAGCTTCCAGCTTGTGAGGCAGGGATGGCATATAATCATCCAGCAGATTTACATTGACAATCTCACTGGCTCTTTCTGTTAAAGCAGGCAGCAGCTTTTTCATATCATGGATAAAGGCTTGATGCAGGCTGGCACCAATCTGTCCCTGAGAAGCCTCTGCCATTTTGGCAGCCAGACAGCCTTCCTGACTAAGGAGATTCAGAAAAAGATCTCGAATCAGATTGCCACTCCAGCCCTCTTCTTCAGCCTTTTCCAAAAGATGACCAGCAAAGCGATGAGCCAAGGCCAAATCCTCTGGAGAGGAAACCGCCGCATCCAGCTCCTGTATCAGCTTGTCCTTTAAGATATTTCTGCATACCAGCAGATTTTGCAAATCCAATGTAACCATAGAAGAAATCCTCCTTACACACAAACAGAGGCTGTGGCATTTATAGCTAATGCAACAGCCTCTATTATTGTATCTATTCCTATATTAGACTGTCAAGACTTTAGAACTTCAGATTGTTACGGATTCTCTCCACAGCCTCAATGGTTTTTTCCCGATTGCCAAAGGATGTAAGGCGGAAATATCCCTCGCCACATGGGCCAAAGCCAGCGCCAGGAGTACCGACAATATGTACATCATGAAGGAGCTTGTCAAAGAAATCCCAGGAAGGCATATTATCCGGAGTCTGGAGCCAGATATATGGTGCATTAACACCGCCAAAGGCCTTGACACCAATAGCCTGTAAGCCCTCTCGAATAATGCGGGCGTTTTCCATATAGTAACCAATCATTTCCTTAACCTGCTGCTGGCCCTCTGGGCTAAAGACAGCCTCAGCACCACGCTGAACAATATAGGCTGTACCATTGAATTTGGTAGTATGGCGGCGGTTCCACAGAGGATTTAGAGCCTGTCGTTTGCCTTCAGCAGTTTTGCCGGTTACAGTCTTAGGCAGGACTATATAGCCACAGCGGGTACCAGTAAAGCCAGCGGTTTTGGAGAAGGAGCGAAATTCAATAGCGCACTCCTTGGCTCCAGGAATCTCAAAAATACTGCGAGGTACATCATCCTCAGTAATATAGGCATTGTAGGCAGCATCAAAGAGAATGATGGAGTCGTTTTCCAGAGCATAGTCCACCCATTTCTTCAACTGTTCCCTAGTGAGGGTAGTACCGGTAGGATTGTTAGGGCAGCAGAGATAAATTAGATCAACCCGCTTCTCTGGCAGCTCAGGACAGAAATTATTTTCTGCATTGCAAGGCAGATAGGTAACGCCTTCATAACGGCCATCTGGCTGCAAAGTGCCAGTGCGGCCTGCCATAACATTGGTGTCCAGATATACAGGATAAACAGGATCTGTAATAGCAATGGTATTGTCTACGCTGAAAATTTCCTGTATATTGCCACAGTCACTTTTGGCGCCATCAGAAACAAAAATCTCATCTGCAGCAATGCCCAGATCCTTATAATTGTGCTCAATGATTTTGTCTACAAGGAAGCTGTAGCCCTGCTCTGGGCCGTAGCCCCGGAAGGTATCTGGGGAGGCCATTTCGTCAACAGCCTTGTGCATAGCCTGAATACAAGCCTGGGGCAAAGGCAGGGTAACATCACCAATGCCCAGAGAAATCACATCAGCCTCTGGATGAGCCTCTATAAAAGCAGCTCTACGATGGGCGGTTTCCCGAAAAAGATAGCTGCCAGCCAGTTTGAGATAGTTGTCATTTATATTTGCCATAAATTCTCCTCCTTATAGCGGGTAAATAAAAACAGGCAACACAGAGCCAGGGAATGTAGTATATCATCCTAGCTTCTCTGTCACCTGCGTTGGTGTCTAAAATTACTTTTTTCAGTTTGTAGTGTAGCAGAATGAGGAACTTTTGTAAAGAATTTCCCCAAAAGTTTTAGCCATTCTGCATAGTAGTACGACAGAAATCAATAAAGGACTGAGCTGCATTGCTGATATATCTGTCCTTCTTCCAGGCCAGGCCCAAATCAACATAAAGAGGCTCATCAAAAGGTACAGCCTTGATGCCAGGCGCTCCCTTGGCAATAAAGTCCAAAAGGAAAGCAATACCCACATTGGAAGCAATCAGTCCTTTGACGGTTTCAATCTGATTGGATTCCAACACGATTTCCGGCGCAATATTAGCTCTTTTTATTTTGCTCAACACCAGCTGACGCAGGAAGGAGCCTTCCTTCAGCATAATCAAATCCGCGTTGGCAATATCATTAATAGAAATGGACTGGTGGGCGGCCAAAGGATGCTTCTCAGGAATACAGGCCATAATCTGATTCCTGGACATAGGCAAAAGCTGTAGGCTGGCAGAGGCATCAGAAATAATGACGATACCAAAATCCAGCTCGTCCCGTTCCAGCTTTTCACGAATGGCCATAGAGCCCTCCTCATAAAGGTAAATATCCAAATGAGGGTAAAGATGCTGGAAGCTGGAGAAAATCTTCGGGAACAGATAGGCACCAATCATGGAAGGAATACCAATTTTGATAGTTCCCTTCTGCAGCTGCTTGTAATCATTAACTTCAAGAACGGCATCGTTAATACTGCGGAGAGCCAGCTCTATGCGATTCAGAAAAATATGCCCCTCCGGAGTAAGGGATAGCTGCTTCTGACTGCGGTCAAAAAGCTTGATTCCCAATTCAGATTCCAGTTTTTTTATAGCAACTGTAATATTCGGCTGGGAAACATTGAGGCGCTCGGCAGCTCGGGTAATGTTTTTCAGACGGCTAGCCATCTGAAAATATTCTAATTGCCGTAACTCCATAGATTGTATCACTCCAATGCAAAAATACGTTATAATAAATTCGAATTATTTAGCTATTATTATATCATATGCAAGAGAAATAGTTAAGATTTTTTATGATATTATAAAGAAAAATTATTTACATCCTGCTTTGGTTGTGCAAAATTAATTGCATCTTAGGGATGAGAATAGTATACATATATTTAAGAAAAAATTATGTTTAGTACAATAGTCTGAAAATCAGCTTATTAGCAGAGAAATATAAGGAAGTGTTTGTTTTTCACGGGGAAATTTTGTATAATGAAGTTAATTATGTAGTACCAGAATTTTGCCTTGTGGTGTAGGGGCAAAAAACATAGAATAGGGGGATTTATTTTGGAATTAGCTACAGTCATTGGCCTGGTATTAGGCTTGATATCCATCTTTGTAGGTATGATTTTGAAGGGTGCACCTTTGTCAGCTATGAATAATCCAGCGGCTTTTTTGATTATCATAGGTGGTACCTTTTCCTGTTTGTTTATCGGTTTCCGCATGGATCAGCTGAAGAACTTTCCTACATTATTTAAAAAGACCTTTTTCAAGAATAACCTCCAGTCACCTGTGGAATTGCGTAATACCTTTGTGGAGCTTTCCCAGCTAGCTCGGCGTGAAGGTCTGCTGGCTCTGGAAAGCAGGATTCAGGAGATTGATGATCCATTCTTTCGCAACGGTCTTAGCATGGTAGTTGATGGTTTGGAGCAGGAATTTGTTAGTGATGTATTGGATGCAGAGCTGGCCATTATGCAGGCTCGTCACGCCGAGAACCGTTCTATGTTTTCTCAGGCAGGTACCTATGCCCCAACTCTGGGTGTACTTGGTGCCGTAGTAGGTCTGATTGCTGCTCTGGGTAATCTGAACGACATTGAGAAGCTGGGACATTCCATTGCCGCAGCTTTTGTTGCTACCATTCTGGGTATTTTCACAGGTTATGTACTGTGGCTGCCTTTGTGTAACAAGCTGAAGATTCTCTCTGAGCAGGAAATTGGTCAGAAGCGTATGATTATTGAGGGTATTCTTTCCCTGCAGGCTGGTGATTCTCCTTCTGCTATTGAGGCTAAGCTGATGGTATTTATTCCTCAGTCTGTACGTGAAACCTTGAAGGAGGAATAAGCTATGGCAAGAAAGAAAAGACCGGCTCCCCATGAAGAGGAAGCCAGTGAGGCATGGCTGTTGCCTTATTCTGATTTGATGACCTTGCTCTTGGCATTGTTTATTTGCCTATTTGCTATTTCTCAGACTGATGAAACCAAGCTGACGCAGATGGCTCAGGCCTTTAGCTCAGCCTTTAACATGGGCGGACCTTCCTTTTTTCAGGGAGCAGGCCCAGCTATGAACAGCTCCCGGGATTTGACTTCCGCTGATGATGGCGGCATGGAGGCCTATTTGGCAGAAAACAGCCAGATGGAAGCTGTCAAGAGACAGATGGATGCCTATATTGAGCAGAATAATTTGCAGGATGAAATTTCCACCCAAATGACAGAGGATGGCCTGATGATTCGAATTGAGGAAAAGGCGCTGTTTCCATCTGGCTCAGCGGAGCTGACTGCTGGCGTACAGAAAATCGGTCCTGTAATTGCCGCTTTGGTGGCACCAATTCCTCAAAGGATTCTGGTAACAGGCCATACAGATAATGTACCGATTCACAGTGCAGGTTATCCATCTAACTGGGAACTAAGCTCAGCCAGAGCTATTAATTTTATGAAGTATATCATTGCTCAGGATGGCAGAATGAATCCAGCCAGATTCAGTGCTATGGGCAGAAGCGAGTATAAGCCTATTGCAGATAATTCCACTCCGGAGGGCAGGGCGCAGAACCGCCGTGTTGAGGTATTGATTGAAAGATCTGTACATGTGGACAAATCTGAATATCAGGTGGCTCATAACTAAATAAGTTATAAGGACTGCTGCAGCAGTTAGAGCCTGGGCATTGCCTAGGCTCTTTTTGGTAGGTGAGGATATGATTATAGGTATAGGAACAGATATAGTGGAAATAGACAGAGTGGCCAAGGCTATTAAGGGAGAGGCTTTTGTGAAGCGGGTATTTACTCCTGCCGAGGCTGAATACTGCCGCAGCCGCAAGGCTGGCATGGCTGCCTCCTTTGCAGGGCGATTTGCAGCCAAGGAAGCCATTATGAAGGCCTTGGGCACAGGCTTGCGAGAGGGAAGTCTTACAGAGCTGGAAATTCTTAATGACCAGCTAGGTTGTCCACAGGTTAGGCTAACTGGCAGATTTGGGGAAATAGCCAAAGAAAAGGGTCTGATAAGCTGTCATATTAGTATTAGTCATTCTATGGCCTATGCCACAGCTCAATGTGTTATGGAGGGCCAGGAGCAGGGTAAAGGGGAGGAAAAATCATGAAGCTGACCACAGTAGCTGAAATGAGGCAGATTGACAAGAGGGCCATTGAGGAAATAGGCATACCAGAAATTGTGCTTATGGAGAATGCGGCTAGAGAAATATATAGCGCTCTCAGTTCTCTTTTGCAGGGGGTAGCCAACAAGCGTATCTGCATTATAGCAGGAGTGGGCAATAACGGTGGTGATGCCTTTGCAGCAGCCAGACATATTGTCAATGCCGGGGGACGTCCCAAGGTTTTTGTTCTAGGCAGTCAGGATAGAATGAGCCAATCTGCAGCGGTGAATTTCAATGTAATTTGCAATATGGGGATTCAGGTTTTCCAGTTGCAGGAGCAGCGGGATTGGGACAAGCTTATGGCTGTGCTGAAAACCGCTGATGGAGTATTAGACGGCCTGTTAGGCACTGGCTTCCACGGTCAGTTGCGGGAAAGCTCCGCCAAGTTGATTAATATTGTTAATAATGCCGGTGTGCCAATCCTGTCCATTGATGTGCCTAGCGGGGTTAATGCAGAAAATGGTCAGGTAGATTCTGTAGCCATTCAGGCCGATGCTACCATTACTCTGGGAGAGCCTAAATGGGGGATGCTATTTGCGCCTGGTTCTGTTCATTGTGGACATTTGTTAACTGATGGCATAGGTATTCCCAGCAATTTGCTAAATGACAGTCATATTCAGCAGGAGCTGCTGCAGGAGCAGGATGTGAAGCAGTGGCTGGTGCCTAGAGCAACAGACTGTCACAAGGGAAGTTGCGGCAGGATTCTGGTGGTGGCAGGCTCCAGAGGTATGACAGGAGCAGCCTCACTAGCTTCCTTGGCAGCTCTTCGCATGGGGGCAGGGATTGTAACGCTGGCCTGTCCAGCCAGTCTTAACGATATACTTGAGGTGAAGCTAACAGAGGTTATGACCTTGCCTTTGGAGGACAAGGGCTGTGGTTATTTGACTTTGGACAATTTGGCAGAGCTTTTGCAGAAATCTGCTGATTACGATTTGTTGTTAATTGGCCCAGGTTTGGGGCGGCAGGCTACTACAGGAGAACTGGTACGGGCTTTGGTTACCAAGGTAAAAAAGCCAGTGGTGCTGGATGCTGATGGTATTTATGCCTTTAGGGAGCAGGGGGATTTGTTGGCAAATTGCAACTATCCGCCAGTGCTTACTCCTCATATGGGGGAAATGGCTACCCTGCTTGGAATCACAGTACCGGAGCTGAAGGAGGAGCTTTTGGAGCTGGCTCGGGATGCGGCCAAGGAATATAAGGCCATTATGGTTATAAAAAGTGAAACCACAATTGTGGTTTATCCTGATGGTATGGCTTATGTGGCCAATACAGGCAATCCGGGTATGGCTACCGCAGGCTGTGGTGATGTACTGGCTGGTACCATTGCTGGCTTGTATCGTCAGACTGTACAGGACAAGTCACCTTTAGCTGGTGTATACATTCATGGCCGGGCAGGGGATTTGGCTTATGGCACTCTGGGCAATTGCCTGTTAGCCCATGATATTATTGACAAGCTGCCAGAGGTGGCCAAGGAATTGACAAAATAGAAATTTCTTTTTTCTCTTGATTTATTTTCTTAAAAAGCATACAATAAAACCGTTACACAGTAATGTTACAATGTTACAACAAAAAATGTAATTTGTTAGGAGATGTATTTTTATGGCAGATATTCGATTTGTACAGGCAGATACCCTGAAGGAAAAACCTGCAGATGTCAGCAAGGTAGGTTTCGGCCGTGTATTTACTGATTATATGTTTGAGATGGACTACAACCCTGAGGAGGGCTGGCATGATGCCAGAATCGTTCCTTATCAGGATGTTCCACTGAGCCCTGCCAATGCTACCCTCCATTATGGCCAGGCTATTTTTGAGGGCTGTAAGGCATATCGCTATGAAGGAGGCAAGGCTGTTGTATTCCGTGCCAAGGATCATATTGCCCGCCTGAATCGTTCTGCCAAGATTTTGGATATTCCAGAGGTTGATGAAAAGCTGGTTTATGATGCTTTGATGAAGCTGATTGATTTGGAAAAGGATTGGATTCCTGATGGTCCTGGTCAGAGCCTCTACATCCGTCCATTTATTTTCTCCACAGATCCATATCTGGGGGTAAGTGTAGGCCAGTACTACAAGATGATGATTATCCTTTCCCCAGTTGGTGCATACTATGCCAATGGCTTTGCTCCAGTAAAGATCATGGTGGAGGATACCTATGTAAGAGCACCAAAGGGTGGCTTAGGCGCAGCCAAGACTCCTGCTAACTATGCAGCTTCTCTCCACGGTGGCTTGATTGCTCATGAAAAGGGTTATGACCAGACTCTGTGGACTGATGGTATTGAGCACAAGTACATTGGTGAGGTTGGTTCTATGAACATCCTCTTTAAGATTGATGGCAAGGTTGTTACTCCAGAGCTGGATGGCACTATTCTGGACGGCATTACCCGCCGTACTGTCCTCCGGGTTTGCAAGGAGTGGGGTATTCCTACTGAGGAACGCCGTATTTCCATTGACGAGCTGATTGAGGATTATGAGAACGGCAAGCTGGAGGAGGTATTTGGCTCCGGTACAGCAGCTGTTATTTCCCCTGTTAGCGTATTGGGCTACAAGGGCCAGGATCGTGTTATCAGCGGTGGCAAGATTGGTGAATTTGCCCAGAAGCTGTATGATTATATTGATGATCTGCACACTGGCAAGGCTGAGGATGTTTATGGCTTTATTGATGTAGCCGGTCAGTATTAATAATATTAATAATTTACGGTAACGGATAGAGAGGTTGGAGAGATTTTAGGCTCTTCAGCCTCTTTTTTCATGGAAAATTCACAAAAAAGCTCTATATTTTTTGTGCTCATGCAGGATTTAACATTTTTTTAGCGAATAAAATAATATAGAAGATTTTTTTGCGGAAAATGTAGAGATTTTTGGTGAAATAGAGTAAAGTATTATTAGGAATAATGTGTAGTTTATGTTGGGGAGTATGTATATGCCATTTGATCTGTCTGTACCGTTGCAATATCATGGCCTTTTATCCACTGTAGGCATTCGGGATGTAGTGGATATTCTACTGGTTGCTGTTATTTTGTACAAATCCTATGAAATGCTGAAAGATACCAGAGCCATTACCTTGGCCAAGGGACTTTTTGTTATGATGGGTGTTGCATTGGCGGCATATATTCTGGAGCTTCATGCTATTTATTGGCTTCTCTCCAAAAGCATATATCTCTTGTTTATGGCTTTGCCTATTGTTTTTCAGCCAGAACTGCGTAGAGCCTTGGAGCGTATAGGTCAGGGCAGGTTCCTGGGTTCTGCTGTTCATTTGAACGCAGAGGAGGCTGACAGTTTGGTTAATGAGATTGACAAGGCCGTATTCAGTATGTCGGCCAAGAAAATCGGTGCTCTGCTGGTTTTGGAGCGGGATATTGGCATCAATGAGATTATTGATACCGGCATTAGAATAGATGGACTGGTTACAGCCCCTTTCATGATGAATGTCTTTATTCCCAATACTCCCTTGCATGATGGAGCGGCGGTTATACGAGGCAACCGGATGATAGCCGCAGGCTGTCTGCTGCCTCTGACGGAGAATAGAGGCCTTAGTACAGAGCTGGGTACCCGTCATAGGGCTGCTCTTGGCCTGTCAGAGCAATGTGATGCTGTGGTGGTTGTGGTCAGCGAGGAAACCGGTATTGTGTCCATTGCCGAAAATGGCCGTATTAGCAGGCGACTGACTCCTGATCAGCTAAGGAGCAGGCTGCGTCCTTTGTTTACCAAGGTAGATACTGCTATCAAGGTACAGGATATTCGCAATGCTATTGATTCCTGGAGGAAAAACAAGTGATGATAAATTTGCAGAACTTATTTCGGAAAAACCTTCCAGTAAAAATATTGGCCTTAATAGCTTCCATTATTATGTGGGGCTATGTTATGAATGAGGAAAATCCTTCAGTCAATGGCCGTTATACGGTGCCGGTGGAAATAGTTAATGCTCCAGAGGGCTATGATGTAAATATGGGTGTCAGGGAGGTTACCTTAAAGGTAAGGGCACCTAGATCCCTGATGGCAGCCGCCCATGAATCAGATTTCAAAGCCGTTATTGACCTGTCAGGAGATACTGAGGGTGAATATGATGAAAAAATCAGGACAATAATTCCTCAGGGCTTCGAACTGCTGGGGATGTCTGATGATACAGTTCATGTAACTATGGAAGCTTTGATTGCTCACGGTGTGCCAGTGGATATTGTGGTTAACGGTAAGGCAGCTCATGGCATGGAGCTGGGGGAGATAACGCCGTCCCAGCAATATGTTAATGTCTATGGCCCAAGGCATTTGGTGGATTCCATAGTCAAGGCTTCTGGTAAAATCAAGCTGGCGGACAACAATTCAGACTTTACCATGCGAGTAAAGTTGACAGCAGTAACAGCTGATGGAGAGAATATCAACAATCTGGCAGTATTGCCTGGAGAGCTGGATGTTACAGTGCAGCTGGTGCCGGGAGAAGGTAAAAAGATAGTGCCGGTAAAGCCAACGGTTACCGGTATTCTGCCAGAGGGTTATGTACTGGGAGAGGTTACACTACAGCCTAACCAGGTAGAGCTGGCTGGTGCCAACAAAACATTGGCGGATATAAAAAATGTTGATACCGTCCCAGTATCTCTGCATGGTATAACCTCCACCTTTGATAAGGATGTGGAGCTGTCCCTGCCAGAGGGAATTGCTTCCACCGTCAAAAAGGTAACCTTGCATATTGTGATAAAGAGTAAATAGAATATAGGAGATTGACAGTGATTCGTATATTGAATTTCAACGTTGCTTTTAACGATAAGAGTTCTTTGCAGGAATTGGCTGCCAAGCGTTTGAATTTAGCACCTCAGGATATTCGTGAGGTGCTAATTGTGCGTAAGGCTATTGATGCCAGAAGATTTCATGGTGCCCCTATCCGCTTTGTGTATATGCTGGATGTGGCCTTAGAGGGCAATGAAAAGAAGGTTTTGGCCCGGTTTAAAAAGGATAAGAATATTCAGCCTGCTAAGGCCCCAATACAGGAAAAGCTGATAGTACCACCATTGGCAGGAGTGGAAAAGCCCCCTGTGGTAGTAGGCTTTGGTCCAGCAGGTATGTTTGCGGCCCTTACCTTGGCTCGTCATGGCTACAGACCTCTGGTGTTGGAACGAGGCAGAGATGTAGATAGCAGACATAGAGATATAGAGAGATTTTGGCAGGGGGGAGCCTTTGACGAAGTTTCTAATGTGCAATTTGGGGAGGGTGGCGCAGGCACCTTTTCCGATGGCAAGCTAACCACCAGAGTAAATGATCCTCTTATGAGCCAGGTGCTGGAGGATTTTGTTACCGCTGGTGCTCCTCCCGAGATAAAATATCTCCACAAGCCTCATATTGGCACAGACCTTTTGCGGCAGGTGGTCAAAAATATCCGCCTGGAGATTATCCGTCTAGGAGGAGAAATCCGCTTTGAATCCAGAGTAACCGGTGTAAGGACGGGAGCTGCCGGAGAAATTCAGGCTGTAGAGGTCAATAATCAGGATAGCATTCCTGCCAGCGCTGTTTTTATGGGTATTGGCCATTCTGCTAGAGATACCTATGAAATGCTGTGGGAAAAGGGTGTGGCTATGGAGGCTAAGGCCTTTGCCATTGGGGTGCGTATCGAGCATCCCCAGGAATGGATTGATAGGGCCCAATATGGGGAGGATGCAGGGAATCAACTGCTGCCTGTAGCTGATTATGCTCTTACCTACAATGACCGTAGTACCGGTAGAGGCGTGTATTCCTTTTGTATGTGTCCCGGTGGCCAGGTGGTGGCTGCTGCCTCGGAGAATGGTGGCGTAGTAACTAATGGTATGAGTAATTATCACCGGGATAGCGGTGTGGCCAATGCAGCCATTTTGGTTACGGTAAATACAGGGGATTTTGCAAACCATGTGCTAGGAGGGATTCAATTCCAGCGGCAGTGGGAAAGGCTGGCCTATGAGCTGGCAGGCAAAAATTATTATGCCCCTGTTCAAACGGTGGGAGATTTTTTGACGGGCCAAAGTGGTTCAAGGGATTTCCTGACTAGGCCTAGCTATCAGCCTGGGGTAAAGGCGGTGGATTTGCATCAATGTCTCCCTGGCTTTGTTACTCAGATGATGGAGGCGGCTTTGCCTTTCTGGGAAAGAAAGATAAAGGGCTTTGCCGACAAGGGGGCAGTAATGACTGGTGTAGAAACCCGTTCCTCAGCTCCTTGCCGTATTATTAGAGATAAAGGAAGCTATCAGTCTCTTAGCACTCCAGGACTTTACCCTATGGGTGAGGGAGCAGGCTATGCCGGAGGTATTATGAGTGCGGCTTTGGATGGAATGAACAGCGCCCTTGCATTTTTGCGGGAAAAAGGGCATAATATATAAGTTAATGTAAATAAAACTGGAAGGTTTATTTTTAGATTTGGGTTTTGGGAGGTTTTGAATTTATGTCAAGATTGTTTGGAACTGATGGCGTTCGTGGCGAGGCTAATTTGGAGCTGACACCGGAGCTTGCTTATCGTATGGGCCGGGCGGCAACCTTGTATTTTGGTGAGTCCTGTGGTGATGAGCAGCCGGTAATCCTGATTGGCAGGGATACCCGTATTTCTGGTCAGATGTTCGAATCTGCCCTGATGGCAGGTATTTGCTCTGCTGGAGGCAAGGCCATATCTGCAGGTATTATTCCTACACCGGCTATTGCTTTTCTCACCAAGAAGCATAAGGCTCAGGCAGGTATTGTTATTTCTGCTTCTCACAATCCATTCCATGATAACGGTATCAAATTCTTTGGTGGCAATGGTTACAAGCTGCCAGATGCAGTAGAGGATGAGCTGGAGAATATTGTGCGGACTATTCAGCATGATGATAATCTCTATCGTGCTTCTGGTGCCCAGATGGGTACTGTGGAATATCATCATGATATGCTGGAGGAGTACATTGAATTTGTTCTCTCCACCACCAAGGAGCGTTTTGAGGGTATGAAGATTGTGCTGGACTGTGCCAATGGTGCAGCCTATGAGGCTATGCCTACCATTTTGAAATCCTTGGGAGCAGATGTTACTGTTATTAATGACAAGCCAAATGGTATAAATATTAACGATAACTGTGGTTCTACTCATTTGGAGGTTCTCCAGAAGAAGGTAGTAGAGCTGGGGGCAGATTTTGGTATTGCCCATGATGGGGATGCTGATCGTTGCCTCTGTGTAGATGAAAAGGGTAATGTAATTGACGGAGATCATATGCTGGTAATGTGTGCCAAGGAAATGATTGCTAATGGCACCTTGAAGAACAATACTGTTGTTACCACTGTTATGGCTAATATTGGCTTCCATAAGGCTGTAAAGGAGCTAAATGGCCGGGCTGAGATTACCAAGGTAGGAGACAGATATGTACTGGAAAATATGCTGGCCAACGGCTACAATTTAGGCGGTGAGCAGTCTGGACATATTATCTTCTCTGATTTCAGCACTACTGGTGATGGCCCTGTTACTGCTTTGCAGACTCTTAGCTCCATTAAGAGAAGCGGTAAAAAGGCCTCTGAGTTGAACGAGCTGATGATTAGCTATCCACAGCTTTTAGTTAATGTTGTGGTAAAGTCCAAGGATGGCTGGGAGCAGAATCCAAATATTGCAGCTGCTATTAAGGCTGGGGAGGAAGAACTGGGGGCAGATGGCCGTATTCTGGTTCGTCCTTCTGGTACAGAGCCATTGATTCGTGTTATGGCTGAAGGACCAGATCAGGCTCAGCTGGAGGTTATCTGTCAGAAAATCGCCAATGTAGTAGTAAACGAGCAGGGTGGCAAATAATGAAGCAGGCAATTGTGGTTGTAGGCTTTGGCGTAGGTGATGCCCAGGTAAAAAAGCGTTGTATCGACAGTCTATTAGATGATTTGCATCGCAGCTTTGGTGATGCCTATGATATCTATGAGGCCTGGACCAGTGATTTTCTCCGTCGCAAAATGGCCAGGGAGGGATATATTTATTCTAATTTGGCAGGTGTGTTGGAGGATTTAAAGGCTCAGGGCTATGAAAGAGTGGCAGTAATGCCAACCCATTTGACACCGGGAGAGGAATGGCAAAAGAAAATAATGCCTGTCCTTAAGGAGTATGAAGGAGTATTTCAGCGGTTGGGCTTTATGGAACCGGTGCTGACTGTAGCTTCTCCAGAGGAATTTGCTTTTATAGCAGAAGATATTCAGGCTTTTTTCCAGTTGGAGGATTTGGCAGATGGGGAAGAGCTGGTGTTGATGGGCCACGGTTCCCCTCATTACCACAATCCAATATATGAGTATTTGCAGAGCTTTGCTGATAAGCAGAAATGGCCTGTTCATATTGGCGTGGTAGAGTCAGATGATTATCCCAACCAGCAGGATGTAATTGATAGATTGCTGGCTAAAGGCTGTCAAAAAGTATATCTGCGGCCTTTGCTTCTGGCTGGCGGCAACCATGCTACCTATGATTTAGCAGGAGAGCAGGAGGATTCCTGGAAAAACCGCCTCAGTCAGGCCGGTTTGGAAGTTCGCTATTCCACCCAGGGATTAGGGGAGTATAAAGCTTTCCGCAGCTTGTATGTCAAGAAGCTGTCAGCTTTCCTTCAAAATAATATGAAATAAAGCAATAACAATACTATTAATTGTGGAAACATCCATTATTACTGGTAATTTATTTTAGAATATAGTATAATTTCCAGACATTATAGAAAAAAGTTATGAAAATTATTCTTATATCCTACTTTTATATGTGTTAATTTTCTGTTATAATATACAAAGGTATTGTTAGAAAGCTGTGGAGCATCGGCGTGGAACAAGGGAGATGCTAATAACAGCGGATGTTTTTTTACTATAATTTAAGGCGGTGTCTATATGGAAAATGAGATGACAAATCCAGCTGTCATAATGTTAATCAATATGACAATTGTATTTGCGGTATTGGCTCTCCTGAACCTTTTTATCCGGTTGATTCATTTTATTGATCCAACCAAGGAAAAGAAGGCTCCAGCAGCTGCACCAAAGGCAGCACCAAGGAAGGCGGCTCCTGCAAAGGCAGCAGCGCCAGCTCCAGTGGTGGCAGCAGGTGTAAGCGGAGAGACTGTGGCGGCTATTGCTGGTGCATTGGCAGCCTATGGTATTGGTTTTTCTCAAATCAGAGCTATTCGTCCTGCAGCAAGAAACAGCTGGACTGGGGCAGCTCGTATTGATGGGTTGAGAAATAACAAGTGATGTTTATTTTTTAGACGAATGAGGAGGCAATTATTATGGCAGTAACAAATGGTGTAAACAAGGACACAGTAGCAGTAATCGCAGGGGCATTGGCCGCAATGGGAATTGGGTTTTCCCGTATCAAGGCAATTCGTCCAGCGGCACGCCAGAATTGGGCTGACTCTGCCAAGGTGATTGCCCTGAGAAAATTTTAATAATCTTTGACACAAGGGGTGCATTAATTAATGGAAATTTTTGATGCGTTTGCGATTTCCTTGCAGTCCGTATGGCTGGACAGTGGCTTTGCTTCCTTTACCTTAGGTAATCTGGCAATGATCATTGTAGGTATTATCCTGCTGTACATGGCTATTGGCAAGGAGTACGAGCCACTGCTTCTGGCTCCTATTGCATTTGGTTGTATTATGGCTAACTTTCCTGCTACTGGCTTCCTGGAGGAGCCTGGTGTTATGCAGGTAATCAATTATGGTATTAAGTACGAGATTTTCCCACCATTGATTTTCCTTGGTGTAGGTGCTATGACGGACTTTGGACCGCTTTTGGCTAATCCAAATACCCTGTTCATGGGCGCAGCTGCTCAGTTCGGTGTATTTATTTCCTTGGTTGGTGCTATGTGCTTGGGCTTTACTGCTCAGGAGGCATCTGCAATCGGTATCATCGGCGGTGCTGATGGCCCTACTGCTATCTACATGGCATCCAAGATGGCTCCAAATCTTCTGGGAGCTATTGCTGTAGCGGCATATTCTTATATGTCCTTGGTACCATTGATTCAGCCACCTATTATGAAGCTCTGTACTAGCCAGAAGGAGCGGGAGATCAAGATGGATCAGCTCCGCAAGGTTACTCATTTTGAGAAGGTAGTTTTCCCAATCGCGGCCGCAATCTTGATTTCCTTATTGTTACCGCCTGTAGCTGCTTTGATCAGCATGCTGATGCTGGGTAATCTGTTCCGTGAGTCCGGCGTAACTGAGCGCTTGTCTGATACTTCTCAGAACGCTCTGTGTAACATTGTTACCATCTTCCTGGCAACTGGTACTGGTATGACCATGAGTGCTGAGCACTTCCTGACCATTCAGACTTTGGAGATTATCGGTCTTGGTCTGGTGGCCTTCGCTGGTGGTACTGCTTCTGGCGTTTTGCTGGGCAAGGTTATGTGCCGTCTCTCCGGTTGGAAGATTAATCCTTTGATTGGTTCCGCCGGTGTATCTGCTGTTCCTATGGCTGCCCGTGTATCTCAGATTGTAGGTCAGAAGGCAAATCCTTCCAACTTCCTGCTGATGCATGCAATGGGCCCTAATGTGGCAGGTGTTATCGGTACAGCTGTAGCAGCTGGTACTATGCTGGCTATGCTGGGATCAAAATAATAGTAAATTTGTATATGTAATTTCGAGCCATCCTTAAGGGTGGCTCTTTTTTTGCACAAAAATAACTGCCCAGCTCTTAAAAGAAGCTGGACAGATGTTTAAATATCAATGTTTAATTTGTTTTAGCCACGAAGATTATGGAGCAGGGACATTTTCATATCATAATAATCAGGACTCATATCCAGATAGTGCTTATGAGGGTTCTCAAAGCGCTGCTCCTCCTGCCAGATTTCGGAAGCAAGCTGTTCCTTTACATAGCTGCGAATCTCCTCCAGACTCCGTGGAGGCTGGGTTCTTTTGCCATCCTTAATAACCAGCTGCTGCAGTTCCTTGCAGGTGCAGTTTTCGAAGAAGCGGTTTTTCCAAGGCTTTTCTGGATCTACATAGCGATATGGTTCATCCATATTAACCTCTTCCTCAAAGCTGGTAATCAAATCAGCTACAGCATAGCCTTCCTCGCCGTAGATGCGATATACTCGCTTGAAGCCAGGATTGGTAATCTTCTCTACAGTCTCAGAGACCTTGATACGAGGTTCATAGCTGCCATCCTTTTCCACAGCAGAAATTTTGTATACTGCACCAAAGACAGGATCACTTTTGGCGGTAATCAACCGCTCTCCAACGCCAAAGGCATCAATCTGCCCGCCCTGATTGAGAATGGAAGTTATGGTATATTCATCCAGACTGTTGGATACCACAATCTTGCAGTCCTCCAGACCAGCCTCATCCAGCATTTTCCGTACCCGCTTAGACAGATAGGCCAAGTCACCGGAATCAATGCGGATGCCCTTCAGACGTTTACCCATAGGCTCCAGAACCTCCTTGGCTACTCGAATAGCAGCAGGAATACCAGAGCGGATAACATCATAGGTATCCACCAGCAGAACAGTGGCGTCAGGATATACCTGGGCATATTTCTTAAAGGCCTCATATTCATCCTTGTAGTACATTACCCAGCTATGGGCCATAGTCCCTCCAACAGGAATGTTGAACTTCTGGCCAGCCAGAACGGTGGCTGTACCAGCGGCACCGGCAATATAGGCAGCTCTGGCACCATAGACTGCAGCATCCATATTATGAGCACGGCGGGCACCAAAGTCCGATACAGCTCTATTGCCAGCAGCCCGGACAATACGGCTGGTTTTGGTAGCAATCAGGGACTGATGGTTGAACAGAGCCAGCAGGGCAGTTTCCACCAGCTGAGCATCTATCAGAGGAGCTACTACTGTTACGCAAGGCTCATTAGGATACATAATAGTTCCCTCTGGGAAAGCATATATATCACCGGTAAAACGGAAATCTTTTAGATAATTCAGAAATTCCTGAGAAAAAAGCTTCAAAGAGGCAAAATATTCAATATCCTGCTCTGTGAAATGCATATTTTCAATGTATTCCAGAATCTGTTCCAAGCCGGCAAAAATAGCAAAGCCACCGCCATCAGGATTTTTGCGATAGAAAATGTCAAAAATTACTCTAGGCTGGGTGTCGCTGTTGGCAAAATAACCATTAGCCATAGTCATTTCGTACAAATCCATCATCATGCTAATATTGCGAGTGGAAAATTGTGTCATAAAGTTCGCCTCAAATCATAATACTTCAAAAATCGTTATACCTTTTTACTATACACTTTCACAGGAAAACTTGCAATATTTTACTATGAAAAAAGCACCGCTTTGCGGTGCTAAATTTCTATCTGGTCGGGATGACAGGATTTGAACCTGCGACCTCTTCGTCCCGAACGAAGCGCGCTACCAAGCTGTGCTACATCCCGACTACAACTAATTATACCCCTGCCAATACTATTTGACAAGCAAAAATAAAGGCAGAGGTATAGAGTTTCAGGTCAAATTATTAGCAAACGCCCTGAGCCAGCATAGCATCAGCAACCTTCAGGAAGCCCGCAATATTGCAGCCTACCAGCAGATTGCCCTCATGGCCATACTCCTTGGCACAGCGCTTGGAGTTCTCATAGATATCAGCCATAATGGTCTTAAGCTTGTTATCAACCTCTTCAAAGGTCCAGCTATAACGCATGGAGTTCTGAGCCATCTCCAGAGCGGAAACAGCAACACCGCCAGCATTAGCAGCCTTGGCAGGAGCAAAGAGAACCTTGCTGTTCTGGATGTACTCAATAGCATCCAGAGTACATGGCATGTTGGCACCTTCACCTACAGCCTTAACGCCATTAGCAACCAGAGCCTTGGCAGCATCCAGATCCAGCTCCTGCTGGGTAGCACATGGCAGAGCAATATCGCAAGGAATAGTCCAGATACCCTTGCAGCCTTCATGGTACTCAGCAGATGGCTTAGCATCTACATACTCCTTGATACGGCCACGGCGAACTTCCTTAATCTCCTTAACAATGTTCAGGTCAATGCCATCCTTGTCATAGATATAGCCGTTGGAATCGGAGCAAGCCACAACTTTGGCACCAAATTCCTGAGCCTTCTGAATAGCATAGGTAGCAACATTACCGGAGCCGGAAACAACTACAGTCTGATCCTTGTAGTCAATACCAGCATCAGCCAGCATCAGCTTGGTGAAGTAGAGGAGACCATAACCGGTAGCCTCAGTACGTGCCAGGCTGCCGCCGTAGTTCAATCCCTTGCCGGTAAGAACACCAGCATCATAAGCATTGCGGATACGCTTGTACTGACCATAGAGATAACCAATCTCACGGCCGCCAACACCGATATCACCGGCAGGTACGTCAGTGTTCAGACCAATATGACGGCAAAGCTCAGTCATAAAGCTCTGGCAGAAGCGCATGATTTCAGCATCGGACTTGCCCTTTGGATCAAAGTTGGAGCCACCCTTACCACCGCCGATAGGCAGGGTAGTCAGAGCGTTTTTGAAAATCTGCTCAAAGCCTAGGAACTTGATGATGCTGAGGTTTACAGATGGATGGAGGCGGAGGCCACCTTTGTATGGGCCAATGGCACTGTTAAACTGTACACGATACCCCTTGTTTACATGTACCTTGCCAGCATCGTCAGTCCAAGGAACACGGAACATAACAACGCGCTCAGGCTCAACAATGCGCTCCAGAATAGCCTGCTGCTGATACTTAGGATTCTTATCCAGTACAGGAGCAATAGAAGTCAGAACTTCCTTTACAGTATTATGGAACTCGGTTTCACCAGGATTCTCAGCCTGAACCTTTGCAATAATTTCTTCAACATAAGTAGCCAATTTAGTATACCTCCAATGAATACAAATTTCGTATATGCGATATACATTATTTATATATCACATATATCACACAGCGATTTAATTATACTATAAATTTACACAATTACAATATTTTGCAACTATGTATACATTATTCTCTTTAGCTGTTGACTAATATATTAAGCAAATTGAAATACTTTGCAGTAAAAGATTATCATGATTGCAAAATACAATATTTTTAAGCACTTTATTTAGATAATAAAAAAGCATATCTCCTTAGCTGCCAAAGGATTGACAGGGCAAGGCTTGCATTAGACTTCATAATTTAATATAATGAAAATACTATACCCATGAAATCTATGGGTTGTTGCTAGTAAAAAGTGTTATATTTTTGCAGAGGAAGTGGAAATTTTGGATACCCCCTATCCGTTATGGTTGTTTGTAATAGGTTTTTTGATTTTGGTGAATGTGTTTTTTGCTTTAGCAGAAACCTCCCTTAATGAAAGTCACAAAAGCAAGCTGGAAAAAATGCAGGATGATGGCAACGAGGAGGCCAAGAAAGCCCTGAAGCTTCTGGAAAAGCCAGAGCGGGCCTTGGCAGTCATTCAGCTGGGTATTACCTTTGTTAGTATTTTGATTGGTGTATGCACCAGTGTGATTCTAGCACCTTGTATTCACAAATATCTATATTTGATGCCTTATTCCCAGGAGCTGTCCCTGTTGATAAGCATCCTGCTGATAACCTATCTAACCTTGATGTTAGGTGATTTTTTGCCTACCAGAATTGCTATGGAGAATCCAGAGGAAACGCTGATACAGTGCCAGAAGCATCTAAGAAGATTGATATTTATCACCAAGCCAGCAGTATCTCTGCTGTCCAATTCAGCCCGCATTTTGCTGGTAACTCTTGGCATGAATACCAGAATTGATGATACCGTTACCGAGGATGAGGTTAAGGATCTGATAGAGCAGGCCACTGAGGATGGCACCTTTGAAAAAAAGGAGCAGAATCTGGTAGACCGGGTTTTTCATATGGGAGATCAGACAGCTTATTCTTTAATGACTCCCCGCACGCAAATGTTGTGGATAGATTTGGAGGATAGTCTGGAACAGAACCTGGCCTTAATACGAGCCACCTCTGAGGCTATTATTCCTGTAGGCAAGGAAAGTCTGGATAATTTCTGTGGTGTTATTTATATCAAGGACATATTTAATGCAGCTTTGGATAATAAGCCACTTGATTTAGCACAGTTTATCCGCAAGCCTGTGTACATTCCCCGCTCTATGGAAAGCTTCCGTATTTTGGAGAAATTTCAGGTAACAGGTATTCATGAGGCGGCTGTATTGGATGAATATGGCGGTGTTATCGGCTTTATTACTTTGCAGGATATTCTGTTGGAGCTGATAGGGGAAACCAACAATGTGAACGAGCCTGAATCTGCTCAGATTACCTCTAGGGAAGATAATGCTTGGAATATTGAGGGGCTGTGCTCCATTGATGATTTCAAGGAAAAATTCGGCATTGAGGAACTGCCAGAGGAGGAGCAGGATCACTATCAGACTATGGGCGGCTTTGTTACAGCTCTCTTTGGCTATATCCCTAAAAAGGGAGAAACCATTCAGTGGGAGAATTTTGTCTTTGAAATAGAGTCCTTGGATAGATATCGAATTGACAAGATTATCTGCCGCAAGCAGGAAAAAGAGCCTGAACAGCCTAAGGATGATTAATATTGAGTTGCATATTTTTAGCCGGGGTGTTGTAGCCCCGGTTTTTTTATGATATAATTTTAGAGAACTTATTTTCTTATAGATAACAGGAATTGGCCCGCCATTAATAAATTAAGTGATGTGGTGGAGGCCATTAAAAGGATAGATAATTAGATAGGAGAATTTATTTCTATGAAAGATTATAGAGCTTTAAGACAACAGCCACCGGGACAGGCAGTGGCAGAGCAGGCAATACCAAATGTACAGTGGTTCCCAGGGCATATGAAGAAAGCCCGGGATATTATTGTCAACAATCTGAAGCTGGTGGATGTGGTTATTGAGCTATTAGATGCCCGTATTCCTTATAGCAGTGCCAATCCTATGCTGCAGGAGATTATTGCCGACAAGCCAAGGCTGGTGGCCTTGAACAAATCTGATTTGGCAGATAGAGCCGTAACCAAGCAATGGGTGGAGTATTTCAAAAAGCAGGGGATTCCTGCCGTAGCAGTGGATGCACCCCAGGGCAGGGGCATTAAGCAGCTGGTGGCCATGACAGAGGAGCTGGCTCGTCCTATGACAGATAAGCTGGTATCCAAGGGAGCCAAGGCCAGAGCAGCCAGAGTAATGATATTGGGTATTCCTAATGTAGGCAAATCCTCCTTGATTAACCGTCTGGCAGGCTCCAACAAGGCAAAGACTGCTGACAAGCCTGGCGTTACCAGAGCCAAGCAGTGGATTCGCCTAGGGGGCAATCTGGAGCTTTTGGATACCCCGGGTATTCTTTGGCCAAAGTTTGAGGATATGACTGCTGGCTTAAAGCTGGCCTTTACGGGGGCTATCAACGACGAGGTAGTGGATAGAGAGCTGATAACTGGTGTATTCCTACAGACTATGGCCTCCATGTATCCTGAGAGATTGCAGGAACGCTACAAGCTGACAGGAGATCTGCCTACAGAGCCTCATGAGCTGTTGGAGCTGATTGGACGGAAGCGAGGCTGTCTGGTTAAGGGCGGTCTGGTGGATACGGAAAAGGCTCAACGCATTGTGATGACAGATTTTCGCAGCGGCAAGCTGGGAACTGTTAGTCTGGATATGCCACCAGAGGTTCCTGAGACTTCCCAGGCGGAATAATATTAGTCAGATAAGCTAGGCAGATTGGTGAAATATATGGATATAAGCAAATTGAAAATAAAGGAGCTGGAGGCACTGCTGGCAGAAAATCCAGCATCAGAGCTTTTGACAGCTCTCCAGCAGGATGCCAGAGCCTCAGCTAGAAAGCTGGCGGAAAGCTATCAGAAAAGACAGGCCAAAAAGCTGGCAGAGGAAGCTAGGTTGCAAGCCATGTATCAGTATGAGGAGCAGGCTGCCAGTCAGGGATATAGAGCTGTGGCAGGTGTAGACGAGGCTGGGCGGGGGCCTTTGGCAGGCCCGGTATCTGTAGCGGCAGTTATCCTGCCAGATCATCTGTTACTGCCTCGTTTGAACGATTCCAAGAAGCTTAGTGCCAAGGTAAGAGATGAGCTATATGATGAAATTATGGCCAAGGCCTTGGCTGTAAAGCAGATTTTTATATCACCAGAGGAAATTGACCGTATCAATATTTTGCAGACAACTATGGAGGGTATGTGTCAGGCGGTACAGCAGTTGTCCCAGCCAGCAGATTATGTGCTGATAGATGCAGTAAAACTCAAAAAACTGCCTTTGCCACAGCTTTCCTTAATTAAGGGAGATGCCAAATCAGCTTCCATTGCTGCAGCTTCTATTATTGCCAAGGTCACAAGAGACAGGCTGATGGAAGAATATGACCGCCAGTATCCAGAATATGGCTTTGGCAGTCACAAGGGATATGGTACAGCAGAGCATATTGCTGCTGTAGAAAAATACGGTCCCTGTCCTATTCACAGAATGACCTTTGAGCCTATACGAACTATCAAGGCTAAATGGCAATGTAGATGAAGTAATTGATGTTTGAGGGGGAATCCATTATGGCTACCAATGTAAATCCGGCGGCGCCGTCTATACAGCCTGCGTCCCGCAGCTCAGAGACAAAAACGGACAAAATTGCTGTCAGCAGGGATGGAGGCTCCAGCTCTGGCTTTGCCAAGCAGACAGATGTGAAATTTACCAATTCAGTGGATAATATGTCAGCTGTCTTGGAAAAAATTTCTACTGCTAAATTAGGTAATGATAATGGACTACCACAACAGCTGCGGGAGATGATAAATAATATTGTTACCAAGGCTTTTTCCTTGGAAAGCTCTCTGGGGGAGGGACTGGGCAGTGCGATGGCCAGTGAAAGATACTCTGTAGAGCAACTAACCTCTCTGGGGCGGATTTTTCAGCAACTGGGCAATATGGCAGAGGCCAATGCTGTAGCAGGGCAGGCCAGTGGTGAAACTACAGCAGGACAGCTAAGCGATGCCTTGCAGACCATGATGGCCAATGTGAAAACCTTGCTGGCTAATAATGCTCTGGGTGGAAATACAGCGGATTTGGAGCTGGTACAGCTCACCAAGCTGGCCTTTCAGGTGTTGAATAATGGCAATACTGGCAATATGCCACAGAAGCTGGAGGCACTGCTGCAAATGTTGGCAGGACAGCAGATGGGGCAGACACCAGCTGGAGGAACAGCCTCTCAAACCACAGATAAGTTATGGCAAAATACTGCCAGTCAGACAGTAAGTAGTGGCAATGGAGTTGTTAGTCAGACAGTAAGCAGTGATAATGGGGGTATTAGTCAGGCCGTAAGCAACGGCAATGGATCTGTTGGTCAGTCCCATGCTCAGGAGGGAACTGTTAAACAGCTGGTGGATTTGCTATTTCCTAAGATGTCTGCCAACAACAGCTCTCAGGCCCCGGCTAATCCCCAGCCCTCTCAGGGACAGTCAGCCAGCAATACTGCCGGTCAAAATCCTCAGATGAATACTGCCGGTACAGCAGAGTCAGCCACGGTTGGAGCCAAGGCTTCCCAGACCAATGTTAGCAGTGAAACCATCATTAAGACTGGTTCTCAGTCTACTGGCCAGACCAATGTCGTCATTAGTGAAACACCAGCCAAGACTGGGGCTCAGCCTGCTGGGGAGAATATTCAGCAGAATCAGCAAAATCAGCAGGCAGGCGTATCTCCCAAGGTGCTCCATCAGGCAGCAGAATTGGAGAACAACCCTCTGTTCAAGCAGATATTCAGTCGTTATGGCTATAGTCAGGAAACCGGAGTGGTACGCCAGTCAGCCCAAACGGCACAGCAGGAAATTCCCCAGCTGCCTAATAATCAGCAGGTGGTGGATTCCTTCCGCAATCTGGCAGAGCTTTTGCTGAAGGATAGTAATTTAACCGCCAAGGATATGGCCTTACTAAAGAATTTTGTCAATAGCAGTCAGACACAGCTTTCACAGCAGGATGCCAAGCAGCTGAATCTTCTGCTCAAAATGGTGCAAAGCAATGTACCAGCAGCCATTCAGCAGGCTGGACAACAGCCTGGCATGGAGGGCTTACCTAAGCTATGGGCCTTTTTGCAGTTGGCAGATTTGGGCAGTCTAAAGGATCTGAAGGCAAAGGATTTTAAGAACGCCAATAAAGAAATCAAGACTGTTGTATCCTCTTTGAAAAGCTCCATTAGCAGTGAGGGCAGTTATCAGGCCGATGGTCAAAAATCCATTAGCTTTGTGATGCCTCTCTATATTGGAGAGGGTGGACATAGCTATCCTGCCTATATCAATCTTTATGATGAACCAGAGCATGAGGATGAATGTGGCCGTAAGCGAAAGGATACCTGGTTCCGGGTATGTGTATTAACGGACAATATTGGTGCTGTAGACATTGTTTGTCAGCTATTTGAGGGCAATAATCTGAATTTACGCATCAATTTTTCGGATAATGAAATAGTAAAGGATTTTGGTGAGTACTTGCCGGATATTCGCAAGGCCCTTTATGATACATCTATTCATTTAAATGATTTGCGTGTAGGGACGGTGAACTAATTGCTAAAGGATAGAAGAACTCCTCATCAGGAGCCAGAGCTGGATCCTACTGCAGAGAAGAAGGCTGTTGCCCTGAAATATGATGTGGAAAACAACAAGGCTCCAAAGCTGGTAGCCAAGGGCAGGGGCCATGTGGCGGAAAATATTATGGAGGCAGCCCGCAAGGGCCAGGTGCCGGTATATCAAAACAAATCTCTGGTCAATATGTTGATGGCTCTGGAGCTGGACAAAGAAATACCAACAGAGCTGTATACAACTGTGGCGGAGATTTTGGCCTATGTATATAGAATAGACAAGCGGCGGCATGGAGATAGGGAAAAAGCAGTTATGGAATCTCCTATGAAGCTACTCTAGGGTGGGAGATTTTTACTGTGGATAATATTAGTTTGGGACGTCAGGGTGAGACTATGGCAGCCAGCTATCTGTCGGCTCATGGATATACAGTGCTGCAGCGGAATTATAGCTGTCCTATGGGAGAGCTGGACATTGTGGCTAGGCAGGGAGATGTGGTGGCCTTTGTGGAGGTTAAGACCCGGCGCAGTCTACGCTATGGCCGTCCTTGTGAGGCAGTGAATTTTCGTAAGAAGCAGCATATTATCCAATCCGCCAAATGGTATATCAGCCAGCACAGGCTATCTGGTCTGCATTATAGGTTTGACATAGTGGAGGTATTGGCAAGGCCTGGGGGAAGTGCCAATATTAATCATATTCGGAATGCCTTTGAGGTGAAGTAACAGGGCCGTAATCAGCTGGAGAAATCTGGCGTGTGTATATGAATGAAAATTAGGGAGGCAAGGCCATGAAAATAATAGTGGGAATTACCGGGGCCAGTGGCAGTATCTATGGATTGAAGCTGATAGAGGTACTGAAAAATGCAGGCCATCAAGTTCATGTGGTTATATCTGACAGCGGACTGGGAGTAATACAGTACGAGTGTGATACTACTTTGGAGGATATTGCTCTGGTGGCAGACAAAATTTACAATGTGCATAATGTAGGGGCGGCTATTGCCAGTGGTTCCTTTCAGGCAGATGCTATGGTTATAGCACCTTGCTCCATGAACACCTGCGGCTGTCTGGCTAACGGTATTACCGAAAACCTTTTGACCAGAGCAGCAGATGTAATGCTTAAAGAGGGGCGGAAGCTGGTTATAGTGCCTAGAGAAGCACCTATGCATGCAGGACATTTGGAAAACCTGTTGAAGTTAAGCCGTATGGGTGCAACCATTATACCTGCCAGCCCTGGCTTCTACCATCGTCCAGACACTATTATGGATTTGGTCAATATGCTGGTAGGCAAGATTTGCGACAACCTGGGGGTAAGAACCAATCTATTCCAGCGCTGGGACGGTAGTATGCAGAAATAAAATTAGAATATTTTTCGAACAAAAAAGGCAACAGATTTTTGCGTCTGTTGCCTTTTATAGTGGTGTGTCCAGCACGGCGTATCTCGTTATAACCCCTGTAATTAGTACAGCATTACGCCAACTGTAGAGGTGGTGAACATCGAGTAAGGTAACGGCTAAACCATGACATTATTCTCCAGACAATATTTAATGGCTGCATCGACAGCATGGTCAATTTCAATTTTCTGTTGACGGAAATGCTTATAAGCGTTGGAGAATATGCTGTATTCCCCTATAGGCAGGCATTTTCTTTTCAACGCATCATTCATGCCATCCGCCAGATTATATACATGGACAGTAAGTTCTAATTTGTCTGACTGCGTTTCAAAGGCATCGCTTAGCTTCAATGTTTGCTGCTCAAAGGATGTATCGTTTCCATCGTAGAATACATAAAACTCCGGTGCAGGAATCTTGAGTAAATCATCGCCATAAATCTTTTTATGGGAGGTGCTGGTATAACGTTTGTACAGTTCATCAACATAACTGAGAAAACGCAAGGGAATATTGGGATTAATGGTGGTTTGATGTTCAATATAGATTAATCTTTTCAAGTAAAGTAGCGAAGATAGGCCTTAATATGTATACTGCCATTCTTAGAAGAGTTCTCAGTACGTATACTATCATACTGAGAAGAGTTAACAGAATGAAAATCTTTATCTTTGTCTATATTAGGCGACTGGTAAGCCTTGTGGCACAAGGGATTGGGGGATTATACCGTTCCTGTTTTGGTACTCGAAACAGGAACGGTACTGCGAGGAAGGTGGATTAAAGAATATGGATTTTGTTGAAGAAGTTTTATTTTTTGGCAGGAAATAGAAAAAATATGTCGAATATTGTAAACGTAGAGTTTTTGTTTGTAATTTAAACTTCCCACACCGTAAAATGGTGTAGTTCCTTGAAAACTGTATATTTCAGAAGATAAAAAAGGCGTAAAGCCTCAAAACTTGGTACAATAGAAGTGAACATCAACCATGACCAAGGAGGTTTACGCCATGTCTATTGTATCACTTTTGCCTCTTGCAAGAAGCAACGTGGTCGCTCTATGCAACGCTTATTGCAAGCTAATTGAGAAATTTATCTTTTGTTATTTGTTCATTGACAAATTTTGAAAAAGATGGTATTATATAGAATATATTAAATAATAATTATTTTTCATAAGTAAACAATATTGATAATATTAGCATATATTTACTGCCAGGGAAGCTGGTTGGGGAGAGTGTGTATCTGTTATGAGTGTGTATTATATCTAAGGGGGCGGTGTGTATGAAGCATTTGGCATTGAACATCAGGGTTCCTATTGAACAGGATAATCCTAGTATTGTCCGTGATGATGCAAAATGCATCAAATGTGGCATGTGTAAGGAGATTTGTACCAATCAGATTGGCGTGCACGGCACATATACCTTTGAGGAGACTAACGGGCTGGCAGTCTGCATCAACTGCGGCCAGTGTGCCAATGTATGCCCGGTGGACAGTATTACTGAGCGATATGAGTATCCTGAGGTGAAGGCGGCAGTGCAGGATAAGGACAAGGTAGTAATTGTCAGTACCTCGCCATCTGTCAGGGCTGCGCTGGGGGAGGAGTTCGGCATGGCTGACGGTAGCTTTGTACAGGGGAAGATGGTCGCTCTCCTGAGAAAGCTGGGGGCTGATTATGTGCTGGACACCAATTTTGCCGCTGACCTGACCATAGTAGAGGAAGCCAGTGAGCTGATTGAACGTGTCACCAAGGGAACGGCACCATTGCCTCAGTTTACTAGCTGCTGCCCGGCATGGATAAAGTATGCGGAAATCTATCATCCGGAAATCCTGCCGCATATTTCCACAGCCAAGAGCCCTATTGGTATGCAGGGGCCTACCATCAAGACTTATTTTGCGAAAAAAATGGGTATTGATCCGGCAAAGATTGTCAATGTGGCATTGACGCCTTGTACTGCTAAGAAATTTGAAATCCGCCGGGAGGAGATGAAGGATGCCGCAGATTATCTGCAGGCAGAGGGCATACGGGATATGGATTTTGTGATGACTACCCGGGAGCTTGCCAGGTGGTGCAAAGAAGAAGGCATTAATTTTGCAGATCTTGAGGACAGCGATTTTGATAAGTTCATGGGAGAGGCATCTGGAGCAGGTGTCATATTTGGCAATACCGGTGGCGTTATGGAGGCCGCACTGAGGACTGCCTATGAGTATATTACAGGGGAAACAGCTCCTGATGTGCTGCTCAAGCTGGAATCGGTCCGGGGCTACGAGGGCATCAAGGAGGCGGAATTGAAGGTAGGCGACCTGGAGATGCGGGTGGCTATTGTCTATGGTACAGCCAATGCGGAAAAGCTGCTGGCAGACATTAGAAACGGTAATAAGCAGTATCATTTTATAGAGGTCATGACCTGTCCGGGAGGCTGCATAGGCGGTGGCGGACAGCCGAAGGATTTTGATAAGGATAGTGATGAGGTGCGAAAATCCCGTATTGCCAGCCTGTATGCCCAGGATGCCGCCATGAGCCTGCGCAAGAGCCATGAAAATCCTGACATCAAGGCAATATATGAGGAATTCTATGGCAAGCCGCTTAGCCAGTTGGCGGAAAAGATGCTTCATACCTCATACACGGATAGAAGCAATACCATCAGCAGGAAAAATAATCCTGCTGACCAGGCAGGCAATGTAAATAAAACAGTAAAAGGAGAGAATGATATGAAGACCTGGAAGTGCAAGATTTGTGGTTATGTTTATGAAGGTGACAGCCTGCCGGCAGATTTCAAGTGTCCAATCTGCAAGCAGCCAGCGACTGCTTTTGAGGAAGTTGTTGTGCCTAAGGAGGAAGCTGTGCAGGGTAATAAATATGCTGGTACCCAGACGGAAAAGAATCTACATACTGCCTTTGCCGGTGAATCTCAGGCAAGAAACAAGTACACTTACTTTGCCTCTGTGGCACAGGGAGAGGGCTTTGAGCAGATTGCAGCTCTGTTCCTGAAGACTGCCGAGAATGAAAAGGCACACGCCAAGATGTGGTTCCAGGAGCTGGGAGAGCTGGGAGATACCAAGGCAAATCTTGCAGCAGCTGCCGAAGGTGAGAACTATGAGTGGACTGATATGTACGACGGCTTTGCCAAGACTGCCGAAGCAGAAGGCTTCCCGGAGTTGGCAGCCAAATTCCGTGCTGTAGGAGCCATTGAGAAGCACCATGAGGAACGGTATCGCGCCCTGCTGAAGAATATTGAGCTTTCTCAGGTGTTTGAAAAGAGCAAGGTTCAGGTATGGGAGTGCCGTAACTGCGGTCATATTGTGGTAGGCACAAAGGCACCTGATTTCTGCGAGGTTTGCGGCTATGCCCAGAGCTACTTTGAGCTGAATACTGAGAATTATTAATCATTTTTTAAACTTCCCACACCGTAAAATGGTGTAGTTCCTTGAAAACTGTATATTTCAGAAGATAAAAAAGGCGTAAAGCCTCAAAACTTGGTACAATAGAAGTGAACATCAACCATGACCAAGGAGGTTTACGCCATGTCTATTGTATCACTTTTGTCTCTTGCAAGAAGCGACGTGGTCGCTCTAAATATCTTCTTTCTGTTCCAGTGAAGGTAGGCCAGGACAAAAATGGCGACAATGGCATTGATGCCCGTATTGTCTGTGTCCGCAATCGCAATAAGCACAAGGACTGGATTGCCATTATCTGCACTGATATGAGCCTGAGCGAACAGGATATTATCCGTATTTACGGCCATCGCTGGGATATTTATGGTATCCGAAGTAGCAGATATAACCTATCATGAATAAATGATGATCATAGGTGAAGCTATGCTGGCAACAGTGCAGGAAGAATTCCATACTGAGTCCATGCAACGCTTATTGCAAGCTAATTGAGAAATTTATCTTTTGAAATATACAGTTTTCAAGGAGCCGTTAGGATTTTCTGTGTGGGAAGTTTGAGTTAAAAACATTAAAGCGAATTGATATAATCAATTGACTTTAATGTTTTTTTCTTATATACTTATAATGAGATTTTGGCTCACCGTGCATTACGGTTAGAATATGATGCACGTGTATGTTTAACTTCCGCAAGCGACGGGGTGCCTAGTGCGTAGAATATCGCTTACATGTGAGTGGGGTTCGCTGAAAAGGTGAACCCCATTTTTGTTGAGGGAATAAAATGAAGATTGTAACTATAGATAAATCATTGATGCTTAAATATGCTGGCGATCCGGAAATCTTACAAAAAGATAATCGCCCTTGTGTGCTTATCGTCAGATTGAAATATAAGAGAAAGAATCAAGATTTTGCTGTTCCATATCCCTCCTACTCGATAATGCCCATTGACAACAGGGAAAACTTGGACGCTTACAACAGAGCCACAAAAACAGGAAAAGCCACCTCTTGAAAACTGGCAGAAGTCTTATGGGAACGGAGAGTATATGCGAAGTGCAGAGATAACGGAAGAACAGAATTATAACATGATTGATGGAAGAATGAATAATCTGCCATCAAAACCAAGAAAGATTGGTCAGCGCATTTCCGTGTTAGATCGGCTGCATTTGAAGCAGGAAGAAATAGCAAAGCGCAGTGGGAAGCCTGTGACACAAATGAATATGGCAGAGGATATGGAGCGTAGAAGAAAATAAAAAAGAGGAAGATGTTTGCTTTTTGATGGCGGCATCTTCCTTTTTTTCGCTTTTATGATGTTAAACGGTAGCGGGGAATATTCTTCCAGTTGGGTGGAAACCCCATTTTGTTCAGGAGTTCTTCGCTGTCTATATGGACAAGTTTTTTCGAAGTATGGTCAATCAGAGCAGCTAATTTTCTTTTGAAAACAAGAAAATCTTTACTCGGTATTAAATAACGAAAAGCGATGACAACAGCAAATAAATCATTTTTTCCGTATTGATACTGGATTCCGTTCATAGGTATTGACATTTTTCTATGCAAGGGAAGATCAGAAATATTATCTATTGTCTGGTATGTAAATAGCCGCTCGCCGTGGGCACATACATTTCTGAATTTTGTTAGGACAGATAAGAACTGTTCCATTTGTCGTTGGTTAATAATACCGAAATTTTTACATACTTTGGATTGCAGGGATTGTGGGAAAACCTTATACATTTTTGAAAGATTTCCGAAAGTAAGTACGTTAATCAGTACCCAAAGTGGTATGTTCCCGTAGGTATTCCGGTAATAATTAATATAAACATAATCGGTTGTTGATGCAGCTCTCTGTAAAGTCGCAATTAAGCGGCTAACAGTATTATGGTTCCGGCGGCTGTTGTTAAAATTGTTTGCATCCAGATAAGCGGATTGTGATTCCCCATATTGTTCCGAAAAATAGTAGGACATCAGTGAGCGAAGATGTCGCTCTATCTGCAGTAGATATTTGAAGAACAATTCTCGAAGTTCCGCATCGAATTCATAAAGAGAAACAATTTCATCAAAAGAAGTTCCATCTTTATATTTTTTTGTTAAGGGAATTCTGAATAAGTGCTTGTAGCCGCCCATTAAAGGAAAATAGCCGATATGCTTCAGAACATCTTCGGCATACTGCCTGTCAGAAATGATGAGATGCTTTTCATCCTGGAGCCATTCAACTTGTTCTGAAAAAGTGGAAAATTTCTTCTGTGGTAACATACATTTCTCCTTAAAATAAAAGAGGGAGAGACCCGCAGGTTCTCCCCCGGTCACGGGCTTCGCAAGTTTCCGCAACACGATCACTAAGCTTAATATAGCAGAAACAGCGGTAGAAGTCAATATACTGAAAAATTTTCAGTCAGTTCTAGTCGAGTAGTGTAAAATAGTTTGTGTAAAAAGTAATTGCGCAGATTTATTTTATGCCCCATACTGGGGTAAACAATTAAA
>NZ_JADYTY010000110.1 GCF_021531495.1 Anaerovibrio lipolyticus
ATTAGATTGTTTACACTATCTATTGGATGGTAAAATTTACATTTGATTGTTTCTGTGTAGTTTTCAATGTACATCCCTTTCTAGCTTCGTCTCGCACTGTCATACTTTGTCACAGCTTCACCACACTGCGTCGATGTACATCAGTACTATCTCCTTGTGTGCTTTTGCTGTTCCTCGTCTGACAGCGTGATACTCGCTATAAAGTTGAGCAAACACAATCTGTTGTGTTCCCTCAAAACTAGACAATGCAAAGCCTGATGCTACGACCTGGATATAAGCTCTAGGCTTACTCCTTA
>NZ_JADYTY010000111.1 GCF_021531495.1 Anaerovibrio lipolyticus
AGCAAAACCTTAGTCGATTTTAATTTTTAGTATTAAAGCACAGTCAAAACATGGGCTGCCGCCAGTGTGATATAATAACCACACCAAAGCGGCGGCCCATTGTTTTTGACAGAAAGGAGTCATATGGACGATACACTTCTCAAAGCTATCTCAACCACAGGCTTCCCCATTGCTGTGTCCTGCTATCTGCTGGTAAAGCTCCAGACTACCCTAGAGAGATTCTCCACCAGATTAGACGACCTGATTGTGGAACTGCGAAAGGGATACTATACAGCCACAGTCCAGCCATA
>NZ_JADYTY010000112.1 GCF_021531495.1 Anaerovibrio lipolyticus
AGGACCAAGGTGTGTTATTAGAACTACCATTGCATATGGGGCGGGAGAGTTGTCACTCCCGCCCCATTATTTTTGTGAAATAATATATGGAGAAAGGTAGACATTTTCTAATGAGTAATCAGAGCATAATATTGCAACCGAAATATGTAGGTAATTTTCAATGTGATGGTTCAAAATGTAATGCTAAATGTTGCGGTAAATGGCGCATAGATATTGATATGGAGACTTATAAGAAATATCAGCGCATTAAGAATCCTGCTATGCGAAAAAAGATATTAT
>NZ_JADYTY010000113.1 GCF_021531495.1 Anaerovibrio lipolyticus
CCCATAGCTGCCAAGAACTCCATGATGATATCGGAATTTTTGGCAGTTTGGGCACAATCAGCCAAACTGCCAAAAAATATTTCCTTGTTTATCAGCTCATTTAACTTATGTCTAAATTCCTGGGCACTCATATTCCTATATTCATAAAACATATTATCTATATACGGCAGTATCTTTGTCATACTATGAGCAATATTTATCATGTTTAAGAGACGTTCAATCCCTATATGTTTGCGCACCATATATTTATCGATAGACCAGAATGTTTTATGCT
>NZ_JADYTY010000114.1 GCF_021531495.1 Anaerovibrio lipolyticus
CTAATTTGCGATAATATAGGAAAGGTGTTGTGATTATGGGACAAAAGGATATTACGCAGAAAAATTTTGAAGCATACAATGATGTTTTTTCGGATATAGTTAATGGCACACTTTTTGATGGACGAGAGGTAGTCAAGCCAGAAGCTCTTGTTGATGCAGTTGCTAAATCACAGTATAAAGCTGATGATAATGTAATACATGAACAGGAGAGGGATGTAGCTAAATATTGGACGGATAAGAATTGTTATATTCGTCTAGCCCTGCTGG
>NZ_JADYTY010000115.1 GCF_021531495.1 Anaerovibrio lipolyticus
GGCGCTAACGGGATCGAACCGCTGACATTCTGCTTGTAAGGCAGACGCTCTCCCAGCTGAGCTAAGCGCCCATTCACCTTGCGAGTCATAACTCGCACTCACAAGCAATGATTATATAGGAAACCAGACTGTTTGTCAACAAAATTATATAAAAATATTCCTGTGTAAACATCTCATATTATCATAGCTCTACAAATTCTGATTTGCCGAGCTATCTCTCTCCCTAGACTTGTGAATATAATTCTGAATGTCAAAGTTTCTCGAA
>NZ_JADYTY010000116.1 GCF_021531495.1 Anaerovibrio lipolyticus
CAAAGTTTTTCCAAAGATTTTCACCAAATCCCTATATAGCAAAGAGGTACTTTCTGGGAGAAGTGCCTCTTTTTTTTGCCAAAAATTTCTGTCCAATGGTCACCTTATAGGGCATTTTATTTTTCATTGCTTTCTGTCATATCTTGAATAACTTTAGTCATTTTCTCAAAAACTCATTAAAACATTTTGTAAATTACTATTGCCTATGACATGTCACGGAAGTATCATAAGGTTGTAGCCAAGAGCAGGGCTAACAAAAACAA
>NZ_JADYTY010000117.1 GCF_021531495.1 Anaerovibrio lipolyticus
ATATCAACACTGGAGTCATTAGCTATGAGCTGTGCAGGCCCAAAGACATAGACCAGTAAAAGATAATTCTACTAACTCTATGTAAATAACAACTTTCAATCTATATAAAATAAAAACACCAACATATACCGTCAAACAATGTGGTGCCTCCATAAGATTATATTTTAGGTCTAACTTTATGTGATCACTACATAAAAATATCCCCTGCTGCATAAAGCAACAGGGGGATAACTATCACATATATAGTATACAACTAAAATTT
>NZ_JADYTY010000118.1 GCF_021531495.1 Anaerovibrio lipolyticus
AGGGCCATTAAGTCGGACAGAGCAAAAGTCGTTATGACCGCAGGCTGTATCAGGAGAACAGAACATCGATAAAGCATGATGATTCGGCAACAGCCGGAGGGGCATGACACTTTTGCGTCGGGAGATTCCTGCTTTTGCGCAGCAAAAGTGGCCCCGGTGGCACTCTCTACCAATACGGTCTCTGTGCATTGGCTCAGCGACAAGCGGTATCTGTGCGTTAGTATAAATCATCAGATAGGGCCATTAAGTCGGACAGAGCA
>NZ_JADYTY010000119.1 GCF_021531495.1 Anaerovibrio lipolyticus
AGCAGGAGTCTCCCGACGCAAAAGTGTCATGCCCCTCCGGCTGTTGTCGAATCATCGTGATTTTTCGATTCTAAATCCCAAAATAGAGGTAATATAAACTAAATATCGCTTAGTAAGGTTTTTCTTAGGGTACTATCATCTGCTGTTCTATTCCAGCCAGTTCGCAAAATCTACAAATTGTGTCAAGGCGGAAAATTGCGATGAATACACTAATAAGCGGTATGGGAGTACCCTGCACAGGTACTCTTCGCGCCTC
>NZ_JADYTY010000011.1 GCF_021531495.1 Anaerovibrio lipolyticus
GTATTTCGAGAAAATTTTGATTTCATATTTACGATAGTAGAGAGATAGGCATCTCGATAAATCAGAATTTATTGCACACTATTGAGGTTTGTAGTATAATGAATACAAAGAAAGTGCTACCGATAGACGGTTAGCCTTATGTTTTAAGCAGAAAATAACCGCTCAAGATTAGGACGCTTGGGGCGGTTATTTTTTTGCAAATATCCAAATGAATATAGTTTTGTGTTATAATATAAATATATTTTCGTAGTATGTTTGAAGAAGGGATGCGCTTGTATGAACGAGAAAAGTCAAATTATATTTATGCAGGTGCGCCTGCTCAGATTGGCTGCAGCAACATGGAATATATCAATAAAACAAGTCATGAATTTATTTATCCAATATGGTGTTCTTGAATATATAGAGGCCGGATATGGAATTTTCCATTGTGAGGGTGATGAAGCTATTTTGGAAGATATTTCCAAATTGCTAACTAGCAAGGGGATGAAATTCAGTGCTTGAATTAACGGAAGGTAAAATGCTTTATCACGGCAGCTATTGTGAGGTTCAGCATCCGTTGCTGGAAAAATGCGCAAAGCATAAGGATTTTGGTAAAGGTTTTTATTTGACATCTTCGAAAAGCCAAGCTGTAAAGTTTTTGAATATATCTATAATCAAGGCATTATCTAGTGGATTGATAGACGATATGCAAAATTATGGATATGTATCTGTATTTCAAGTGGAAGATATTGAAGATTTATTAGTAAAAGCCTTTCGAGATGCAGATCAGGAATGGCTACATTGTGTGGCTGCACATAGAAAAAGAAAACTATTTCCGGATATTGTGAAAAAGATGGCCGATTATGATATTGTTGTGGGCAAAATAGCAGATGATGCTACAAATGCAACTTTAACAGCATATCTTTCAGGAGTGTTTGGCGAAGCTGGGGAGGAAAAAACAGATGAATTTTGTATTTCCAGATTGTTGCCTAATAAGTTAAAGGATCAGTATTGCTTTAAAACCGAAAAAGCTTTAAAGGCTTTGCGTTTTGTAGGATGTGAAAAAATATGCATGAAGAAACCATATCCAAGGATAGATTAGCATATACCATTGATTTATTGGTTACTATGGTGGTAGAGGAGATTGCAGAGAATACAGGACGAGATCCTAAAGTAATTTTAAATGAATTTATAAATTCAAAAACAGGAACTGCTCTTTATAATGCATCGTCAAAATTATGGTGTGCTGGGCCCTCATATATTGTGGAATTGTATAATAATGAGAAAGCAAGAGGCGACACAATGACCGCTCAAGTTTAGAGACCTGGGCGGTTATTTTCTTTTATTGATATTTAGGGTTAACGTATGTATAATGTTGGTTGACAATAGATAAACACACCCTTGGCAACTACAGAGTCTTTGGTGTGTTTTGAGAAGTTTTTTAGTATGATTTGGCGGTTTCAGTAGACGAATTGTAATTCAGTTTGCAGGGAAGCAGTCAATCCAAGAGGATATTATGGCTTTTATTGAATGTAAAAATCTATCTCATGTGTACAACAAGGGACTGGAAAATGAATACAAGGCTTTGGATGGTATTAATCTAAAAATCCACAAAGGAGAGTTTGTAACCATTCTGGGAACTAATGGCTCTGGTAAATCAACCTTGGCCAAGCATTTTAATGCGCTCCTACAGCCTACTGCTGGTCAGTGCTTGGTAGAGGGCATGGACACTGGGGATGAGAAGAATCTTTGGGATATTCGTGGCAAGGTGGGCATGGTTTTTCAGAACCCTGATAACCAGATTATTGCTGCTATTGTGGAAGATGATGTAGGCTTTGGGCCAGAGAATATCGGCATGGAGCCTCATGAGATTCGCAGATGGGTAACTGCCGCTCTAAAAGCAGTAAATATGGAAGAATTTCGTCATTTCGCCCCCCATTTACTTAGTGGCGGTCAAAAACAGAGAATTGCCATAGCTGGGGCATTGGCTATGAATACGGAATGTCTTGTGCTGGATGAGCCAACCGCCATGCTGGATCCAGTGGGACGGCAGGAGGTAATCTCCACAGTACAGCGGTTGAATCAACGGCAGGGGATTACGGTTATTAATATTACTCATTTTATGGAGGAGGCAGCTCTTTCTGACAGGGTGCTGGTTATGAAGCAGGGAAAGCTGGTGCAGGAAGGCAAGCCGGAGGAAATTTTCCAGAATATTGAGGCCATGAAAAAGCTGGGGCTGGATGTGCCAGTGGCTACGGAGCTGGCCTATAGATTGCAAAAGAAGGGTTTGCCCATAACCAAGGCGATTACCAATCAGGAGGCATTAATAGAAGCATTATGTCAATTGAAATAAAAAATCTCAAACATATATATATGCCTAGAACTCCCTATGAGCGCTTGGCCTTGGATGATGTGAATCTCACTATTCCACAGGGAAAGATTACGGCTATTGCTGGGCATACTGGCTCTGGTAAATCAACTTTGATTCAGCATCTTAATGGCCTGTTGGAGCCTGCTGAGGGACAGGTGCTGGTGGATGGCGTTAGTGTCATAGGCAAAAAGCCTGAGAATAAAAAGGCTCGCCGTTCTGTGGGTATGGTGTTCCAATATCCAGAGCATCAGCTTTTTGAGGAAACGGTGGCCAAGGATATTGCCTTTGGGCCAAGGAATTATGGCTGCAGCGAGGAAGATATCCAGCAAAGAGTAAAGGCGGCTATGGATTTTGTTAAGCTGGATTATGATACCTACAAAGACCGTTCTCCTTTTCAGCTTAGCGGTGGTCAGATGCGTCGGGTAGCCATTGCCGGGGTAGTGGCTTTGGAAACTCCTTATCTGGTTTTGGATGAGCCTACGGCAGGTTTGGATCCCGTGGGACGGGAGGAACTGATGAATGGTATTGTCAAACTGCACAAAAAAAAGAACAATACGGTTATTATGGTTTCCCATAGCATGGATGATATTGCAAGGTTTGCCGACCATGTTATCATTATGGCACATGGACGGGTACTGTTGGAGGGGACTCCGGCCCAGGTATTCAGCCGAGAGGATTTTATCCATCAGGCAGGGCTGGAGGTGCCCAGAGTGACAGCGATAGTTAAGGCTCTCAAGGCAGAGGGTGTGGCTGTTGCTACAGATGTATATAATATGGAGGATGCAGTCAAAGCTATTTGGCAGGCCTTGGCTAAGAAAAAGGCAGGAGGTGCTGGCAAATGTTGACAGATATTACTTTGGGGCAGTATTTCCCCGGTGATTCATTACTGCATCGCATGGATGCCAGAGTCAAGATTATCCTGCTATTTTTCTATATTGTAGGGATTTTCCTTTTTGATAATAATATATGCTATGGATTGAATACAGCCCTGGCTGTTTTGCTGGTTTTCCTTTCTGGGGTATCTCCTCGCATGGTGCTAAAATCCATTAAACCTTTGTGGTGGATTTTGATTTTGACCTTTGTTATTCAGCTTTTTACTGTGCCTGGTGAGGTGATGGCGAAGCTATGGATATTCAATATTACCTACGAGGGCTTGGTAAAAGGTTTTCTTATCAGTTTGCGGCTGGTGCTGCTGATAGGTGTATCTTCTCTGTTGATGTTGACCACTTCGCCTTTAATGCTGACAGATGCCTTGGAATCTCTCTTTAGACCTTTGAAGCCCTTTGGGTTTCCAGCCCATGAGCTGGCCATGATGATGACCATTGCCCTTAGATTCATTCCTACTCTTATGGAGGAAACTGATAAGATTATCAAGGCTCAGAAATCCCGTGGTTCAGATATTGGTGAGGGAAATTTCCTGGCTAAGGTAAAAAGCATGATTCCTATTCTGGTGCCTTTGTTTATTTCTGCTTTTCGTCGGGCTGATGATTTGGCTATGGCTATGGAGGCTAGATGTTATCATGGAGGAGAGGGGCGTACCCGCATGAAGGCCATGCGTATGCATAATGTTGATGGCAGGGCTATTGTGGTTATGAGCCTGTATATGATTATTTGTGGTACAGTGTATTTTATGTTATAGGGGGATGGAATGAAGCCGGAGCATAAGGAGATAATGAAGGCCCGCAAACGGAATATCAGGTTGACAGTGTCCTATGATGGAACCGCATATAATGGCTTTCAGAGACAGAATCCACCTCAGATAGCGGTGCAGAATGTGTTAGAGGAAAAGCTGCAGCAGGTGTGTGGCGATACTATTGAGCTGGCAGCCTCTGGGCGGACGGATGCAGGAGTTCATGCTTTGGGGCAGGTAGTGAATTTTTTTACCGATGGCAGAATTCCTGTAGATAGATTGCCAAGGGCGGTAAACAGTATTTTGCCACCAGATATTGTAGTGTTGGAGGCAGCAGAGGCAGATAGAGATTTTTCTGCCAGGCATAGTGCCAAAAGCAAAACCTATATTTATCGAATTTTGCAGGGATATATTCCAGATCCCTTTGAGCGTAATTATAGCTGGAATATTAGAAAGGAACTGGATGTAAAGTCTATGCAGGCTTGCCTTAGTATGATTGAGGGCACCCATGATTTTAGTGCCTTTAGGGCAGCAGGAGGGCCGCCAGTTAGTCCGGTGCGGACGATTTATGAAGCTGGTTTGAAGCAGCAGGGACGGATTGTGGAGCTAAGCTTTTTTGCCAATGGGTTTTTATATCATATGGTAAGAAATCTGGTGGGAACTCTGGCCAATGTGGGACTGGGCTGGACCAGTGTGGAGAGGTTCAAGGAAATTATGGAATCTCTGGATAGAAATCAGGCCGGGGCTACAGCTCCTGCTCAGGGACTCTATCTATATAAGGTAAATTATTAAGGAGAAAAATCATGAATACAATTAAGGTTATCGGCTTGGGGCCGGGAGATTTTGGCTATATTACCTTGGAATGTTGGGAATTGATGCAGGAGGCTAAGAATCTTTATCTGCGTACAGCCAAGCATCCTACAGTGCCTATGCTGCAGCAGAGGGGGATTACCTTTGCCACCTATGATAGCTTTTACGAGGAAGCTGAGGATTTTTCCCATCTTTATGAGAAGATTGCCAAGGATATTGTGACCAAAGCTTTGTCTGGCATGGATATAGTTTATGCAGTGCCGGGCAGTCCAATGGTGGCAGAAAAGACTGTGGTGCTTCTCCGGGAATTGGTGGCAGGGCTGCAGGATAAAATTCAGCTGGAAATCCTGCCAGGCATGAGTTTTGTGGAAGTGCTGTATGGCAAGCTGGGTATAGATCCTATTGATGGTCTTACTATTATAGATGCAGAGGATTTTGAACAGCTGCCTGTGGATATGCCAACTGGCTTGGTGGTAACTCAGGTTTACAATCAGCAAATTGCTTCTGATGCCAAGCTGAGCCTGATGGAGGCCTTGCCAGATGAATATCCTATTACCTATATTCACAAGCTGGGCATGCCTGATGAATCCATTCGGGAGATTCCTCTCTATGAGCTGGACAGACAGCCGGATATAGATTATTTAACCAGTCTGTACATCAAGCCTTATCCTGGTAAAAAGGAGTTTGATTTGCAGCCTTTGCAGGATATTATTAAAACACTGCGGGAGCCGGGGGGATGTCCTTGGGATATTGCTCAGACTCATGAAAGCATTCGCAAAAATCTCATTGAGGAAACCTATGAGGTTTTGGAGGCCATTGATTTGGAGGATTATGACCTGCTTTGCGAGGAGCTGGGGGATCTGCTGATGCAGGTAGTATTCCACGGCCGTATGGCAGAGGAGGCGGGAGCATTCTCTATGGAGGATGTGGTTCAAGGCGTGGTGGAAAAGCTGGTGCGCCGTCATCCTCATGTCTTTGGCCAGGTGCAGGCTACTGATGCTGGAGCAGCTTTAGTTAGCTGGGAGGCTATGAAGAAACTGGAGAAAAAGGAGCGGAAGCATATCCTGGATGGAGTGCCTAAGGATTTGCCTGCCCTGATGGCGGCTCAAAAATTGCAGTCCAAGGCTTCCAAGGTGGGCTTCGACTGGCAGAAGCCAGAGCCTGTGTGGCAGAAAATCAAGGAAGAACTGCAGGAATTGGAACAGGCCGTTAAGGAAGGCAAGCAGAGGCATATTGAGGAAGAACTGGGAGATGTACTGTTCTCTGTGGTAAATCTTAGCCGGTTCTACAAGGTGGATAGCGAGCTGGCTTTGCTGGCTTGTTGTAAGAAATTCCGTCAGCGTTTTGAGTATGTGGAAGGTCAGGTTAATGCCCAGGGAGGAGATTGGAGCAGCTTCTCCCTGGAACAGCTGGATGCCTACTGGAATGAAGCAAAAAATACCATAACAGACTGACTTGGAAGGATTTGGGAAAAAACCGAAAAAATTGTGGCTAAATTTTGCAAAATCCTAGTGTTTGTGGTATATTGAAAGCAATTACCGAGGGAGTAAGCCTATATCGGCAGATTCCCGTGCAATTTTTAACTTTTTTGAGGGGGAAATGACATGAATAAGTCTGAGTTAATTGCTAAGGTTGCTGAGAAAGCCGGTATTACCAAGAAGGATGCTGAGAAGGCTGTTGCAGGTATTTTTGCCAGCGTTCAGGAGGCTCTCGTTGCAGGGGATAAGGTACAGGTTATTGGCTTTGGTACTTTTGAGGTAAGGGAGAGAGCAGCCCGTACTGGCCGCAATCCACAGTCTGGGGAAGAGATTAAGATTCCTGCCGCCAAGAGCCCTGCCTTTAAGCCAGGCAAAGCTTTGAAGGATGCAGTTAATGTCAAGAAAGCTTCTAAAGGCAAGAAGAGCAAAAAATAATTTTATAGTGAGATAATGAACAGGAAGCAGCTTCAGGCAACGCTTCCTGTTTTTTATTTCAGGCGAAAAATTTTTTTAAATTTTTTTGGTTTACAGTTGGTGGATATGGTAGGACTTTTTTTATTATTTACCGCGTAATGTTACAAAGTGTATCTATAGAAAATACAAAGGCACACTTTAAACGCACTAACATAGATTTATGATACACCGGGTAGGGTGTGCAATGTAAAAGCTGATATACAAGGGGTTGACAAAGGTTTGGAGGGGTGATATTATACTAATGCGCCTAAGTTATGGATGTTTTCAGGCGAAGGAGTGAGATGTGTGACGCTGGAGAGTTTGAAGAAGGCTCAGAGGGTTATCGGTGTCAAGCAGGTAACCAAGGCCATCAACAAGGATCAGGTGTTATGCGTATTCCTGGCCTCAGATGCAGATGGCAGGGTGGTGCAGCCGCTGAGAAGCCTCTGTGAGGAGAAATCCATAGATATGGAAATAGCTCATACTATGGGAGAATTGGGAAAGACCTGTTCCATCGAAGTAGGAGCTGCCGCAGTTGCTGTTTTGAAATAACAGCAGAATAAGTCAAAAACTGCTGACTAAGTTGGCGGTTTTAATAAATACTAAATACTCATTTTGAAGGAAGGAGGTGCATGTATGCCTACAATTAATCAGTTAGTTCGCAAGAGCAGAGAGAGCATGCAGGAGAAATCCACAGCACCGGCATTAAAGAATTGCCCACAGAAACGTGGCGTTTGCACAAGAGTTTATACCACAACTCCTAAGAAGCCAAACTCCGCACTCCGTAAGGTTGCCCGTGTTCGTTTGACTAATAGCATTGAAGTAACCGCATATATCCCTGGCATTGGCCATAATCTTCAGGAACATAGCGTTGTTCTGATCAGAGGCGGACGTGTAAAGGATTTACCAGGTGTTCGTTATCACATCATTCGTGGTTCTCTGGATACTGCAGGTGTTCAGGACCGCAAGCAGGGTAGATCCAAGTACGGTGCTAAGCGCGCTAAGCAGAAGAAATAATTTCTGACACTGAAAGATTATGGAAGGAGGCAAAATAGATGCCAAGAAAAGGTTCTGTACCTAAGCGTGACGTTTTACCGGATCCGGTATACCACTCCAAGATCGTCACTAAGTTCATCAACAAGGTAATGCTTTCTGGTAAGAAGGGCGTTGCTGAGAGAGTTGTATATGATGCATTCGAGATCATCCGTGCTAAGACCGGCAATGATCCTCTCGAGGTTTTCGAGACTGCATTGAAAAATGTTATGCCTGTACTGGAGGTTCGTGCACGCCGTGTAGGTGGTGCTAACTACCAGGTACCTGTTGAGGTTCGCCCTGACCGCCGCATGACTCTGGGCATCCGCTGGATCGTAAACTACGCAAGACTGCGTGGCGAGAAGACCATGGATGAGAGACTGTCCGGCGAGCTGATGGATGCCGCTAACAACACCGGCGCAGCTATCAAGAAGAAGGAAGATACTCACAAGATGGCTGAGGCCAACAAGGCTTTCGCTCATTATCGTTGGTAATATTGTTTGTGTAATTAAGGAGCGATAAATAGTGGCTAGAGAGTTTTCACTTGAAAAGACTCGTAACATCGGTATCATGGCGCACATCGATGCCGGTAAGACTACTACTACCGAGCGTATTCTCTTCTACACTGGTATCAATCACAAAATCGGTGAGGTTCATGAAGGCGCAGCTACCATGGACTGGATGGCTCAGGAGCAGGAGCGTGGTATTACCATTACCTCCGCAGCTACCACCTGCCATTGGAAGAATCATCGTATCAACATCATTGATACCCCAGGTCACGTTGACTTTACTGTAGAGGTTGAGCGTTCTCTGAGAGTATTGGACGGTGCTGTAGCAGTTCTGACTGCTCGCGGCGGCGTTGAGCCTCAGACTGAGACCGTATGGCGTCAGGCTGAGAAATATAGCGTACCACGTATGGCCTACGTAAATAAGATGGACATTACTGGTGCAGATTTCTACAACGTTATCAAGATGATGAAGGAGCGTCTGAATGCCAATGCAGTTGCAATCCAGCTGCCAATTGGTGCTGAGGATGACTTCCAGGGCATCATTGATCTCGTAAAGATGGAAGCTATCGTATATGAGGATGACCTGGGCAAGGTTGCTGATGAGGTAGCTATTCCTGAGGATATGCAGGATCTCGCTGAGGAATATCGTGAGAAACTGCTGGAGGCTGTAGCAGAAGTTGATGACAGCCTCATGGAGAAGTATCTTGGTGGCGAGGAGATTTCCGAGGAGGAAATCAAGACCGCTATCCGCAAAGCTACTATTGCCTGCAACATGTGCCCTGTAACCTGCGGTACTTCTTATCGCAACAAGGGTGTACAGCCTATGCTGGACGCTATTGTTGATTTCATGCCTGCTCCTACCGATATCCCTCCAATCAAGGGTGTAAATCCTGAGACTGGTGAGGAGGATCATCGTCCATCCAGTGACAGCGAGCCATTTGCTGCTCTGGCATTCAAGATTATGGCTGATCCATTCGTTGGTAAGTTGGCATTCTTCCGTGTATACTCCGGTACTTTGTCCTCCGGCTCTTATGTATTTAACTCCACTAAGGGCAAGAAGGAGCGTATCGGCCGTATTCTCCAGATGCATGCTAACAACCGTAAGGAGTTGGACATCGTTTATAGCGGCGATATTGCTGCTGCTGTTGGTCTCAAGGATACCACCACTGGTGATACCCTCTGCGACGAGGCACATCCAATCATTCTGGAGTCCATGGAATTCCCAGATCCAGTTATTTCCGTAGCTGTAGAGCCAAAGACCAAGAACGACCAGGAGAAGATGGGCGTTGCCCTTCAGAAGCTGGCTGAGGAGGATCCTACCTTCCGCGTTCGCACTGATGAGGAAACTGGTCAGACTATTATTTCCGGTATGGGCGAGCTCCATCTGGAGATTATCGTTGACCGTATGCTTCGTGAGTTCAAGGTTGACTGTGCAGTAGGTAACCCACAGGTTGCTTACCGTGAGACTATCCGCAAGGAAGTTGAGTGCGAAGGCAAGTTCGTGCGTCAGTCTGGTGGTCATGGTCAGTATGGTCATTGTAAGCTGCGTCTCATTCCACAGGAGCCTGGTGAAGGCTTCAGCTTCGAGAATCAGGTTGTTGGTGGTGCTATTCCTAAGGAATTCATCAACCCTATCGAAGCAGGTATCAAGCAGGCTATGGAGGGCGGTATTCTCGCCGGCTATCCTGTTGTTGATGTAAAGGCTATCGTATATGATGGTTCCTACCATGAGGTTGACTCCTCTGAGGCTGCGTTCAAGGTTGCCGGTTCCATGGCATTCAAGAACGGTGCACTCAAGGCTAACCCTGTTATTCTGGAGCCAATCGTAAAGGTAGAGGTTATCGTTCCTGAGGAGTACATGGGCGATGTAATCGGTGACCTGAACTCCCGTCGCGGCCGTATCGAAGGTATGGAAGCCCGCAACGGTGCACAGGTAATCAATGCATTTGTTCCTCTGTCTGGCATGTTCGGTTATTCCACCGACCTGCGCTCCAAGACTCAGGGCCGCGGTAACTACTCCATGGAAGTTTCTCACTATGAGGAAGTTCCTAAGAATATTGCAGAAGGCATCATTGCTAAAAACAAAGGTGAATAAGGAGGAAATTTCTAAATGGCAAAGGCTACATTCGAAAGAACTAAACCACATGTAAACATTGGTACTATCGGTCACGTTGACCATGGTAAGACTACCCTGACTGCAGCAATCACTAAGGTTCTGTCCGAGAAGGGTATGGCACAGTTTGAGGACTACGCTAACATCGATAAGGCTCCAGAGGAGAGAGAGCGTGGTATTACCATTAACACTGCACACGTAGAGTATGAGACTGACAAGCGTCATTATGCTCACGTTGACTGCCCAGGCCATGCTGACTATGTAAAGAACATGATCACTGGTGCTGCTCAGATGGATGGTGCTATCCTGGTAGTTTCCGCTGCTGATGGTCCTATGCCTCAGACTCGTGAGCACATCCTGCTGGCTCGCCAGGTTGGCGTTCCTGCTATGGTTGTATTCCTGAACAAGGTAGACCAGGTTGATGATCCTGAGCTGCTTGAGCTGGTAGAGATGGAAGTTCGTGAGCTCCTGAGCTCCTACGATTTCCCTGGCGACGACATTCCTGTAGTTGCTGGTTCCGCTCTGGGTGCTCTGAATGGCGACGAGGAGCAGAAGGCTAACATCATGAAGCTGATGGATGCAGTAGATGAGTACATTCCTACTCCTACCCGTGACACTGATCTCCCATTCCTGATGCCTGTAGAGGACGTATTCACCATTACTGGTCGTGGTACTGTTGCTACTGGCCGTGTAGAGCGTGGTCAGCTGAACCTGAACGATACTGTTGAGATCGTTGGTATCGCTGAGGAGATTAAGTCCACTGTTGTAACTGGTATCGAGATGTTCCGCAAGCTGCTGCCAAGCGCACAGGCTGGTGATAACATCGGTGCTCTACTCCGTGGTGTTGACCGTAAGGAGATTCAGCGTGGTCAGGTTCTGGCAAAGCCAGGTTCCATTCATCCACACACCAAGTTCAAGGGTCAGGTTTATGTACTGACTAAGGAAGAAGGCGGCCGTCATACCCCATTCTTCAACAACTATCGTCCTCAGTTCTATTTCCGTACCACTGACGTTACCGGTGTTGTAAGTCTGCCAGAGGGTACTGAGATGGTTATGCCTGGCGATAACGTAGAGATGTCTGTAGAGCTCATCACTCCAATCGCTATTGAGGCTGGTCTGCGCTTCGCTATCCGTGAGGGTGGTCACACTGTAGGTGCTGGCCGTGTTACCGAGATCGACGCTTAATTTGCGCTTTTTGGTAAAGTCCAAGTAAATTATTTCCTTAATATAAGGGCGGCTATCTTAGTCGCCCTTATAATTAAGGTTTTATATTATTTTTATTGACGGAAATAATATGTGTATGTTACAATAAGAAGCGGTGTGCTTCTAAGTAAAAGTACCCCTGATGCGATGACGTGGTAGATGGCTTGACAGGACATATGGGCCTGATCAAGGGAACTATTACGGAGAAATGTTTGGGCCTGGAGCCCGGACGAGAAGGAGGAAAATAAATTGTCTAAGCAGCAGAAAATCAGAATCCGTTTAAAGGCTTATGATCACAAAGCACTGGACCAGAGCGCAGTAAAGATTGTTGAGACTGCCAAGAGAACCGGCGCTAGTGTATCCGGCCCAATTCCACTCCCAACTGAGAAGCAGATTTACACTATTCTGCGTTCCCCACATGTAAATAAGGACTCCCGTGAGCAGTTCGAGATGAGAACTCACAAGCGCCTTATTGACGTGCTGGACCCAACTTCCAAGACTGTAGATGCACTCACCCGTCTTGAGTTGCCAGCAGGTGTGGATATCGAACTTAAATTGTAATAGGAGGTGGAATGATGGCTAAAGCAATTTTAGGTAGAAAGCTGGGCATGACTCAGATCTTTACTGAAGAAGGTCAGGTCGTTCCAGTAACAGTTGTTGAGTCTGGTAACAACGTTGTTGTCCAGAATAAGACTGTTGAAAATGATGGTTATAATGCAATTCAGATTGGCTTCGGCGCAATCAAAGAATCCAAGGTAAATAGCCCAATGAAGGGTCATTTCGCAAAAGCTGGCGTAGCTCCAGTAAAGTTCATTCGCGAGATGCGCTTGGAGAATGCTTCTGAATATAACGTTGGTGACACCATCGGCGTTGACATATTTTCCGCCGGAGAATTAGTTGACGTAACTGGTACTTCCAAGGGCAAGGGTTTTGCCGGTGGTATCAAGCGTCATAATTTTGCACGTGGACCAATGGGACATGGTTCCAAGTCTCATCGTGAGCCTGGTTCTACAGGTGCGATGATCAGTGGTCACGGTGGCCGTGTATTGAAGGGCAAGAAGCTGCCAGGTCATATGGGCAGCGAGAAGGTTACTGTACAGCGTTTGACTGTTGTTAGAGTTGATGCTGACCGCAACCTGCTCCTCATCAAGGGCGCAATTCCTGGTCCAAAGAAGGGCCTCGTAGTTGTAAAGAGCACCGTTAAGCCGGGCAAAAACTAATTCGGAAGGAGGATAAGAAATAATGCCTACAGTAGCAGTTTATGATATCAAGAACCAGCAGGTTGGAGATATCGAATTGAATGAAAATATTTTTGGCGTAGAAGTGAATGCAGGCCTCCTGCACCAGGCAGTTGTTATGCAGCTGGCTTCCCAGCGTCTTGGTAATCATGCAACCAAGACTCGTGGTATGGTAAGAGGCGGCGGCCGTAAGCCTTGGAAGCAGAAGGGTACCGGTCGTGCACGCAGTGGTTCCACCCGTTCCCCTATCTGGGTAGGTGGCGGTACTGTATTTGGTCCTGCTCCTCGCTCCTATTCCTTCAGCATGCCTCGTAAGCAGCGTCGTCTTGCTCTCAAGTGCGCACTGTCCGACAAGGTAGCCAACGGCCAGTTGGTAGTATTGGACAGCATTGATTTCGCAGCTCCAAAGACCAAGGCAGTTGTTGAGATGCTGAATAGCTTTGATGTTGATAAGAAGGCTCTGATCATTACAGCTGATTATGTTGAGAATGTTGATAAGTCTTCCCGTAATATCCCTGGTGTTAAGACTATTAACACTATCGGCCTGAATGTATTTGACATCCTGAACGCTAACAAGCTGTTCATCACTAAGGATGCTATTGCTCGTATTGAGGAGGTATATGCATAATGGAAGCACGCGACATCATTATCCGTCCTCTGATTACTGAAAAGAGCACTACTCTCATGGCTGAGGGCAAATATGTATTTGAGGTAGCTAAGGCTGCCAACAAGATTGAGATTGCTAAGGCAATTTCTCAGATCTTCAACGTAAAGGTTGTATCTGTAAATACCGTTAACGTTGAGGGTAAGGTAAAGCGCATGGGCCGTTCCATCGGCAAGCGCTCTGACTACAAGAAAGCAATCGTGAAGCTCGCTGCTGGCGAGACTATCGAGTTCTTTGAAGCTTAATAGGGAAAAGGAGGTTAATTAAGTGGCAATAAAGAGTTTTAAACCATATTCCGCAGGTAGACGTTTCATGACTGTAGCGTCTTTTGATGAGATTACTACTGATAAGCCTGAAAAATCCCTCGTTGAGCGTCTCAAGAAGAACGGTGGCCGTAATCAGCAGGGTAGATTGACCGTTCGCCATCAGGGTGGCGGCCATAAGCGTCTGTATCGTATCATTGATTTCAAGCGCAACAAGGATGGTATTCCAGCCAAGGTTGCTACTATCGAGTACGATCCAAACCGCAGTGCACGTATTGCACTTTTGAACTATGCAGACGGTGAGAAGCGTTATATCATCGCTCCTAACGGTCTGAAGGTTGGCGACCAGGTTATGTCCGGCCCAGAGGCTGACATTAAGCCAGGTAACGCTCTTCCACTGAAGAACATTCCAGTTGGTACTCTGCTCCACAACGTTGAGTTGAAGATCGGTGCTGGTGCTCAGCTGGTTCGCTCCGCTGGTGCTTATGCACAGCTCATGGCTATTGAGGGTGACTATGCTACTCTCCGTATGCCATCCGGTGAAATGCGCAAGGTACATGTTAACTGCCGTGCAACTATCGGCGTAGTTGGCAATGCTGAGCACATGAACATCACTATTGGTAAAGCAGGTCGTGCTCGTTGGATGGGTAAGCGTCCAGAGAACCGCGGCGTTGCTATGAACCCTAATGACCATCCACATGGTGGTGGTGAGGGTCGTTCCCCAGTTGGCCGCAAGCATCCTGTTACTAAATGGGGTAAGTGCGCTATGGGTGCCAAGACCCGTCGTAAGAAGGCTTCTGATAAGTTAATTATTAAAGGCCGTACCAAATAAGTGATAATCACCGGAAGGAGGAAATAAATTGTCAAGATCTGTTAAAAAGGGACCTTATGTTCATGAAAGCTTAACTAAGAAGATTGATGCCCTGAACGAAGCTAACGACAAGAAGGTTGTAAAGACCTGGTCCAGAAGCTCCACTATTCTGCCAACTTTTGTTGGTCATACTATCGCAGTACACGATGGTCGCAAGCATGTTCCTGTTTATGTAACTGAGGACATGGTTGGCCATAAGCTTGGTGAGTTTGCACCAACCCGTACTTTTAAGGGCCATGCCGGTGAAGAGAGAAAGACCGGTCTTAGATAAGTTGATTTGAAAGGAGGATTCCTCTGTGGAAGCAAAAGCAGTTGCTAAAAATGTTCGCATTGCACCTCGCAAGGTTCGCGTTGTTATGAATCTCATTCGTGGCAAGAAGGTTGCTGATGCATTTGCGATTTTGAAGTTCACTCCAAAAGTAGGTAGTGAAGCTATATATAAGGTTCTCAAGTCTGCAGTAGCAAACGCTGAGAACAATTTCGACATGAACGTTGATAACCTCTATGTATCTTCCTGTTTCGTAGATGAGGGACCAACTATGAAGCGTATTCATCCACGCTCTCGTGGTCAGGCTTTCAAGATTTTGAAGCGCACTTCCCACATCACTGTAGCAGTAGAAGAAAACTAATAAAGGAGGGTATTAACTTTGGGTCAGAAAGTAAATCCGCATGGTATAAGACTTGGCATCGTAAAGACTTGGGATGCTAAGTGGTATGCTGGCAAAGATTTTGCAGCAAACCTGCATGAAGATATTAAAATCCGTGAGCATTTGCAGAATACTCTGCAGAGCGCCGGAGTTTCCAAGATTGAGACTGAGCGTTCCAAGAACCGTCTGAAGCTGACTATCCATACTGCAAAGCCAGGCATGGTTATCGGCCGTGGTGGTTCCGGAATCGAGCAGGTAAAGGCTGGACTGAAGAAGTTCACCGACTGCAATGTTGACATCAATATTGCAGAGATTAAGCAGCCAGATATGGATGCAACTTTGGTAGCAAAGAGCATTGCTGAGTCCCTGGAGCGTCGTATTGCCTTCCGTCGTGCTATGAAGCAGGCTGTAGGCCGCACTATGCGTCTGGGCGCAAAGGGTATCAAGGTTATGGTTAGCGGCCGTCTCGGCGGTGCTGAAATTGCCCGTAGCGAGTCCTATCGTGAGGGTTCCATTCCTCTGCACACCCTGAGAGCAGACATTGACTATGGTACTTACGAGGCAGCAACTACCTATGGTCGTATTGGCGTTAAAGTTTGGATCTTCAAGGGTGAGGTCCTTCCTGAGAAGAAGCAGCGTACTGCTGCTGTTGAAGGGAGCGAAGCTTAATGTTATTACCAAAGAGAGTTAAATATCGCAAGCAGTTCCGTGGTCGTATGAAGGGTAAGGCACAGCGCGGTAACAAGGTTTCCCATGGTGATTATGGTCTTGTTGCACTGGAGCCAGCTTGGATTACTAACCGTCAGATTGAGGCAGCCCGTATTGCTATGACCCGTTACATCAAGCGTGGTGGTCAGGTTTGGATCAAGATTTTCCCTGACAAGCCTGTAACTGCAAAGCCAGCTGAGACCCGTATGGGTTCCGGTAAGGGCTCACCTGAGTACTGGGTAGCAGTAGTAAAGCCAGGTCGCGTTCTCTTCGAGATGGATGGCGTGACTAAGGAAGTAGCAGCTGAAGCAATGCGTCTTGCAGCTCACAAGCTTCCAATCAAGTGCAAGTTTGTAACTCGCGAAGAGACTGAAAAGGCAGAGGGCGGTGAAGTAAATGAAGGTTAATGAGATTAGAGATTTGAGCGCTGAGGAACTTAACCAGAAACTTGCTTCTCTCAAAGAGGAGTTGTTCAACCTCCGTTTCCAGCTGGCTACTGGTCAGTTGGAGAACCCAATGCGTATCAAGGAAGTAAAGAAGACTATTGCCCGCATTAAGACTGTACAGACTGAGCAGGCTAAGGCTTGATTTGATTCGACATAATAAGATACGTATTAGGAAGGAGGCTCCTTAATGAGCGAGAGAAATGAACGCAAGACTAAAGTTGGTAAGGTAGTAAGCGACAAGATGGACAAGACTGTTGTTGTAGCAGTTGAGGATATCGAGCAGCATGCACTTTATAAGAAGGCCGTTAAGAAGACTGTAAAGTTCAAGGCCCATGATGAAAATAACGAGGCTCATGTTGGCGACATCGTTTCCCTGATGGAAACCCGCCCACTGTCCAAGGATAAGCGTTGGAGAGTTGTAGAGATCGTTGAGAAAGCAAGATAATTTCCGTTGGGAAATTCTGGTTGAGGAGGTTAACTGATGATTCAGCAACAGACTTTACTCAATGTTGGCGACAACACCGGTGCTAAGGAAATCATGTGCATCCGTGTATTGGGCGGCTCTTATCGCAAGTATGCTAACATTGGTGATATAATCGTGGCTGCAGTAAAATCTGCATCCCCTGGCGGCGTCGTTAAGAAGGGCGACGTTGTTAAGGCCGTAGTAGTTCGTAGCAAGAAGGGCCTGCGTCGCAATGACGGTTCCTACATTCGCTTTGATGAGAATGCAGCCGTTATTATCAAGGAGGATAAGACTCCTAAGGGTACCCGTATTTTTGGGCCAGTAGCGAGAGAGCTTCGTGAGAAGGATTTCATGAAGATCGTATCTCTGGCTCCAGAAGTTCTTTAATGTGAGGAGGTGCGACTTTGGCAATTACAAAACTGCATGTAAAGAAGGGTGATACCGTTCTGGTATTGTCCGGTAAAGATAAAGGCCAGCAGGGCAAGGTTATCCAGGCTCTGCCAAAGAAGGGTAAGGTTGTAGTAGAGGGCGTTAACAAGATTAAGCGTCACACTAAGCCTAACCAGAGCGCTCCTCAGGGTGGCATTATCACCAAGGAGGCTCCTATGTTTGCAGCAAAGGTTATGTTGGTTTGCCCAGCTTGCGGCAAGGCTACTCGTGTTGCTCACAAGGAAGTAAACGGCAAAAATGTTCGTGCGTGCAAGAAGTGCGGCGAAGTTATCGATCAGACTAAATAAGAAAGGAAAGGAGGATATCTAGTTGGATAGATTACAGGAAAAGTATATCAATGAGGTTGTTCCTGCATTGACTGAAAAGTTCGGCTACAAGAATGTTATGGAACTCCCTAAAATCGCAAAGATCATCATTAACATGGGTGTTGGCGAGGCTGTAGGCAACCCTAAGGCTCTCGACGCTGCTGTTAACGATTTGACCATTATTGCTGGTCAGAAGCCAATCCTCACCAGAGCTAAGAAGTCTCTGGCTGCTTGGAAGCTTCGTCAGGGCATGCCTATCGGCGCAAAGGTTACTCTGCGTGGTGTTCGCATGTATCAGTTCCTGGACAAGTTCATGAACGTAGCATTGCCTCGCGTTCGTGACTTCCGTGGTATCAGTGCCAATTCTTTCGACGGTCGTGGCAACTACGCAATCGGCTTGAAGGAGCAGCTCATTTTCCCTGAAATTGAGTATGATAAGATTGATAAGCTCCGTGGTATGAACATTGTTGTTGTTACCACTGCAAAGACCGATGAGGAAGCTCGCGAGCTCTTGAAGCTCATGGGCATGCCTTTCAAAGCATAAGGATAGGGGGTACTGACTGTGGCCAAGAAGGCAATGATTGAAAAGTGGAGCAAGGAGCCTAAGTTCCCTGTTCGCCAGTATAACAGATGTAAGATTTGCGGTCGTCCGCACGGTTATATCAGAAAGTTCGATATGTGCCGTATTTGTTTCAGAGAGCAGAGCTACAAGGGTGCCATTCCTGGCGTAACTAAGGCTAGCTGGTAATATACAGTACGAACTATAACGAGGTGTCCGATGTCCCCCACCTCTATGGGTGGCGGGGTGTTGTGCTAATGACAGGGTTGAGCTAATATCTCCACCCTCGTCGAAACCCCATTGAAAGAAAATGCAGAGGCATTTTCTTTGAATAATGTAGGGGTTATAAGAAAAGCTCTCCCAGTAAAGGGAGTGCTGCTTAGGGATTTTCTAAAACAAGAGAATTTTTGACCGGCACTCTTCAAGCGGAGGCACAAACTAAAGATCACACCGAAGGATAAAACCTTTAGTGTGGTCTTTTTGTTGTTTAAACATGATTTACATTCAGTAACTTATTGTCTGTAGACTTTTTGTGTGCTCAAAAATATAATATATTACGTTACATGGGGGGTGTTTGTCAAGGTGGATATAGTAAAAGTTTTTGGAACGAATTTAAGAAAATACCGAAATGAGTTGGGCGTTTCACAGGAAAAATTCGCAGAAATGTGTGGTTTGCACAGGACATATATAAGCGACATAGAACGCTTCCAAAGAAGCATTGCTCTTGATAATGTACAAAAAATTGCCGACGCTCTCGGAATCGATACATATAAATTATTCATTGAAGAAGGGTGAATATTATGAGAGACCAAATAAAAAGAATTGTAATTGAAGAATTTTCAAATCTGACCGCCCTTATAGAGGCAGACTTTTCTTCCAACTATAGACGTAAAGTTAATAATTTCCTTTTAAGTCAAATGGATGAGAGAATAACTGCAAGCATGGTTTTTGTCAGTAGTTTTGAATCAAAGAGTGGGTTTGCAATCGAAACATGCGCTAAAAGAATTGCGCGATTGACATTTGGAGAAGAAAATGTTCCTGCGATAGTTAATCCACGTAATCTGCATCACAGTATTGATCCTGCAAGTGTTACGGGTCAAGTTGTAGTAACTGATGTAGATACCCACAACGGAGATTTACGAGGAGAAATCGCTTCTTTCAGAGCAAACAATGAAGCAACCGGGAAAGGTAGAATGCGTGAAGAAAGCCGAGTGACGCATGCGACATGCAAATCTACTTTGCTGCCGCTCTCTCGGAAGTATAAATCAACACGCATTTATACAAAGCCCGTTGATTTGGCATTTTTTGATGGTACAAATTGGAACATTATGGAATTGAAAGCAGGCGGTGATTTAGATAGTTCTAATGCTCCTTCTAATGTTGAAAAACTTTTGACAATATATGTCGATATGGGCATCGAAAATTGCAAGGCGTACTTTGCCACATTATATAATAAAGACGGAGAAAGAAACACTTGGACTGGTGCAGTAAAAAAACATTTGAATTATCCGTCTATGTTTTTAATAGGTAAGAATTTTTGGGAGCGGATTTTACCCGCTGGAATGCCATATGAAGAATTCACTGAAGTCTATCGTGAAGCGTTAGAGGAAATTGATTTAAATAAACGCATCAACGATATGATTAGTGAATGTATTGGAGAGTAAATGTCAAGGCTCATCAACAAGGATTGTCTGGAATATATGAAAGGCCTTCCGGACAATTGCATTGATTTAATACTAACCGATCCTCCTTACAATATCGCTCAGTACTCAACTGGGAATATTCCTCTTCCCGGCAGAGATGCATTGAATAATGATATTGCAGACTGGGACAACGTACCTCTCGACCCGAAAGATTTATTATACGATTTCAAGCGGATAATAAAACCGGATGGAAACATATTTGTTTTTACAAGCTATAACTTAATCGGAAAATGGCATGAGGTTTTTGATAGCGAATTTGATACCTTTCAGTTTTTTATCTGGCACAAAACAAATCCAGCTCCGAAAATCTACAAAAATGGGTTTTTGAATAGTTGCGAAATGATTATTTGTCTTTGGAACAAGGGTCACAAATGGAATTTTACAACACAGAACGAGATGCATAATTTTTTTGAATCTCCAATATGCATGACCCCAGAGCGATTGAAGAATCCCAAACATCCAGCTCAAAAACCTGTAAGCCTTTTATCTCATATTATTAATATTGCCTCTAATCCCGGCGACATAGTTTTTGATCCGTTTATGGGCGTGGGTTCTACAGGTGTTGCGGCAAGACAGTGTGGCAGACGTTTTGTTGGATGCGAAATTGATAAGGTTTATTACGATGCTGCCTGTTTAAGGATGGGAGGATGTGAACAGTTATGAAAATTGAAGATTTTTTGCTCACAGAACTAAAGGCAATGTCGGACAATGTTTGTAATAATTACGAAGAAAATATGGGGAATCGAGAGAAGAATCCGTTTCTGCCTCTAATCAACAATGACATAAAGAAGTATATGGCGCTTGGAAGAAGTGTTGACTCTCAGCTGGGCAACAGGATTCAGCGTATTATTTTCTTTTTGTCTCGCCAAAAATTTGGAGTTATTGGAGCGCCTAACATCACTGTGCTTAATTATGATGAACTTTCCGGGCAGGTAACTGTAACCTTGTTTTCTGTTCCTCTTGATGTCGATAAAAAATGGCAAAATAAAAACTTCAACCCGTTTGCTCAATATGTTTATATTTCGAGCAACTTATCGGATAAGGACGTAAAACGAAAACTAAAAATAAAATCCAAATGCGACAAATTAGCAACTACAAAAATCGTAATGGACTTAAATTCACCTACCGCTAAATCAGAACTTTCAAACTGGAAAGGGAAAAATTATCCGGTTGATCTGTTGACGCTTAGCATTAAGGAAGAAGGTACCAGCGAAAAAAAGATAATTGAAGACTTATTTGTTTATGAAATAAAAATGGGCGGGAATCTTGACACTAAAAATGCCCCAAGTAACGCAGATGAAGTTTTGAAAAACAAGAATATGTTTTCTTTTGTAGCTAACAGTCATTCATTTTTTGCTACTTGCTATGGTGAATGTTCACAGTCGGTAAAAAGTGCTATGGAAACGAAAAACTGCGAACTACTGACACCGGACGATTTCTGGGCAAAAGTGTTGCCCTTAGAGCTTACCTTTAAGGATTTTATTGATAAATTCAAAGTGGCGTTTGAAAATTCAAAAATAGAAAGTGCAATAGAAAATCTCTAATCAAATTAAGTAGCCGCTTAAATCATGAGTACAAAATATAAAGGAGAAGTTGTCATGAGCAATAATATTAAAGAGAGTGTTATCAAAAATTTTTTAAGTTCTCTTCTTTCTGTTGAAAACAAGATTTCATTGAATGATTTTATTGACCGAATTCCGCAGGCCTTCAATTTAAGTGACTATGATGAAGAGAATTCATCAACAAGACCAACAGAGCCGATGTTTGAACAAAGAGTCAGAAATCTCATAAGCCACAATAACCTTCCGGATGATGTGGATTACGAAGATGGATTTTTCAAGAAGAAATAGACCTCCAAAAAGAAAAAGTGCTAAGGTCAATGGGCCTTAGCACTTTTTCTTTATATCGCTATGTTTGTGATTATAAGATGCTCGACATTACGTTCATTCCTGCTCCGAACATTATATGTATATGTTTTATCAAAGCACAGAATATTGAAGAACCCGTCATAAAGAGAATATATGAAATCGGTATTTTTAATAATCAATATGAACTTTGCTTTTGTTTTTTTTAGTGCTTCAGCCAGGCGCCGTTGATCTTCCTTAGTAAAATCCTTGCCTTCATAATCGGAAAAATCCGTGTCATACGGAGGGTCTAAGAACATAAAATCATTTTCGGTCATTTCGACAGAAGAAAAAAATTCCTCAAAATCTTGACAATGAATATCGGTTTCCGAAAACAGCTTCTGCGTTTCCGGGCAAAAGATGCCATTGATTTTGGTTTTGAAATCTTTACGATTGTAGGACATTCCTCCATAGGGTATATTAAATTCGCCTTTACTATTATACCTAAACATGGAGCCATAACAATATTCACGGATAAAGTAGAAGTTTGCCACGCGATACTCTTTGCTTACTGTAGAATTACGTTTTAAAAGAATATCGTTATAAATATCTCTAAAGTACATATAAGTCCCGCTGGTAAATCCCGTGATAAGGTTTTCTCGTAAATCTTCTGCGTTAAACGGAGCCTTGATTTCGTTTTTCACGGTTCGTTGCATTTTATCCAACGCGTTAGAATATAGCTGCTTTTTAAATGCTGCGGTATCCAAAACCAGAGTTTCCACAGCTCCTATATTGAGACAATCAAATATCGTATTAACGAAGTTTTGCAATCCGTCTTGATTAAAACTACATTGTTTTATATCGCCATATATTGCAAGTAGCTCATTATAGTGAGTTTCACAAGATAAGATAATGTTATCTAAAATAGTGCTATATGCTGTAAGCGTAGCTTTGAAATTTAAATTCTGTTCTTTTGCAAGAGAATAAAAGTCAATCAAGTCAGATGAAATATCGTTGATAACTGCTGAAGCCGGCTTCAGATAGAAAAACATAGCCCCGCCGCCGAAAAAAGGCTCGATGTATCTATCATGATTTGGTATCAAGTGCTCAATATACTTGATTTCTCTTGCCTTTCCTCCCGGCCATTTAATTAGCGTGTTTACTGTCTTCATTTTTGCCTCCGCTGTTAACGTGTTCAATAACATCGTTTATATTACAATGGAAATAAGAACAAATTCTGTCAATTATATCCATAGAAACTTGTTCGCTTCGCCCCATTTTATCCATTGTGGATTTTGAAATACTCGTTACCTCCATCAACTGCTTTTTAGACATATCCTTATCAATCAGCAATTTCCACAAGGGTTTGTAAGAAAAAGACATTTTGCAGCTCCTTTCTATTTGTTGATAAATATATTATGCAGCGAAAGTATCGAGATGTCAATATTTATTCACTTTAATTAAGGCATTAAAGTATTTGGCTGACAACATTGTATCCGTCGCATTCAAAACAAGTATTGTAGCAAATCATTTTTATTGTTGTTCCTTTTTTCGCTCGTAATACGCTCTGGCCTTCCGGTTATTACGCTCGGCTTGGCAGTTCGGATTGTTGCAATACCGCTGTCTGCTGGAATGACGGACGAAATATTCACCACAGGCCATGCAGGTCAGAATGGAGCCTTGAGACTCAAAATAGTCCATGTCTTTATCAATCGGCGGTGCCACATCCGCTACCAGACGGGCGAAGGTGTACCACGCAATATCAAATACCGACTGCACATCGGCTCCCAGCTCTATTTTTCCTGTTCTCTTGTTTTTCTGGAGCCTCATCCTTATGTCTGGAATAGCCTCCATTACATTGAGCATGAGGTCATCATATTCCTTGTTGAATTCTGTAAGGTATTCTTCATCCGTTTCGCAATGACGGAATTTCTCAAGGAACGGCTTGCTGTCACAGATTCTCCCCTCATAATATAATGCCCTGCCGCTGGCAACGTCATGACTGACATGGACTCTTTTGAGAACATCATAATATTCAAATGCGGAGCCGAGCTTGCAGAGGTCATTTACGAAGTCCTTTACATCGAAAGTTCCCCAATTAATAATCTCCCCGCTCAGATAAAGCTCCATATAATTTTCCTGCTCCATCAGATTACACAGCTGCTCAATGTTATACGGAGCAACATTCCTGCGGCACCAGTCCCAGACCATCTCTGTGATACCCACAGAATAGTCCGGGGCATTTATTTTTTTATAGAGATTGCAAAGGCTGACCAGAAGATCCTGCCCGGTTATCGAATAATCAGTCCCTGCCTCCGGACGATTGAAAAATGTGCATATCGGCACAATTATATCTTCTTTGCGCTCGTGATCATACTCCGGGACACATTCCGGGAAACGGACAGCCTTATATATCATCTCTCCCACGCCGCCTATTTCCGTAAAAGAGAAAAAATCAGTTGGTAGCTGCTTCATTTGAATTCATCCTTTTCTTACCGTTAGTCTTACCGATGAGAATTGTACTTCGGTAATATTATACGTTATAATTACATCGTAAACAAGAGCAAATTGTAAAAAACTTTCTTGCTTACAGCGGACGTCAACCGAAAAGGCTGTTTCCCGCAACCGAGGGAGCAGTCTATCTATTTGGATAGGAGGTATCAGTAATGAAGGATCGAAAACGGCAGCGTGAAAACCGGCGGCTGAAAAGCAAAGAAGAACTGATCGACAGGCGTAATAATTGTGGTGTCAAAGACCTCACAGCCTACAATGCAGTTCTTCAGATAAAGACCAATGGAAAAGCGGCCATAGTCCTCAGATAAACCTGCAACTGCCACCTTCGGAAACGATGGTGGTATTTGTTTGCTCAAAATTCAGAAGAAAGGAGCGCCAGAGATGGAAAAACAGACAATCAGCGTACAGGAGCTTTCTACGCAGCTCGGCATCAGCCTTCCAAAGGCGTATGAGCTTGTAAAGACTCCCGGCTTTCCGGTTATCCGGATCGGAACGAGAATTCTCATTCCCGTTGATGCCTTTAAAGAATGGCTTGTTATCAATTCTGCCAATGTGTAAGGCAGAGAAAAATCTGACGGAAAGGAGGTGCAGGAAATGGCCGACAATATGCAGGAGCTGAAACAACAGAAAATATGGATGTTATGGCGCTGGGAAATAAAACCGGACGGAAAGCGCACAAAGGTGCCGATGTCCGTCAGCGGCGGTCCCTGCGGTACAGATAAAAAATGGTGTAGCACTTGGGCTACCTACGATGAGGCTGCCGCAGCTAAGGAAACTGTCTCCGGTGCCGCCGGTATCGGTTTCAAAATCCCGGAGGGCTACTACTTCATAGATATTGATGACCGGGAGCTTTCCGATCCGCTCGTGCAGACGATATTCTCCCGGCACGATTCCTACGCAGAACAGTCCGTCAGCGGCACCGGCATCCACCAGTACGGCAAATGTGATTTCGCGCAGGTACCTACCTATACGGACAAGACCGGAAAGCTGTGCCTCGACCGGCAGTTTTATCAGAAAAACCCCAATAACAAGATGGAGCTGTATATCGGCGGCATTACAAACCGCTTTGCTGTCTATACCGGAAACGTCATAGAGGACAAGCCTCTCCGGGAATGTACCGCAGCAATCCTTACCACGCTGGACAAGGATATGCGCAGAAAGCCGAAGACCAAGTACAGCGAAAAGCGTGACGGCAGCAAAGCGGATTTTGACATCGTATGCAATCTGCGAAAGCAGAAAAACGGTGAGAAATTCAGTAAGCTCTACGACAGCGGAGATTTCAACGAATATAACTCACAGTCCGAAGCCGATGCCGCGCTCTGTGCCATGATCGCATTTCGCACCGGGCCAGACCCGGAGGCTATTGACGAGATTTTCAGAGGCTCGGCGCTGTTCCGGGATAAGTGGAATCGTGATGATTACAGGACAAGCACCATAGAGGCTGGCATTGAAGCCTGTCACGGCACCTTCCATAAATCCAAGATGGATCACCCGTATTTCGTTAAATTCAATGAAATGACAGGTGCACCGTACATCAGTGTTCCGCTGCTTGCGAAATATGTCCGGGAACACCTCTGTTATCTGCTTGTACGGGATAACGGCAAGCAGGGGCTCCTCAAATATGTATATGAGGACGGCTGCTACCGGCTTTATGCCGACAGTATGCTGATGGGCCGTATCAAGCAGTTCATTGCCGATTACGATGAGGAGCTTGTGAAAATGGGACAGGTTTCCGAGACGCTGAATCATATCACCACAGACCTTAACTATGTGACACAGGACGATCTGAACGGCGATGAAGACCTTATCAATTTCAGAAACGGTCTCCTGCGGGTAACCGAGGACAGTCTGCAGCTTTTTCCGCACAGCCCGGATATCCTTTCCACCATTCAGATCCCCTGTGACTGGAAAGGTGTCCCGTCTCCGACACCGGTATTCGACAGATATATGCACACGCTTACCAACGGAGATAAAGAAATCGAACAGCTCCTGCTGGAGTTCATCGGTGCCTGTATCTCCAATGTGAAAGGCAGCCGCATGAAAAAATCTCTATTTCTTGTCGGTAACGGTGATACCGGAAAATCTCAACTGAAAAGCCTTGTGGAGAAGCTCCTCGGCAGAGGAAATTTCATCGGCATTGACCTCAAAGAGATTGAGGCCCGTTTCGGCACCGGTGCTATCTACGGCACACGCCTCGCCGGTTCCTCGGATATGAGCTTTCTCTCTGTCAACGAGCTGAAAGCCTTCAAAATGATCACCGGCGGCGATGCGATTTTTGCAGAGTTCAAAGGGATGCAGGGCTTTCAGTACACCTACAATGGTCTGCTCTGGTTTTGCATGAACAGGCTGCCAAAGTTCGGCGGCGATGACGGGCAATGGGTTTATGACCGCATTATGGTAGTCAGCTGCCCCAATGTCATACCGAAGGAAAAACAGGACAAACAGCTTCTGGACAAGATGTATGCCGAGCGGGACGGGATTGTATATAAGGCGGTCACAGCCTTACAGAGAGTAATCGCAAATGGCTACCGCTTTTCTGAGCCTGCCAGCGTTACGGCTGCCAGAAAGGAATACAAAAGCACCAACAGCACCGTCATCAGTTTCTTTGAGGAATGTATGTGCCCTTGGCAGAACGGGAAAATCAACCGGCATTGCACCACAGGCCGCATCTACAAGGTTTATCAAGCATGGTGCCGGGAAAACAATAACGGCTATGCAAAAAGCGCCAAAGAGTTCCGGGAGGAGCTTGCCGATTATCTCGGTACAACATTCACGGATATGACTTCTCGGCAGAAAGGCAATACCTATTACAGGGATTATTCACTGACACTGGAGGCGAAAGAACAGTTTGCAAGGGAGTATGGCTACGATGACGGTACCGATTTTCTCTGACCGGGTAGCAGTGGGTAGCAGTAATATTCACAACTGCTACCCGCAAAAATGCCCGTATATCAACGCTTTCGAGGCTTAGGTAGCAGTTCTTTCAACTTCTCAGCGGAATTTCAAAAAACTTTGTAGGCAATATATGTAGATACAAGGTTTATGGGAGTATGAGGAGCAATCTGTGATTACTGCTACCTCTGCTACCCGGCGGCTGAAAAGCCTTATGTTTCAAGGCTTTTTCGAGGTAGCAGTCATTCGGAAGTCTGCTACCCGTACTGCTACCTCTGCTACCCCAAAATACTAATGAAGGGAGGGAAACGACAATGGACAATAAAACACCGACCATTCACCAGCTTAAAAAGCAGCTCGGCCCGGAATACCGGATTCGCACCATTGATTTTGAACGCTGCCTGTACCGGGATTTTGGTAACGGCTTCAATGTTGAGATCAGCGGTGTCAATTCCCGGAGGAAGGACCAGAAAGCTACACTTTACCTCTGGTACGGAGAATCCGCTCCGGACTGCCTCATTGTGAAAACTGTACGTGATGTTGAACGCACAGTCAGAGCAATCGGCAGCGAGGCTGACTGCCTCAAGGATTATTCAAGCGGTCTTGTTTTACACGGCTACAACAACAGGGATGCGATTTTCTATATGCTGCATCCGGAATTAACAAGGAGGAATTCATAATGAAGATTTTTTACGGAACGAAACCGAAGCTCACGCAGAAAGACAGAAGTATGTTCTCTCGCGGCAAGTATGAGTGCAAAGCCCTGCTTCAGACCAGAAAGGGCGATCCCGTGATTATTTCAAAATGCGAAAACACGGATTACCCGGCATGGAGAGTGGAATACAACTTTTCCTGTGTGGTCTTCAACACCTACGATGAGGCTCTCGCTTTCTGCAAAGGTCGTTTCATGGACCTTGACGGGAAGGCGGTCTGAGGCATGGACGAAATCAAATACCATCCGCTTATCAATGACGGCAGCAGCCCGGACATGGTGCCGATGTTCTTTACTACGAATGAGAGCGCCGTTTCTACCAAGTTATATCTGACGGAGTTCGTCTCTCATTACTACCGTTTCTGCAGCAAAGATGCCGTTTCCAACGAGACGGCGGCAGAATACCAGATTCACTGTCCGTATTGCGGAAAAGTGATGAAGGCGATTTCTTCATCCGCCGATACCCATAAACATTCACTTTACACCTGCTGCGACTGCGGCGGGAAAACACATTTACAGGAGGAAATTTAACATGGCTAACTATCCCATTCACCGCATGTGCAAAGATAATGACACTTTGCTCGGTGCCACCACTTCATTTTACTCTGACGAATGCGCCGAGAGTATGTGCGACCTTCACCTGCGTGACGAGCTTCACGAGGATGCCAAGGGCCACCTTCAGCGCTATTACAGGCTCCATGCCTACCGTCCGCACACCATCGAAATGGCGCTGCGCTACGAGATCAACTGCCCGGAGTGCAATAGCGGCAGGCTGAAACAGGTCGGCAGATGCCTCAATTCTCACGAGCTTGGCCTCTATATCTGCCCGGTCTGCGAGAAGCGCAAGAGCAGCTATTAAGGAGGTACAGGCAATGAATTACGCAGAAAACAGAATCCATACCGGCCATCCGGATTATGAAACGCAGTTCTGGAACTGCATGAAGGGCGCACCTTATGCCGAGGATCGTCTTGAAAAAGGACGCTCGTCCGCAACCGGTACATACAATCTGCCGGTAAACACAGATAACAATTATGAGAAAGAAATCGGCAAGGTGAGCGTTTTCAGAAAGCTCGCCTCCGTCTTCACCCGCTATAACGGCGCTGTGGATATCATCACAGCCAACAGCGATGATATTGCAGAATTTGTCCCGGAGACCGAAAGCATCGACATCAAGGATGCTATTGATGATTTCAACACGGTCAGAGTGACCGGGAACAAGCTGGCTACGCTTCTGAGACTGCCCACCGAGTTCGTTACCGATGCCGCCTTCAATCTCGAAGGTTATCTTACAAAACACCTTGCGAGAAACTTTGCAAGAGCCGAGGATAACGGTTTTATCAACGGTACCGGTACAGATGAGCCTGTGGGTATCTTACACGCCACCGCCGGTGCTGAAACGGCTGCCACAGTTGAAACCATCACCTACGATGATGTGATTTCACTCTATTTCTCCGTAAAGGCCGAGTACCGCACAAACGCCGTCTGGCTGATGAACGACAAGACCGCTCTGGCCCTTCGCAAGCTGAAAGATAATACCGGAAACTATATCTGGAACAATGCCGACAATACCATCCTCGGCAAGCCGGTTATTATTTCCGAGTATATGCCGGACGCTGAGGAAGGAAACAAGCCTATTGCTTTCGGTGATTTTTCGTATTACTGGATCGTGAAGCGCACTCCCGTCAGCTGCAAGATACTGCAGGAGCTGTTTGCTTTGAGACACCAGACCGGGTATCTGGCTTTCGAGTTCATTGACGGAAAGCTCATCCGCACCGATGCTGTGAAGGTCATTGAAATGGCCTCCGAGGAGTCTGCCTCTGCATAACGCAGTTCAGATATAGTCATTTGGGAAACAGGCGCAGCGGTTTATGCTACTGCGTCTGTTTTTCTCAAAAATTCAAAGAAACATTTACACCAGATTTATCACATTATTACTCGCTTATAGCCGATTTATGGGTTAATTACCCCTTTGAAATCGCGTTTGTGCACACGAGACCCCGGCACCGTTGCTATGTGGAAAGGCTGCAGAGATTGAGACCGCCCCTCCCCGTCAGCAGAAAGGAGACACACCATGCCGAGAAAACCGAAGAAGCCCTGTGCCTATCCGGGCTGTCCTAACCTTACCGAAGGACGGTACTGCGAGCAGCACGAGCGACTCAGAAATAAAGAATACAATCAATACCAACGTCCCTACAATCCTTCGGAGCGGTACGGCTCTCAGTGGCGGCAGATACGAAACAGGTACATCGCTGCTCACCCGCTCTGCGAGGAATGCTACAGGCAGGGACGGCTCACGACTTCGCAGGAGGTACACCACATCGTTCCGCTCAGCAAAGGCGGCACACATGATTATGATAACCTCATGGCTCTTTGTAAGCCATGTCACAGCCGCATCACTGCCGAGAGCGGTGACCGCTGGCATAATAGATAACCCTAAGGGGGAGTGATTATCTCTGTGGCTCTTGCCGCCGGGAACGGTGCCGGGGCCTCACAGATATTTTCGCATAAGTTTTACAGGGAATAGGCCGTAAGTTTAGAAAGGAGGCCAGTATGCAGGAAAACACGCCTGTTGTCATCACGAAGATCATCGGTGACACGGTTTACATTATAGAGAACGCCATCAGCGAAAATGCCAAGGAGACAGCCTACGAAAAAGTGAAACGGCTGATCCTCAATGACACAGATATTTTACAAAGAAAAGCGTCATAAACACTTGATAAAAGTACAGTTAAGAGCGAATATGTAGTACCGCTTGAAGACTGTCGGAAAGGAGGAAAACATGAATAACAGACAGTCTTGCGTTGCTGCAAACGATAAAATAACCGCTCTTTACTGCCGCCTGTCGCGTGATGACGAGCTGCAGGGAGACAGCAACAGTATTATTAACCAGAAGTCCATTCTTCAGAAATACGCTGATGACAATGGATTTCGGAACACACAGTTCTTTGTGGATGACGGTTACAGCGGTACGAATTTTGACCGTCCGGACTGGAACAGGCTCAGCGGTATGATTGATGACGGCCTTATCGGAACGATCATCGTCAAGGATATGTCCCGGCTTGGCAGAGACTATTTGCAGGTCGGTATGTATACCGAGATGGTTTTCCCCAATGCCGACATCCGCTTCATTGCAATCAACAACGGTGTTGACAGCATCAACGGCACCGAGAACGATATGACGCCGTTCATCAATATCTTCAATGAGTTCTATGCCAAGGACACCAGCCGTAAAATCCGGGCCGTGTTCAAATCCAAAGGTCAATCCGGAAAGCCGCTCTGCACCAATCCACCTTATGGCTACATCAAAGACCCGGAGGATAAAAACCACTGGATAATTGATGAGGAGGCCGCCAAGGTGGTGCGCGAGGTATTTCATCTCTGTGTCTCCGGTTACGGACCGCAGCAGATCGGTAAAGAAATGATGAAACGAGGCTATATGAATCCAACAGCTCATGCGAAAGCAAAGGGCCGAGGCACACCGGACAATCGGACTGTCGGTGACGATTACACATGGCAGGACAGCACCGTTTCTCATATGCTGACCAGAATGGAGTATTTGGGGCATACGGTCAATTTCAAGACCTACCGCAAATCCTACAAGAACAAAAAGCAGCTTCATAACGATCTGATGCTGTATCATAATTGTTGACACTTTTTACTCGTATATGATGATATATAATACGAGGAAAAGGAGGTGCTTTTCATGGCACGAAATCAGAAACACTATGATACAGATTATAAGGTACAGGCTGTAACTTTAGCTAAGGAAATAGGTCTTAGCAAAGCTGCTCGTGAGCTTGGTCTTGCTCCAAGCACTTTAAATGGCTGGATAAAAGCCACTCGTGAAGGACGTCTTATTTCTACCCCTGGTTCGCAAACACCTGGTGATGCAATGTCTCTTGCAGAAGAGATAGCTATGCTTCGCGAGCAATACAAGAGACTTGCCAGGGAAAACAAACGTCTCAAAGAAGAAAATGAATTTCTTGAAGAGGCAAGCGCTTTTTTTGCAGCGAGCCGTCGGAAGTCAGCAAGAACACACGATTAAGGTTCCTAGCACTTAAAACTGATGACGGCAAAATCAAAGGTAAGCTGAGTCTTTACTGCAAGGTCTTAAATGTATCTAGGCAGGCTTTTTATAAATACCTTGAACGCAAAGACCTTCCATGGAAGTATGATTATATAGTTAATTCCATGTATGAAATCCTTAATGAGGATCAATATAATGATACCTATGGCAGATATCGAATGTTTGCAGCTTTAAAGCTCAAGCATCAGGATGATCCTGATTTCCACATACCTGGAGAAAGAACTATCTACCGTATAATGGAGGCTGTAGGACTTATACATCGCCCTAGACGTAATCCTAAAGGCATTACAAAGGATGATAGAAATGCTAGAAAGTCTGATGATAAGCTAAAGCGTAATTTCAGGGCAGATAAACCTTTAACCAAATGCGTTACCGATATCACTGAAATAAAAGGCAGTGATGATAAACTATATGTCTCAGCTATTTTTGATTGTTTTGATGTAACTGTTTTAGGGTTGGCAATGGATACAAACATGAAGGCTCCATTGTGTGTAACAACCCTTGAAAATGCCTACACTACGCATCCAAGTATGAAAGGATGTATATGCCACTCAGACAGGGGTACACAGTACACCAGCCAACTCTACAGGGATAAAATCAATGAGCTTGGTATTATCCAAAGCATGAATAGTGATGGAGGCAGGTGTCACGATAATGCCCGCTGTGAGAGTATGTGGGCAAGGCTAAAGGATGAACTATTCTATAGCCGTAATCTTAAGTCTACTGACTTTACTGTAGCTCAGCTCAAGACAATAATCTGGAGATACTTCATGAGCTACTGGAACAACAGGAGAATCTGCTCATCCAATGATGGGCTTCCACCCAAGGTTAAGAGAGATAGATACTATGCTGCTCTACCTATAGCGGCATAGCTATCTTCTTTATACGAGTTTAATGTGTCAACCAATATTGACAATATCAATCCGTCACAGTGGCAGATATTTGAGAATACCCACGAGGCAATCATCGACCAAGAAACCTTTGACATTGTGCAGCGCATCCGGAACGGCAGACGCCGGGTTACACCGATGGGCGAGATGCCGATTCTCTCCGGAATGGTATTCTGCGCAGACTGCGGCAAAAAGCTCTACCAAGTACGAGGGCGCAATCTCCCGCAGAAGGAATATATGGTGTGCTCCACCTACCGGAAAATAAAAGGCGGCTGCAGTTCTCACCAGATTCGCAACGAGGTGATCGAGCAGATTCTTCTTGACCAGCTTCAGACTGTGACCACCTACGTAAGGGAGCACGAGGCAGATTTCGTTGAGCTGATTACGAAAAAATCTCAGTCCGAACTTGACCGCAGCCTCCGGGACGGTAAGCGTGAACTGGAACAGGCGCAGACCCGTATTCGCAAGCTGGATGAGATTATTCAAAGGCTTTATGAGGACAATGTCGAAGGCAAGATTTCCGATGAGCGTTTTACGAAGATGAGCGCCAGCTATGAGGAAGAACAGAAAGGTCTGGAAAGCCGGGTAGCCGAGCTGAAAAAACTGATCGCTGCCGAAAAGGAAAGCTCCGTGAATGTTGACCGCTTCTTGGCCCTTGTACGGAAGTACACAGACGTCAAAAAACTGACTGCTGAGATTATCCGGGAGTTCGTTGAGAAAATCTATGTGTATCAGTCTGAGCGCATTGACGGACACAAGGCACAGCGAATCAAAATCGTATGGAACTGCATAGGCGAGTTTACGCCGCCAACTATTACTGACAATGAAAAATCGGCATAGCCGGTAAATACATACCAAACTATGCCGATATTTTTTCCGGGATTGAAAATCCCTAATTTGCACCGCTTAATGGGGGGGCTTTTTTGATTATCAAAATAGTTTTCAAATGTATATTTGCAAACTGACATGAATACGAGTAAAATAGTATGTAAGTAAAAATTTTTTTGTGAGGTGCTAGTGTGGCAAATTACTATATAGACTATGAAAACGTACACAACGAGGGCCTGAAGGGCGTGCAAAAGCTGCAGCAGGAGGATAAACTACATCTTTTCTACAGTATCAAGGCTGATACCCTAAAGATTGATGTGGTGCGCCAGCTGATGGATTGTCCAGCAACCATCTGTTTCGACAAGATTGTTAACGGAGTGGAGAATGCTTTGGATTTCCAACTGATTACAGCTTTGATGTGCAATTACAGTGCCGAAGAAAAGTATTATATCATTAGTCGTGACAAGGGATATGATGCAGCTATTGAGATGGCTGGCAAGCAGAACCGTGATAATATCTATCGTTGTCGGGATATTGATGGAGCTATCAAGCATCAGGATGGCCTGGGGATTGATGAAAGCGATCAGGAAGTTATTGTGGATTTAGGGGATTTAGCTTCCGATTATCAGGTTGAGGATAAGACATTTACTGAGGAAATGCCAGAGGTTCAGTCAGAGACTGTAGAACAGCCTGTAGCACAGCCTGCCATGATTGTAGAGCCTTTAGAGGCTCCAGTGGGGGCCATAGAGGTTGAGCCAGAGGTAGTTGTTGTTCCACAGCAGGAGGAGGATCCAGAGCCGGCTCAGGCGGTGAAAATTACAGCTGAGGACCAGGAGATAGCTCCAGTAGAGGAAGAGGAGCAGTCCCAGATGCCAGAGGAAAATACAGCAGAGGCTGAAAATGAGGCAGAAGCAGCTGTTTTGACAGATGAGGAGATTAAGCGCCGGGCTCATCAGTCTATTTGTACCAAAATATTAAATCATATTAAGCTGATTCAGAAAATTCCTTTGGTATACAAGCAGGCTGAGGATATCTGTGAGGCTTTGGAGGATTCCGAAACCAAGATGCAGTTCTATCATCGTCTTTTGCAGTCTTTAGGCCGTAAAAAGGGTGGCGAGCTGTACCAGAAGGTGAAGGCTGTATATAAGCCAATTCGGGGGATTTACCAGGCCAGTCTGGCAGGAGAGGATCAGTCCGAGGAAAACAAGGTTCAGGCCAATATTCCTGTAAAGAGTCCTAGGGGCAGACGCCGTATCCGTCAGGATGGAGAGGCAATACCTGAGCAGTAGGGCAATGCTGAAGATGGACTTTTTCAAATGGTTGAATTAGGTAAAAACATATAAAAAAAGGGGCTGTTTATGTTGACTTTTTTGCAGGAACAAGGGATTGCTCCCTGTCTCATAGATAGCCTGGAAGCATATAAGGCGGCCTATCCCTGGAGCAATCAGGATAGGCCGCTTTTGGCGCCAGGATTTCAATACTATGGCAAGGAAATATGGGAGCAGGCTCTAGGAGCGCTTTTGGCAGGGGAAAATCTTCTGTTGGTAGGAGCCAAGGCCACAGGTAAGAATGTATTAGCTGAGAATTTGGCTTATTGCTTTGGCAGGGGAGATTGGAATGTTTCCTTTCATGTAAATATGGATGCAGCTATGATGCTGGGTTCAGATACCTTCCGAGATGGACAGGTGCAATTTCGGCCTGGTCCTGTTTATGAATGTGCTAGTCAAGGTGGCTTTTGTATTTTTGATGAAATCAATATGGCTCGGAACGAAGCCTTGGCAGCTCTGCATTCTATGTTGGATTTTCGTCGTATCTTGGATATTCCCGGCTACGGCCGTCTCAAAATGCACCCAGCTACCAGATTTATTGCCACCATGAATTATGGCTATGCTGGTACTAGAGAGCTAAATGAGGCTTTGGCTTCAAGATTTGCGGTGATTGCTTTGCCACCTGCCAATGAGCATATGCTGGCTAATTTATTAGAAAAGCAATACGGTCATTTGTCAGACAAAATTCGCAGCAGCGTTATTGCTCTATTTATGGATTTACAGCTAAAATATCAGCAGGGAGAAATATCCAGCAAGGCTGTGGATTTACGGGGACTATTAGGAGCCTTGGGAATTTATCAGCAAGGCTTGGGCTTGCGTTCTGCTCTACAAATGGGCTTGGTAAACAAGGTATTCAACGAGGATGAACGGCAGATTATACAAGATTTGCTAGATTTGCGCATTGGCAAGGATTAATAAGCATTTTCCCCTGTAATTATATTAAAGCGAGGTGGTAACAGATGTCGGCAGAAAATATGGGAACAGCTAGAGGCAGTGTAGAGCGGCGGGCATTAAATATGATTTGGACAGCTGCAGGAGACTATACCCTAGTACCGGGATTTGTTGCTTACCTGAAGGATGGCAGTCCAGATTTATACTTTAATACCATTATGGGCTTTGCCTATGGTCATTATGGTGCTCAGGAACTGGATGGCTATCTTATGTATCTAGGCCATTGCTGGCTGGGTGCAGTGCTGGTGGATATGTTTTGGCTGGGGCTGGAACATGCCACCTATCAGCGTTCTTATGGGAATATGCTAACCTTGGAGAACTTGCGGCAGGAATGGGCTGCAGATTATCTGGATGATAGTCATGAGGATAGTATGCAGTACTTAATGATGCGGCAGGAGCTGTCTCATAGCTTGAAAAAGGCTCGGTGCTTGGAGATACAAGGGAAAAATAATGGCTTACTGAATCCTTGGGAAAAGGGCCTTTATAAAGGTCTTTATTTTCAGCAGGAGCAGAATTTGCCGGAGCTAAAGGAAAATTTTCAACAGCTGATAAAAAAATATTTTCTGCTAAAGCCACAGCTTCTTTGGCAGCCAGGCCACTGGCATTTGATGCTAGGGGCTGGTTTAAGCCAACTTTTGCGACGGATTATGCCTATGGAGCATCAGGGGAAGGGAGCATCTCAAACGCAGGCCGGACGACTGCGGGAAAAATCTGCTTTAATGTCTCAGGAAGAAGCGAGAAGAAAACAGGAAAAGAATTGGTATCTGCCCGGGATAGGCAGCAAATCAGCGGCTAAGGAGCTGGCAGAAATCAAGGCTATTTATCCAGTGGGGGCCTTGGGTGAAAGCAAAAGGCTGGAAATAGAGCAGCAGGTATGTGTGGGGAATCATCGCTATAGTCATATTTATTTAGCTGGGACAGCTACTAAGGGAGAAGCCTATAGGGATAACCATGGCCATTTTCTACAGCAGGGACGGAAATATAGACGGATTATAGAGGATTTATCACATGGCTTGCAGAACTCTCTCCAACTGGCTAAGGGAAGCTACAGTGCTAGAGCTGGCCAGGGAAAGCTGGCAGCAGATTTGGCCTGGCAGGGAATTATCAATGGGGATGAGCGTATTTTTCGTCGTCCTTTGCCAGAGCAATATCAGGAATTTTCTGTAGTGCTGTTATTGGATGGTTCCTATTCTAGGCATAGTCAGCAAAAACAGCTTAGTGCCCAGAGCTATGTTATAGCAGAAAGCATGAGGCGGTGTGGTATTCCTATTACCGTGCTATCCTATTCCACCATAGGCAGTTATACTGTTTTGCAGGTGCTAAAGGCCAAGGAGCAGGATGTATCCGGTATATGGAATTATGAGGCCAGAGGCTGGAATAGAGACGGTCTAGCCTTGAATATCCTTGGTCAATATCTAGGCAATGATTTGAGCAATTCTTTGATATTTATGCTGACAGATATGATGCCCAGTGATGAAAAGGGCCTGCCTATGGCAGGGTTGAAATCATTGAAGCAGTATACGGAAGAAGCAGCTATTGCTGATACGGAAACATCTTTGCAGGGATTGAGAAAGGAAGGGGCGCGCCTAGCAGGAATTATCCAGACTGTAGTACCCTTTCAGCCAGCCTTAGCCAGGCGGCTATTTGGTCATAACTATGTTCATATTCAATCCTTGAATCAGCTTTCCAGAGCCATTGTCAGCCTTGTAGATGGTTATATACAACAACAAATATAAAGAATAACAAAATAACATAGAAACAATATAAAGAAAACTATACCTTTTTTGCTAAATTATACATACTAAACTTCTATAATGGAATACCTCAATATGGGACTAAGGTCTGTTCACAGATATAAGACAAAGCCGTATAATGTACACAAATGAATACAAAGTACACAATTAATACATAGGGGATTATGAATACAAACCGCACAGCAATTTTCATAGATGTATACTATGTGTATTTTGTATGGTTACGGAATTTTATCATTACGGAGGTATGTGTTATGGATATGGCAATTATTGATGGAGCACTGAAGCTGTTTATGCTGGCAGGAGTTATTCGTCTTATTAAGTAAAACTGATACCACTAATTATGACAGGCCCTAGAGAATGTTATGAATTCTCTAGGGCCTGTTTTCTTAAAATAAATTATCAGATATTTTTCCCCATGTCATAGGCTTTGGCAAGGGCTGGGTGATTGGCGATTTCCCCTGGGCTGGTGACCCCTCCAGCAAAGAGACTGCCAGCCAGCTCTGCCTTGGCAAAGCACGCTATCCAGCCCTCCAGACCGTTAACAGCTCTATCTGCCACATGAGGGCCATCATCTGCTGCTGTGGACAGCATATAAACATCTCTGAATTTGTAGTCCGCAGAAAAAAGAGGATTCATTCTATCCAGCAGAGTTTTCATCTGTCCAGCCATTTCATAGTAATAAATAGGCGTAGCATAGCAGACCACATCAGCATTTAGCATTTTTTCTGCAATGAGATTAGCATCATCCTCAATAACGCATTGGCCGGTCCGCTGGCAGGAAAGACAGCCTACACAATATTCAATCTGTCTGCCAATTAAGCTGATTAATTCAACCTGATGGCCAGCCTCCTTAGCACCTTTGGCAAATTCCTCTGCCAAAGCATGGGAATTGCTGTGGCGTCGCAAGCTGGTGGAAATAATAAGAACTTTTTTACTCATTTTAACAACCTCCTCGATTAATACACAATTTAAGTTTACCACCTAAAGCAGGCTTCAAGTCAAATAATATTTTTTGGCCATAATATTTATTTTAGTACGATAGTATGCTAAAATGATAGAAACTGAATTGATTTGCTTTTTTTCAGTAATAAATCACCAATACTGCATATGGAAGGACTTGATAAAAATGATGTCACTGAATTTTCAGGCCGAGAAGCACGAAAAACTGATTGTAGCACGGAAAAAGAAGTGCACAGTACGTCTTGGGGATGTTAGCGATAAGTACCCAGAGGGCTCTATTGTTTGGATTACTTCCGGCAAGAAGTTTACACCTAAAAAGCATCTGTATACAGCCTATCTGGACAAGGTACGGGTTAAGACCATGGAAAATCTTACTTCTGAAGATTTGGGACAGCAGAATCCTGAAATCAATTCCCGTGAGGAATTAATTGCAGATTTTGAGCGTATCTACAAGAAGCGCATTTCCATGGATGATACCGTAACCGTTATTTATTTCACTGAGGTATTTGGTGGTTAATATGGCAAAGGAAATAAAGGTAGGTCTTGTTAACGAGGCTAGAACTCAGGTAACTGAGGCAAATATTGCCAGCACTATGGGCAGCGGCTCCCTGCGGGTTTTTGCTACACCAGCTATGTGTTGTCTGATGGAAAAGGCCGCCTCTGATTTAATGGATTCTCTGGTGGAGGAGGGCAGTACCACAGTGGGAACGGCACTGAATATTGCCCATACTGCCGCTACTCCCATAGGCATGGAGGTAGTGGCCACAGCGGAGATTACAGCTGTGGAAGGGCGCAAAATATCCTTCCGGGTTACAGCTAGGGATCAGGCTGGCGAAATCGGTGCAGGCACCCATGAAAGATTTATTGTCTTTAAGGAGAAATTCCAGGCCAAGACGGATGCCAAAATAGCCAAGGACTAAGGAGAATGTTAGAATGATAACAGGTCAGACAAAAAATTTTGGTGTTATAGGCCACCCAATTGGTCATTCTCTATCTCCTGCCATGCAAAATGCAGGGATTCAGGCTGCAGGTTTAGATTGTGTCTATATAGCCATGCCTGTGGAAGAAGAGGATTTGGCTCAGGCTGTAACAGGGCTGAAAACCTTGGGCTTTCAGGGCTTCAATGTTACCATTCCCCACAAGCAGGCGATTATGCCTTTCCTGGATGCTATAGATGAGGATGCCAGGGTTATTGGTGCCGTAAATGCTGTAGCTATACAGGATGGCTTTATGACCGGCTACAATACAGATGTAGTAGGCTTTTTGCAGGGTATGCACAATCACGGCTTTTCCCCTGCTGGCAAGCATGCTGTGCTGTTGGGAGCTGGCGGAGCAGCCAGAGCCATTATCTGGGGTCTAATCAAGGAGGGAGTTGCCTCCTTAACCATTGGTGTTCGCAATGTGGTCAAGGCTCAGGCTGTGGCAGATTACTTCCGGCCTTATATGCAGATTCAGGTTATGGATTGGCAAAGCTGGGAATTTCGCCGTATGCTGATACAATCCCAGCTGTTGATTAATTCTACACCTCTGGGCATGGAGCCAAATACTCTTACCATGCCCCCAATAGATTGGGCAGCAGTACCAGCGGGAATCTTTGTATATGATATTATCTATACCCCGGCAGAAACCATGTTTTTGCGTATGGCCAGAGAGCATGGCTGTCAGACTCTCAACGGAGAGGATATGCTGGTAGGTCAGGGAGCAGAGGCTTTCCGCATCTGGACAGGACACCAGCTGCCTACAGAGCCAATGGCTCAGGCTTTGCGGAAGTGCTTGGAAAATCAATAATCATATCAATTTGGCGGTATGGCCTGACAAAATTTTTGTTAAGGCTGCCGCCTTTTTATGTTCACTCAGCCTAGGAGGCTGATTTTTTTTGCAAAAAATCAGAAAAATCCTTGCAAAAAAATTCTGATATGGTATTATTGTGGTGGGTAAACTTTATAAAATTCGGTAAAGTAACGAAGTATTTAATATATAATACTATATAGAGTTAATAATATATTAATATTATATAAAGGAGGCCATAATGGAAGTACAGGAGAAATATTTTCAGTTAATAACCCGGGCAAGACACAATATGGATGAGGAACTGCTGCCCTTGGTTAGGGAGGAACCAGCTGCTTTACAGCGGGAGAGAACACCTCTAACAGAGCTATTGGAGTTTATCCTCCAGACAGCTTTGCATGAGCGAGCCAGTGATATTCATTTTGAGCCACTAGAGGAGGAAGTGCGCATCCGCATGAGGGTAAAGGGAGAAATGAGGGTGCTTTTTGCCCATATGCCCTTGGAGCTATATGGGAATCTGGTTTCCCGTTTCAAACTTATCTGTGGCTTGGATATAGCGGAGCATCGCCTCCCTCAGGATGGCCGTTTTTCCTTTGGGAGAAAGCAGGAAAATTCCTTGGATGTACGGCTGTCAGTGGTGCCTATGATTACTGGGGAAAAAATAGTTCTGCGGCTGTTAAATAATAAGGACAATTTCAAGGGCTTGGCTCAGCTGGATTTGTCAGAGAGGAATCTGGAACTGCTGAAGCACAAATGCACCAGTGGTCATGGAGCTATTCTGATTGCTGGCCCGGTTAATTCCGGCAAAACCACCACCCTATATGCGATTCTCAGTATGCTTAATCAGGAGGGCAATAATATTATTTCCATTGAGGACCCGGTGGAATACAGAATAGAGGGAATCAATCAGATACAGGTTAATGAGAAGATTGCCTTTACCTTTGAAAAGGCTCTGGAGGCTGTTCTAAGACAGGATTTTGACTGTCTGGCAGTGGGGGAAATTCGCAGCAGCCAGGTGGCAGAAACACTGATTAGTGCTGCTCTTACAGGTCGCAGAATTTATGGTACCATCCACACTCCTGGGGCGGTGAAAACTGTATATAGGCTGCTGGATATGGGGATACGCCCCTATATTATCAGGGCGGCTATTAGGGCTATTGTGGGCCAAAGATTATTGCGGCGGCTGTGTCCAATATGTAGGCTTCCCTATCAGGTACAGCAGAATAGCAGGGAGGGACATTTCCTAGGAGAGGCATATAGGCTGGAGGATATTTATTATCATCACAATCCACAAGGGTGTCCTCAATGTGGTCATACAGGTTTTATTGGCCGTATAGCCATCCACGAAATCCTTTGCTTTAGTGAGGAACTGTCAGAGGAGCCAAAGGACAAGGAGGTTGGAGCAATTCTTATATCATCAGATTGTTTGCTTAGCACCATGAGGGAGGATGGTATAGCCAAGGCATTGGCAGGGGAGATTCAGCTAGAGGAGCTGATGAATATATTTTAGAGGGGAAGGGTAGGAATGTGTGTTAGTATTAGGGATTTGGAAAGAATTTTGCGTTGTGCCTCAGAGGCAGGAATTACAGATGTACATATTACCGCTAATGAGCCGGTGTTTTGGCGTCGAGGAGAGGTTTTATCTCCTTTGAAGCAGTATGTACCTAATGGAGAAAATATCTTTACCTTTGTGAAGCAATATTTTCCCCAACGCATACAGGAAAAGATTGTGGATGGGGAAAATGCCAATTTAACCATCAGAATTAATTCCTGGCGCTATCGGGTTCATTGCTATAGTAAAAAAGGCCGGATGGCTATAGCTATCCGGGTAATGCCCATGCAGATTCCCCAGCTGGAAAATTTGGGCCAGGCTGGTATGGTGGGACAGTTTGCAGATTATCGTCAGGGATTATTGTTGATAACAGGAGCGACGGGAGCAGGCAAAAGCACTACAGTGGCAGCCTTGTTGGATGAACTGAATCGTGGCAACAGTCTACATATTCTTACTTTGGAGGACCCGGTAGAATATGAGCTGCCCTCAGAGACTAGCTTGGTTAGCCAGCTGGAAAAGGAGGTGGATTTTTTTTCCTACGGTCAAGCCGTGGAAAATGCTATGCGACAAGCCCCTGATATTATCATGGTATCGGAGATGCGGGATGTGGAAACCGTTCAGGCGGTGTTGAATGCCGCTGTCTCTGGTCATTATGTTATTGCCACTATGCATGCAGGCAGTGTTATAGAGGCAGTAGAAAGACTGGTTAGCATGTATCCTACAGAAAAGCAGTCTATGGCAAAATCACTTTTAGCCTCATCTCTGGTGGGAATCTGCACCCAGAAACTGTTGCCAGGACGGCGAGGCTTGAAGGAATGTGCATTGGAATGTCTAAAGGCTAATGGGGCAGTGCGGAATATTATTCGCAGCGGCAAATATGATCAGCTTTACAATATTATGGAGGCTGGTGTAGGGGAAGGTATGCAGACTATGGCCTTGGCAGAGGAAAAATTACGCCGTAGTAATTTGCTCAAGAAAAATGTGGTTATAGGAAGCAAAGCAGGGTGAGGATATGCATAAATACACTTATGAGGGAATGAACAAGGCTGGCAGCAGAGAAAAGGGCTATATTCAAGCTGATTCCGTTAAGGAGGCCATGACAGAGCTGCGAAGACAGCAGATAGTCCCTATTAAGGTAAGGCGAAGCTGGCTGCCCCAGCAAAAAAATAATTTAGAAAAATTTCGCATTAATTTTTGCAAGCAAATGGCTGTAATGCTGGAGGCTGGTATTCCCACCATGCAGGCAGTAGATATCTCTATGGGGAATCGAGAAGATGTCAAGGGGATGCTTAAGGACAATCTAGCCAAGGGCTATGCCTTATCAACGGCCATGCAAATGAGCAAGGGATATTTTTCGGATTTTATGGTATCCGTAGTGAGAGCTGGTGAATTGTCCGGTAATCTGCCCCAGGTGCTGTCCAAGCTCCATGAAATTCTAAAAAAAAACCATGATAGCAAGGAAAAGCTTAAGGGGATTATGATTTATCCCATTTTTCTTTGCAGTGTTAGTGGCTTTTTGATGCTGTTATTGCTTTATCAAGTACTGCCAGTATTTGCCACCGTATTTGCCGGCTTTGATGCTCAGCTGCCCTGGATTACTACCATGTTGTTGAAGCTGGGGGATAATCTTACCCTGTACCTAGGGCAGGGAATGGTTGTTTTTCTGCTAGTAGGGGGCATTCTATATAGAATCTATCATACCCATAAAGGTGGTATATTTCTTGACCGCCTTAGACTGGGAATGCCCTTGCTAGGCAGGTTATGCCGTCAGCGGGAACAGGCGGTGTTCTTTAATACTATGGCTATGTTGATAAACAGCGGTATTTCTATACGCCGCAGTTTGGAGCTATTGGAGAATATATGCCAAAATATGTATTTGCAATTTAAATACAAATCCATGAATCGTCAGCTGGCTCAAGGCAGCAGCCTATCTGGAGCCATGAGAGTGGCAGGGGTATATTCCCATATGGAAATGACTGTGGTAGGGGCAGGTGAGAAAAGCGGTGAGTTGGCTGGTATGCTGGCTTATATGGGGGAAATCTGTCAGCAGGAGGCCAATGGCAGTATGGATAGGTTTTCTACTATGGTGGAGCCGATGATTATCCTATTGCTTGGTTTAGTGGTAGGAGGAATTGTTATGAGTACGATTTTGCCTATCTTGGATATGATGACATTGTTTTAGGGGAGGTAATAAAATGAAGAAGTATTTATTTTGGTTAAGAAAAGCAGAGGAAGGCTTTTCCATGCTGGAGCTGTTGATTTATGTGGGAATTGTAGGGGTAATTGTTTCCTTTGCCGTGCCTAAGTATAACAATGCTGTAGCCATGGCCAATACGGCCAAAATTCAAGCTGATTTACAGGCCATAGATGCAGCCATTACCATGTATCAGCTACAAAACGGCAGTAATCCTGATGATATTGCCAATGATTTGTCAGAATACATAACTCATTCTGATCAGCTTAAACCTCCTACTGGCAAATGTATATTAAAGGATAGCGGTATAGAAGCTATTACAGCTACGGAATATACCATAGCTGATTCAGGAGATGAGGCGGAGCTGCAAGGACATACCTTGGATAAATTTGGTAAGGGAGATGCCAAGGCATCCTAAGTTAAAAATAAGGGGAGGCTGTGGATGGGCACAGATTGGGAAATCATAGGAGAGCAGCTAAGGCTGGATAAATATAGAATATTGTCCCTTATAATCATAGCTGTGGTGGGAGCAACAGTGGTATTGTGGGGTGATAATAGAATCTATATGGCCCTGGGAGGAGTTATGGCTATGGTGCCAGCAGCCTATCTGGATGGTAGATATGGCAAGCTTTATCATAGGCTTACCATATCTATGATTATATGGGGAGGCCTGCTGACTGTGGGATTGGCAATATTTTTGCCAGATTATCATTGGTATCAGGCTTTTGGGGGAATGATTTGTCTAGGAGGGATGTTTTTTTTGTTGTATATTGCCACTGGTCAAATTGGTTTTGGGGATGTTTGCTATGGGGCAGCCTTGGGAATCTTTCTAGGTTGTCAGGGAGCATTGCTGACCTTTGTTCTAACCTTTGCACTAGGCTTGGCAGCAGCTTTGAGAGAATATCTATATTATTTTATTTATGGAAAATGGCGGCGGCGCATACTGCCTTTAGGTCCATTTATGGCCTGCGGGGCATATATAACGCTGCTTTGGGGACAGGAGCTGATAGGGTGGTATATAAGGATGTTTTAGATGAAGCAGGTCATAGTATGCTGGAGCTTTTGGTATGTACTGGGATTATGATGATAATATGCAGTGCGGCTCTGCCTAAGCTGGTTAATATGGATAAGCTGTATGTGAAATATGAAACCTTGCGTTTAATGAATACTATACGTTATACCCAGACCTGGGCCCACCAATGGGATTATACCAATGCTATTCGGGAACATGCACCTAGGCTTTATATGGCAACTAATCGTTATAATATTAAAACCAGCTATCACACATGGCATCCCTACAATGCAGGTCATCAGGTAAGAATCAAAAGTAACCAAAGGTATATTAGATTTAATCGCCGAGGACAATCTGTGGGGGCCACCATAAGAATTTGGAAGGGTGACTATGAGGAGAGAATCATTATTGATACAGTAGGAAGGGCCAGGGTGGAAACTGGATGAGTGTAGATGAAAAGGGATATTTTTTCTTTGACCTGCTAGGAGCTATGGCTGTTATGGCTGCGCTGGCTGGAGTGCTGCTGTACATACAGGTGCAAAGTACCTATATGTCTGATTTGGAGGGGAATATTACAGCAGATTTATTGGCTAGAGAACAGTTGGATATTATCTGTCTGGAGGACAATCCGGCCAGACTAAATACACGGCAGGTAACGGCTAACCAGCATGAATATACCATTATTTCCCAAAGACAGCAGGGAGATAATGATTTACTTGTGCATTATAAGGTAAAGGTGCAATGGCAGAATAGAAGGGGGCAGCAGGAGATTGAATTTGCAAAGGATATGCCGGCCACAGAAATATGAAGCTGGTTTTTCCATGCTGGAGCTGATGGTGACGCTGCCTCTGATGCTGCTGCTAACTGCAGCTATGCTGAATCTCTTTGCTATGGCAGCTAGCCGCTATTATGATTTCTTGGGGGATTGGGAGCTTATCCAGCAGGTGAGGATTCCTATGGAGGAAATCGGCCGGGACATCCGTTATAGTGGTGAATGGAGGCTGGAGCAGGATAATGAGGATGATTATACCTTCTACATACGCCGTCATTATCTGCGAATGGAGCAATATAATCATGAGGATTATTGGCAAAGGTATAGAATACGCCGTCGTCAGGATGGAAGTTATTGGATTAACAAAAATACCCAGCCCATGATTGGTGCTACAGACTTAACAGATGTATATCTGGAGCACTTGTCCATCAAGCTGTTAGACGAAAAACGGGTAAAGGTATCTATTGCCGGCCTCAATCAAAAAACAGGTCATAGATTTGCTTTGGAAAGGGTATTTTATAGCTATGGTTATGGCTTGACACCTATAGTGGAGGAGGAAGGTGCAACGGTATAATGCAGGATTGGGAAAGAGGCAGTATGACCTTGTTGGGTATCTGGATGCTAAGTATTATGCTGTTTGTATCAGCCATGCTGTATATCTTTAGCAACAAGGAAACCGAGGTTAGCGTGGTGGAACGACAGGGCTACAAAATGCAGCTGCTAACAGAGGGGCTTATGGATAGGGAGCTGCTGCAGCTGCAAGGGGATTTTCCTAGAGCCAGGGAGTTATACCATAGGGTTAATGAGTATCCAGAGCTTATGGACGAAGGAGATATGGGGCCTTGGCATTATCAGGTGCAGTATATTTCCCGCAATAACAGTCTTTGGCTTCTGGGGGAAATTCGCAACAGCCAAGATGTAAGAATGGAGAATGTTTTTGGTCTAAGATGGCGGCTTCATATAGATGAAGCAAGGGAAAAGGTAATCTTGGAGGGAATTGGTTAAAATGGGCATGGCAAAAATAGGGAATTGGTTCCGCAGGCAGGATATATCTTATTTAGGCATACAACAAAGAGAAAATAGTGTTTATATGATTATGGTGGCAGAAAAAGAGGGAGAGGACTATGAAATAATCTGGCAAAATCAAATAACAGAGGATATAGCTCAGGAGGAATTGCTGGAAAAGGCCTGCCTTTTGGCTGATAGCAGTCAGCAGAGAAATGTTATTTGTTGTCTGGGCCTGTCCCAGCAGGATGTATATTTTTATGAAAAATTCTTTCCTGAGTTGGAGGCCAAGGAATTGGCTCAGGCTGTAAAATTGGATTTTGTTTCTGCTACTGCTTGGCAGGAGCCTTATTGGTGGAGCTATACAGAGCTGGCTGATGGTAATATGCGTATAGGTGGCATTAGCAAAAAAGCTATGGCAGAGAAATCAAAGGTCTGCCGGGAATTTTTTGACATTGTTCAGGGGATATTGATTTGTCCGGGGGAAGTGCCAGATAATGTAGCATTGCCAGAGGAATGGAAAAGCTGGCCTACAGGTATGCAGGAGGCATTTTATGCTGCTATTTGTGGCTTACATAAGCAAGGGTTGATTCTAGGGGATATAGATACCTATAAATATCAATGGCATTGGCTTAAGGCAGCTAAGCTGCTGTGGGGAGCAGTTGCTGGGGTTAGTGTATTTGCCTTGACTCTGGGGTGGTATATTGATTATCAGGCTAAGGAAGAGCTGGCCGTGAAGGTTCATGAGCTTCAGCTGTTGGAGGATGTGGCTAAGCGGCAGGAGGCCATAGAGGCTGATAAGGAAGCTATTGCTGGGCGGAACAAGCTGCTGGCAGATATTCATGGCAGCGGCAAACCTGCTTATAGTGTGCTGGTAAGATTGGGCAGTAGTATGGAGGAAGGTATTTGGTTAACAGGCGTGAAGCTGCAGGAGGATGGACAGGTTCAGCTGCAGGGCCGGGCGGCTGCCTATAATCAGATTTCCCAACTGCTGGATAAATTGTCCCCCAAAGGAGAAGAGGAAGCACAGCAAGGGGAGCAAGCCATGGTTTTGGATACAGCGGACAGAGGTCAGGATGGCATGGTGGATTTTCAGCTAAAGGGGAGGATGTTATAAATGTTAAGAGCATGGCGGATATTTATGGCCTCCACGATTTTCCTAGCTTTCCTCTTGGGGATGGGTATCTGGTATGGTCATCAACAGATGGAAGCCTATCAGGAGCAAAGGCAGACCATAGAAAAAGCCACTACACGAGTAGCGGCCTTGAATCAGCTGCAAATGGATCATACCAATTTGGAGGTTTATCAAATGGAAGTAGTCAAGCAGCGGCAAATGGCAGAAAAGCTTTTGCCAAGGAATATTCAAATGGCAGAGCTGTTAGCCTATGTACAGCAGACAGCGAGAAATTCCGGGTTGGAATTGCAGGAGCTAATGCCTATGGATAGCAAGCCTTTAGGCAAGCTGCAAATACAGCCCGTTAAGGTAAGATTGCAGGGAGAATATTTTCCTCTGTTGGAATTTCTTCGACAGCTGGATAAGGGGGCTCCCTTGGTACAAATTGGCAATATGGAGCTAAAACAGCAGCCAGAGGGATTATCCAGCAAATTTACCTTGAATTTTTACGCTGGATAAGTGCCGGTGGATTGAAGTTAGAATCTCCTATTAGGTATGGGAGGATTCAATTTTCTATATAGCAGGGAGAGTGGAGATAGTCCTCATATAGGGAGGCTGTTTCGCCAAGAGCAAGACTGCGTAGATTGGTGGCAGCTATATCCATTGACAGCATTTGCTGGGCCAGGTTCATAGCTTCTGGATGAAGCAAATCACGGCGATTTACTAGAGAAGTTACTTTATTTAACAGAGGCAATCTGCCTCTGTTTTTTATTTGCCGTAATAATTGTCGTCCAGTGCTGTCCATAGCCAAAACCCGCAGATAGAGAGGGCCAGCATTATCCATTTTTTCCACTAGCTCCTTGTTCATAGATAGCAGTAAATGGCTAATCAAGCGCTGGATTCTGGTGGAGGGATAACGACGACTGGTTAGGTGATGGACAAATTCATCATAACTAGGGAAATTGATGGCTTGTAACATGGCTTGCTCTAATCCTTCACTTATGCCAAGGATTTGTTGAAGCCCCTGGGGAGCGGTACTAAGCAGTTTGTATCGTAGCAACTGATAGATTTTTGCCTTGTCTGGATAGCTTGTACAGGATACAATAGCCTGGCAGACAGCAGGAGGCACTAGAGGTTCAAGGTCTTTCTTTAGAGAATTTTTGTCCGGGCTATTAGCGGTCATTTGTCTCAGAGTAGTACCGCTGGCAAATTTCCCTTTGGGGAGAGTATCTCCATGCCCTGCCCCTTGCCGTCTAACAGCCCAAGGCTTAGGGGCAGGCTGTCCCTGCTTTTGCAGTTTTCCAAGGCTTCGCATATATTCCAAGGCCAAGATAGTATTAGGTTCATAAAGCATGGCTTCTGGCAAATGGAGTTTTTCACTCATTAGAGTGGTAATAGCAGCTCCATAGGACAAGCCCCGTTGTAACAGTTGTTGCAGTTCTCCAGAATATACATCTGGCTCAAAGGAAGCTGCCTTTTTCAGCTGGACTAAATCAGGGTATTCTGTGCCAAAGGCCAGTCTATCCACTACACCTGTGGCAGTTAGTAATGCAGTCCCTCCCTGCCCAAAGGCTTCGGCACTACGACAGGCAAAAACAGCAGGCAGTTCAATAACCAGATTGGCTCCTCCCAGAACAGCCAATTTGGCCCTGGTCCATTTGTCCAGTAGAGCCATTTCTCCCCGCTGGGTAATGCTGCCGCTAAGACAAATAATAATTGGTTCCTGGGGGAATTGCTCCCTGATTTGTTTTAGCATATATTTATGTCCATTGTGAAATGGGTTGTATTCTGCAATTATCCCTGTTGTCATAAGCCAATTCCCCCTTGTTCTGGTATTCCATTTTTGCCCTTTTTAGTGTAAAATAGTATATCAGCTTTAGATATAATGTACAATAAATATAAAGGATGAGCAAAGGATAAATGAGCAAAAAACACGTAAAATTTTTAACCTACGGCTGTCAGATGAACTTCAGTGATGCAGAGCGCATGGAGGGAGAGCTGGCCAAGCTGGGCTATCAGTCTGTGGAAGAGATGGACCAGGCGGATTTAATTATTATTAATACCTGCTGCGTTCGGGAAACAGCAGAGGATAAGGTATATGGCAAAATCGGAGAAATCAAGGCTCTAAAGCGCCGTAATCCGGATTTGATTCTAGGCATTACCGGCTGTATGGCTCAGAAGGAAGGGGAAAAGCTAATCAAGCGTGCACCACATATTGATTTTGTACTGGGCACCAATAAAATTCATGAGGTGGTTAGCACTATCCAGAAGCTGGAGGCTGCCAATGTAAAGCATGTGGTGGACACAGAGCTGCGGGAAAGCGAAATGCCAGAGGATGTGGCCATTCAGCGTAATACAGCCCTTTCCGCCTGGATTCCTATTATGTATGGCTGTAACAACTTTTGCACCTATTGCATAGTTCCTTATGTAAGAGGCCGGGAGCGCAGCAGACTGCCAGAGGATATTGTGCGGGAGGTACAGGAGGCTGTGGCTCAGGGCTACAAGGAGGTTACTTTGCTGGGACAGAATGTAAACTCCTATGGCAAAGATCATAAAAAGGCAACCTTTGCCCAGCTTTTGGAGATGGTAGACAAGGTAGAGGGCATTCAGCGGGTACGCTATATGACTTCCCATCCAAAGGATCTTAGCAATGAGGTTATTGAGGTCATCAAAAACAGCAAGCATATCTGCCGACATTTTCATTTGCCAGTGCAGTACGGCAGTAATCGGATTCTCAAGGCTATGAATCGAGTTTATACGGTGGAGCAGTATCGGGATTTGGTCGCTCGTATCCGGGCTGCTGTGCCAGAGTCCAGTCTTACTACGGATTTAATCGTAGGCTTTCCTGGGGAAACCGAGGAGGATTTCCAGCAGCTTATGGCCTTTATTGAGGAAATTCGTTATGACCAGGCCTACACCTTTATTTATTCTAAGCGGTCTGGTACACCAGCAGCAGAAATGGACAATCAGGTGGAGGATGCAGTTAAGCATCAGCGTTTGAACCGCCTGATGGAGCTGCAGAACAGCATTAGTCTGGAAATCAACCAGCAGTTGGTGGGCCGGACTCTTGAGGTTATGGTAGAGGGGCCAAGTCATACGGATGAAAGGGTGTGGAATGGCCGTACAGATACCAACAAGCTGGTGCTTTGGCAGTATACTGGCAAGGAAAGGCCGGGAGATTTGGTTAAGGTAAATATACAGCAGGCCCAGACCTGGATATTGAAGGGTGCTTTGGAGGCCTGAAAATAGATTCAGATAGAACAGGAGATATTATGGAACTTACCCCTATGCAAAAGCAATACATGGAAATCAAGCAGAAGCATCCCAAGGAGATTCTTTTCTTTCGTTTGGGTGATTTCTATGAAATGTTCTTTGAGGATGCAGCGGTGGTTTCTCGAGAGTTGGGGCTGACTCTCACTAGCCGAAGTGGAGATGTAAATAAAAATCCCATGTGTGGTGTACCCTATCACGCTGTAGATGGCTACCTGGCCAAGCTGGTAGCCAAGGGCTATCGAGTGGCTATAGCAGAGCAGATAGGAGATCCCAAGGCCAAGGGCTTAACCAAAAGAGAGGTAGTCAAGGTAGTTACTCCCGGCACCATTTTGGAGGAGGGAGCCTTGAAAGCAGCTCAGAATAATTATATTGCCCTGATCTATGAGCAGGACAAGGAGCTGGTGCTGGCTGGGGCAGATATTTCCACTGGTGAGTGTTTTTATGGTATCTACAAGGGCAGTGACAGCTTGCAGGTTCTTTGCGACGAGCTGTATAGATTAATGCTGCCAGAGATTCTGATTTTGGGCCAGCTTAGCCAGAGGCAGGAGTTGGAGAAATTTGTCAAGCTAAGGCTGGAACATTGTATTTTTACGGAAATTGCTGAACCAGCCAAGGAGATTGACAATCTTATTGTTCAACATTTTGATATTAATAATCGGCCCGAAAAGGGGGCTGGGGAAATTGCGGTAGCTACCCTGTTGGAATATCTCCACAACACGGTTATGACGGATTTGTCCCAGCTGTCTCAGCTTACCAAGCTGGATTATGCAGACAATCTGGTGGTGGATACCTATACCCTGCGAAATCTGGAAATTACTAGGAATCTGCGGGATGGAGGCAAAAAGGGCACTCTCTTTGCGGTATTGGATTTTACTCATACTGCCATGGGGACTCGATTGCTAAGAAAATGGCTGGAATATCCTTTGATGAATATAGCTTCCATTAACAAACGCTTGGATGCTGTGGGGGAGCTAAAGGAAAATTTCCTCCTGCGCCAGCAGCTGCAGGAGGCTTGCAAAAATATCTATGATTTTGAACGCCTCCTTACCCGCATAGAGGTAGGCAGTGCCAACGCTAGAGATTTGGTAGCTATCCGCAGCTCCTTTCAGGCCTTGCCAGCTATCCGCAGCAGCTTGGAGCAGTGTCAAGCTGGCCTTTTGCAAGGTTGTCATAGGGAGATACATCTTTATGATGAATTGGCTGATTTGTTGGAACAGGCCATTGTAGATGATCCAGCCCTGACTATTCGGGAGGGTGGCATTATTAAGGATGGCTACAATGAGGAGCTGGATCAATACCGTCAAATTGCCCACAACAGCAAGCAGTTATTGCAGTCTATGGAGGAGCAGGAAAAGGAAAAAACTGGTATCCGCTATTTGAAGATTGGCTACAACAAGGTATTTGGCTACTATATTGAGGTGCGGAACAGCGGTACAGACAAGGTGCCGGAGCATTATGTCCGCAAGCAGACCTTGGCTAATGCAGAGCGGTATATTACTCAGGAGCTAAAGGAATTTGAAACCAAGATTTTGGGAGCCCAGGAAAAAATTGTTACCATAGAGTATAATCTTTTTGTGGAGCTGCGGGATACCATTAAGGCTCAGCTAGGAGATATACAGAATACTGCCCGTCAGATAGCTGTATTGGATGTGCTTACAGCCTTGGCGGAGGCGGCAGATAATTATAATTATGTCCGTCCAGTTTTGACTGCTAATGGCCAGATTGATATTCGAGAGGGACGGCATCCTTTGGTGGAGCGGCTGCTTCAGCGGGAGCTGTTTGTGCCTAACGATACCAAATTGAATCACAATGATTGTGAGATTATGCTGATTACCGGCCCTAATATGGCTGGTAAATCTACCTATATGCGGCAGACTGCTTTGCTGGTGCTTATGGCTCAGATTGGCAGCTTTGTACCTGCCAGGGAGGCCTATATTTCTCCTGTGGACAGGATTTTTACCCGCATAGGTGCCAGTGATGATTTGGTTAGTGGTCAAAGTACCTTTATGGTGGAGATGAACGAGGTGGCTCAGATTCTCAAATACGCTACCTCCAATAGTCTGGTTATTTTGGATGAAATAGGTCGTGGAACCAGTACCTTTGATGGTATGAGCATTGCCAGAGCCGTTATTGAGCATATGGAGGCCAAGATTCATGCCAAAACTCTTTTTGCTACCCATTATCATGAGCTGACAGATTTGGAAAATGAAAAAATCAAGAATTTCTGTATTGCTGTTAAGGATAAGGGGGGAGATATTACCTTCCTGCGGCGGATTATTGCTGGGGCAGCAGACAAATCCTATGGTATTCATGTGGCTCGTTTGGCTGGACTGCCCAAGGCTGTTACCAACAGGGCTGAAAAGATTTTGGCCAGCTTGGAGGAAAACGGCTTGGATACTGTGGCAGAGGTGGCAAGAGTACAGCAGGAAAAAGATCACCCTGCTCAGGAGCAGGAAAATGGCATGGGCTCCCTTTTTGGCAATACTCTCACCGAGGATTTGCTTAAACTGGATGTTATGACCATGACGCCATTGGAGGCTATGAATGAGCTGTACAAGCTGCAGCAGCAGGCGAAGAAGGAGGCTGGTCTGGGATGAGCTTTGTTCATGTCTTGGATGATAATACCATTAACAAAATCGCCGCTGGCGAGGTAGTAGAACGGCCTGCTTCTGTAATTAAGGAACTGGTGGAAAATGCCATTGATGCCAAAGCCGATCGTATTGAGGTGGAGATTATGGCTGGGGGCACCAGCTTTATGCGGGTGTCAGACAATGGTATCGGCATGAGCCGGGAGGATGCGGAAAAGGCTATTTTGCGTCATGCTACCAGCAAAATTGTTCAGGTAGATGATTTGCAGGCTATTGCCACCCTGGGCTTTCGTGGAGAGGCTTTGCCCAGCATTGCCTCTGTTTCCAGATTTAACCTTCAGACTAGACAGGCTGGAGCTGAGCTGGGGACGGAGATAAAAATCACTGGTGGCAAAACCACAGAGATAGGGGCGGCAGGCTGTAATCTTGGCACCACCATTCGAGTGGAGGATTTGTTTTTCAATACTCCAGCTCGCAAAAAATTTCTGAAAACCAACAATACTGAATCTGGCAGGATTAATGAATTTATTATTAAGCTGGCGATTTCTCATCCAGAGATTGCCTTTAAGCTGATAAATAATAATAAATCTTCTCTTGCTACCCCTGGGCGGGGGGATTTGAAGGAAACCCTGCAAAGTCTTTATGGGGCTTCTGTAGGTCAGTCTCTTTTGCCTTTGGAATTTGAGGATGAGGATATTAAGCTGTGGGGCTTTGTATCCAAGCCATCAGCTATTCGCAGCAGCCGCAGTTGGCAGACATTTATTGTAAATGGACGAATTATTGCCAGCCGGGCTATTGCTAAGGCTATAGATAATGCCTATCACGCCTTAATTCCCAAGAGCGGTTATCCTTTGATAGCACTTAATATAGAGATGCCTCAGCACACTATTGATGTTAATGTTCATCCGCAAAAGACGGAAATGAAATTCGAAGATGAGAGCAGGATTTTTAAGGCGGTGTACAAGGCTGTGCTGGATGCAGTACGGCCTAAGGGACAGGTGGGACAGCTTGGTCAGCTAGCTGCCCAGGCCGATCATGTACAGCAGCATGTGGAAAAGGGACTACAGGAACTAAATTTTGGTCAGTCAGTTATGAACTTCCCTCTTAGGGAAGAAAAGCCTGCTATGACCTGGCAAGAGGGGACGATAGCTCTGGCTCAGGATAAATCAGTAAAATCGGTACAATCAGTAGTTGATGAAGAGGAAAAATTGCCAACAGCAGGTATGATTCCTATTGGTCAGGTGGATGATACCTATATTATTGCTCAGGACGGAGATAGCCTCTATATTGTGGATCAGCATGCAGCCCATGAAAGGGTGCTTTTTGATAGATTTTCTGCTCAGGCGGAGCATATTCCTAGTCAGCAGCTGCTGGTGCATTTGATTTTGGATTTTAGTACCCATGAAAGTCAGATTATTGAGGAAAATCTGGAGCTGCTAGCTGGTCTTGGCTTTGGTCTGGAGCCTAGCGGTCCTAATCAATTCCGCTTAATGGAGGTACCTGCTGATGTGCCTAGTAGTCAGGCAGAGGAATTTATTCGAGAGGTGCTGGCTTCCATGGAGGAGTTGCACAGACCTACGGCAGCAGAGCTAAGACAGGCTGTTTTGGCTACTACAGCCTGTAAGGCAGCTATTAAGGCTGGCTTCAAGCTGAATTATCGTCAGATGGAAATATTGCTGCAGGAGCTGAATGATACAGCTATGCCTTATACCTGTCCTCATGGCAGGCCTACGATTATTAAATTTAGCAGTGATGAGCTGGCCAAAATGTTTAAAAGAACAGGATTTTAGCCAAGGAGAAGGGGGCTTTGCTGGTTGGTGAAAGCAATTGTTACAACGGAAAGAAAATGTCGTGAGGAAAGTGTGGCTTTGGCTCAGGAGCTATCAGCAAGGCTTCAGATAGATTATGTGGAACGGCATAAGGAATCTGTGGGCAAGCTGATGGAGAAATATGCTGTGGAGGCAGTGCTGGTGGCGTATCCTCAGGAGCTGAAGCTGAATAGCAGTTCTGGGGAAATGTTTTTTCACCCCAATATGTCCCAACTGCGGGTAAAGAATCTCCGCAAGGGGGAAAAGGACCATATGTCAGAGGCTATGGGGCTGCAGGAGGGGATGTCTGTCCTGGATTGTACCTTGGGCTTTGGGGCAGATGCTATTGTGGCCAGCTTTGGCGTGGGGGAAAAGGGCCGTGTGGTTGGAGTAGAAAGCAGTCCCTTGATTGCAGCGGTTACTGGTCATGGTTTGCAGCATTTTCTGCCGGGAAATTATCCCCTTTATGGGGCTATGCGCCGTGTAGAAGTGGTTAATATGGATTATTTGGACTATTTGCGGCAACAGCCGGATAATGCCTATGATGTGGTGTATTTTGATCCCATGTTTCGCAAGCCCTTAACTGCCAGTAATGGAATCTCTCCATTGCGCAGTGTGGCCAATCATGCAGCCTTGTCGGTGGAGGCGGTGGAGGAAGCCAAACGGGTGGCCAGAAGCAGAGTTGTGATGAAGGAAGCCAATGGCAGTGAGGAATTTGGCAGATTAGGGTTTAAGAAAATTATGGGGGGAAAGTATTCCAAGGTGCATTATGGGGTAATGAATTTGTAGGCGGTGCAAATTTTGATTTGCCGAGTTGCCTATCTCCCTAAATATTGGAAATGAAAGTCGTTATGTCAAAGGTTTCTGAAATACAGCCTGAGGTCATAACGACTTTTGCTCTGTCCGACTTAATGGCCCTATCTGATGATTTATACTAACGCACAGATACCGCTTGTCGCTG
>NZ_JADYTY010000120.1 GCF_021531495.1 Anaerovibrio lipolyticus
TTTAAACAGAAACTATTCGCAAACGCAGTCTATCATACATATTGATGGCTGCGTTTTTGTGAAAAAAAGCCGCTCCAAATATGAGACGACATTTAAGTTGTGCCCAGAATGGACATAAAAAAATCCTTTGCAAAAATAAACCTATCACGATGATAACACTCAATTTTAATTTCCTTGAAAACAAAAGGTAAAGATTAATTGCAGCAATTATGGAAGCATGCAAATAATTCTGTACAAGAGCATTA
>NZ_JADYTY010000121.1 GCF_021531495.1 Anaerovibrio lipolyticus
CTCTCCCGCCCCATATGCAATGGTAGTTCTAATAACACACCTTGGTCCTTCAGGCTAGCAACAAGAAGGGGTGTGGAATTAGTATATTTAATTTATATATTTCGGTGACAGGCGGAACCTTGCCACTGAATATATCATAGTAAATTGACAGCTTATCTAAATAGATTTGCCATCAACCAGCTATCCTAGCTATGCTCTTACTGGAGCAGGGACAGTACGTTGGAGCTGGACTGGTTAGCCTG
>NZ_JADYTY010000122.1 GCF_021531495.1 Anaerovibrio lipolyticus
TTCATACTAAGGTTAGCTATCAGAATGTATACTATCGAACTAGGTAAAACTAGCAAAACGGAAATCTTTTTTTCTTTTTCTTTATATTAGGGCGCTGGGAGGCCTTGCGGCATAAGGGATAAGAGAATGTCACTGCACCTCCTTAGAACCTTTTGAAGGTGCGGTACAAGGTGCGGTAGCCGGAACACAAAGCGGAACACTATTTTTGTGATGTTCCGTGGGTTGCACCTTTATGAGGTGC
>NZ_JADYTY010000123.1 GCF_021531495.1 Anaerovibrio lipolyticus
GAACATCGTGAAGCTTTTCATGCGATTAAATGAGTTTAGCAGCGTGAGGCACATCAATATAGCGCGAGCGTGCATGTAAGGGCATATGTCATGCCTACAGAAATCGTATATGTATGCCATTGCTAAGATTAGCATTTAGCTCGGCAAAGCAGAATTTGCACACACAAAATAATGGGGCGGGAGTGACAACTCTCCCGCCCCATATGCAATGGTAGTTCTAATAACACACCTTGGTCCT
>NZ_JADYTY010000124.1 GCF_021531495.1 Anaerovibrio lipolyticus
TATCTCTCTACTATCGTAAATATGAAATCAAAATTTTCTCGAAATACAGCCTGCGGTCATAACGACTTTTGCTCTGTCCGACTTAATGGCCCTGCTTGATGATTTATTCTTACGCACAGATACCGCTTGTCGCTGAGCCAATTCACAGAGTCCGTAATGACAGAGAGTGCCACCGGGGCCACTTTTGCTGCGCAAAAGCAGGAGTCTCCCGACGCAAAAGTGTCATGCCCCTCC
>NZ_JADYTY010000125.1 GCF_021531495.1 Anaerovibrio lipolyticus
TGGTTAAAGGGAACGGACTGTAAATCCGTCGCCGTAGGCTACGATGGTTCGAATCCATCCCTGCCCACCATTTTTTCTTGCTTAAAAGAGCGTCAAAAACTTTTAAAAATAATTTTTTAAAAGGTGCTTGACAAACTTGCGAGAATGAGTTATTATAAACAAGCTGACTCACACAGAGAGCTTACAAAAAGCTAGTGAGAAAGCAGTGTTCCTTGAAAACTAAACAATGCA
>NZ_JADYTY010000126.1 GCF_021531495.1 Anaerovibrio lipolyticus
TAGTTTCTGTTTAAAGTAAAGAGATATAGCGATTGAATTCAGAAGGAGCAATTCCAAGAGCCTTCATGGCCTTCTCAGGAGATAAGTTCAAATTACGCATCAATTCCTTTATAGACTCAATCTTACCTTCAAATTTACCCTCGATTTTACCCTCAATTTTACCCTCAATTTTACCTTCAATTTTGCCCTCTGCTTTACCTTTATTGTAACCAAAATCTTGCATTTCCTGT
>NZ_JADYTY010000127.1 GCF_021531495.1 Anaerovibrio lipolyticus
GCCTCGGTGCTTAATGAGTTCAAGCCGTAAGGCGAAGAAGGAATTTAGCATCCGCTAGGCTTAGCTAGGAGCGGGCAATATGCCAGCGACATATTGCCCGGGATAAAGTGACCGCTGTGTCAATTTATCCCGCGACGAGCGATATTTAGTTTACACTATCTCTGATGTGGCTATTAAGTACAGTAAAGGCAGAATGATTCGGCAACAGCCGGAGGGGCATGACACTT
>NZ_JADYTY010000128.1 GCF_021531495.1 Anaerovibrio lipolyticus
CTTGGAGCTGAACGCTTGCCGAGGTTGCTTTGAAAGAAGCGATAAAAAATATTTCAAAAAGTTCTTGACAAAAGGAACTTAATGAGGTATTATATAAAAGCTGACTCACACAGATAGCTTACAAAAATCAGATAAAGATTTTACAAAGCCGGTGAGAAAGCAGTGTTCCTTGAAAACTAAACAATGCAAATAGGAAATCATGCACACATGATTTCAAGCCAGAT
>NZ_JADYTY010000129.1 GCF_021531495.1 Anaerovibrio lipolyticus
TGAGAGCTTTAGTACCGCTAGGCGAGAAAAGTAGCGAGAGCGTGCCTGAAAGGGTACTCCCATATCGCCATATCAGTAATAATTATGTACGACAAAAAGAGGCTACTTTACAGTAACCTCTTTTAACCGGCAATTTTCTATCCTCCCAGCTCGTCTCCAAGCAAGTACTTTCGACGTTTATGTGCTTAACTACTGTGTTCGGAAT
>NZ_JADYTY010000012.1 GCF_021531495.1 Anaerovibrio lipolyticus
TGGAAGAGTGGCAACATTCGAAGCGGACCAGTACTAATAAGTCGAGGGCTTAATTACAAGTCCTAATGTCAGGGTTGTTTCTGTGAAGTTTTGTGTGTACATCTGATGTATAACACAACTGTATATCTGGTGATGTTGGCTATGTGGTCCCACCTGTTCCCATTCCGAACACAGTAGTTAAGCACATAAACGCCGAAAGTACTTGGCTGGAGACGGCCTGGGAGGATAGGAAATCGCCAGTTACATTCCTCGATAGCTCAGTCGGTAGAGCACCTGACTGTTAATCAGGCTGTCGCAGGTTCGAATCCTGCTCGAGGAGCCATTTTTACCCCTGGGGTAATTGGGGTATAGCCAAGTTGGTTAAGGCACGGGACTTTGACTCCCGCATCGTTGGTTCGAGTCCAGCTACCCCAGCCAGACGGTTCACTAGCTCAGTTGGCAGAGCACCTGACTTTTAATCAGGGTGTCCCGGGTTCAAATCCCGGGTGAGCCACCATGAGTACCGTCTAGGAGGTATTGACCACTTGATATGGCGCGTTGGTCAAGCGGTTAAGACACCGCCCTTTCACGGCGGCTTCACGGGTTCGAATCCCGTACGCGTCACCATATTATGTCTCACTAGCTCAACTGGTAGAGCATCTGACTCTTAATCAGCAGGTTCGGAGTTCGAGTCTCCGGTGGGACACCATTTTTCGGGCGCTTAGCTCAGCTGGGAGAGCGTCTGCCTTACAAGCAGAATGTCAGCGGTTCGATCCCGTTAGCGCCCACCATATCATGGCCCGGTAGTTTAGTTGGTTAGAATGCCGCCCTGTCACGGCGGAGGTCAGGGGTTCAAGTCCCCTTCGGGTCGCCATTATGCCTCGGTAGCTCAGTTGGTAGAGCAGGGGACTGAAAATCCCCGTGTCAGTGGTTCGATTCCGCTCTGAGGCACCATTGATACGCTGGTGTAGCTCAATTGGTAGAGCAGCTGACTTGTAATCAGCAGGTTGGGGGTTCAATTCCTCTCGCCAGCTCCATTGATGACCTGCGGGTGTAGCTCAATGGTAGAGCCCCAGCCTTCCAAGCTGGTCACGTGGGTTCGATTCCCATCACCCGCTCCATTAGTTGCTGCCGGGGTGGCGGAACTGGCAGACGCACGGGACTTAAAATCCCGCGGTTGGAAACAACCGTACCGGTTCGATTCCGGTCCTCGGCACCAAAAAAATAAAAAAACGCTTGACAACATCACTGAAAAGATGTTAAAATAAATAAGTAACATGCGGTCGTGGCGAAATTGGCAGACGCGCTAGCTTCAGGCGCTAGTGATAGCAATATCATGGAGGTTCAAGTCCTCTCGACCGCACCATTTTTATTTTCAAAATTAATACTTCAATTGAATATGCGGTTGTGGCGGAATTGGCAGACGCGCTACTTTGAGGGGGTAGTGTTCACAAGACGTATGGGTTCAAGTCCCATCAACCGCACCAGAAATTATCCGGACATTATGTCCGGTTTTTTGTTGCCTTAAATTTGTTTTGGCTTTTTAGATAACAGCATATTGCCACAGAAGCTGTATTTAGATTATTTTCATAAATTTGTGTCATACTACTAAATAGAAAATATATGTGATTGTCAAGCGAGGTAGTGGTATGGGCTTTATGGTTATAGTGGCAGCGGTGATTTCTTTACTGCATATTGTGGGACATATATTGCAAAGGCAGATGTGGGGAGAAAGGTATAGAAAACTGCAGCGGTGGATGCTGGTGGTGAATATGGCCTCTATCTTTGGGTTGGGGGTATGCTGGGGACGGAATTATACTGGCCCAGTGGCTGAGCTGGTATTGCAGGCCATTGCCATCTGGCTGATGCTGCAGATATTTTCCATAGGATTGCTGGCTATAGCCTTGCTGATAAGATATATTTATGGTCGATGTCGGCAGGTGCCTGTGGATGAATCTCGTAGGAAATTTGCCAAGGGTGCCTTGGTGCTGCCCTGTATAGCAGCAGGAGCCAGTTTTTATGGTTCCCTGGTGGAGCGAAATGAAACGGTGCTTCGTTCCTATAATGTGCCTATAGAGAAATTGGGGGAAAAGCTGGAGGGCTTTTCTATTGCCCAGCTTAGTGATATTCATTTGGGGCCTTTTTTTGATTTGGATATGCTGCAGGAGCTGTTGGAGCGTACAGCAAAGCAGCAAGTAGATGCTCTGGTTATAACCGGAGATTTGTTTGACAATGCTGGGACAACCATTAAAGCGGCTAAATTGGTGGATAGCTATGTGGAGAGATTTCCCTACGGTATCTATTATTGTCGGGGAAATCATGAGCATTTTCGGGGAATTGCCCTTTTGGAAACAGCCTTGGCAGAAACAAGAATACATAATCTGGTGAATAATCATGCCTTGGTTTTGCAGAGTGAGCGACCACTGTATATTGCGGGGGTGGATTATCCTATGCAAAGGGAGCAGTTCCAGCTGCTGCAGGAAGCCTATACAGCCATGGCTATGGAAGATATTCCATCCGATGCTGTAAAAATACTGTTGGCTCATCATCCGGATTTTGTTCAGACAGCTGCTAAATATAATGCGGATCTGGTGCTAAGTGGTCACACTCATGGGGGGCAGTTGGGGTGCCTGGGGATTCCTTTGGCACCGCCAGTATTCAAATATATGCGTGGCTGGTATCATGAGGAAAATACAGCGCTCTATGTTCATTGTGGTAACGGAAGCTGGTTTCCCTTTCGGTTGGGCTGCCCGCCAGAAATCGCTATTTTCCACCTTAAAAATAAGTAAACAAAAAACTCCAGTTTTTGCTGGAGTTTTTTGTTGCAAAGACCTTAATAAACAGAAATAGCCGCCCCAGTCCGGTAAACTAAGCGGCCATTTCTCGCTACAAATCGGGCTAACCGTCTATCGGTAGTGCCTTCTACTTTACGATAATGTTATAGGAATTTCTTATACATATTGTACTATATTCTTTTCAGAAATTCAACTAAAATGTGTACTAGATTATGGTGGACTATGAGAAATAGAAACTAGAAATTTTGCTTGTAAAAAAACGCATTTTATGGTAGTATAAACACATAGCGAAAGCTAGACGTGTTAATTGGGTCTAATATTAAGGCACAGGAAAACCCCTGATGGTGGTGCATCAGGGGTTTTCTATTCCCATTTTTTAGGGAGTTGGGCTTAGGACTCCAGGCTTTGTACCTCGCGTCAAAATCTATCCAGCCATTTGCAGATATAGTAAGAAACTATTTCTGCCAGGACAGTGACCACAAACGTGTCAAGCAGATCCAATAAGGCTACCTCCTTTCTTAGGGGGAGCTGGCACACAGCAGGCACACGAGAATTATAACACAATATTGTGTATATGCCAAAGTATTTAGGGAGTTGGGCTGTGGAGGATGAAAAAATTCTTAGTTGGGCTTGATTTTATGTGCAGATTGTGCTAAACTTAGTTTGTGTTGAAAGTGAATAGAGAAGTACATTGCAGAGGAAACAAGGCAACTCTTGGACTAAGGCTTCTTGGCATTCACCTTCAACAGATGAGGTTTATTTGTTTTATTGAAGGAGGATGTTTCTTTATGAAGAAGACTCTCGTATCCGCATTGACTACCGCTCTGGTAGTAGGCGCTGCTTCCACTACTTTTGCAGCTGCTAATCCTTTCGCTGATGTTCCTGCTGATCATTGGGCATATGATGCTGTTGCTCAGCTGGTACAGGATGGTATTATTAACGGTTATGGCGATGGCACCTATGTTGGTGACCAGAACATGAGCCGTTATGAAATGGCTCAGATTGTTGCAAAGGCTATGGCTAAGTCCGATGCTGCTGACAACAACAACAAGGCTCTGATTGACAAATTGGCTGCTGAGTTCTCCGATGAGCTGGCTAACCTGGGCGTTCGCGTAGCTGATCTGGAGGCTAAGACTGACAATGTTAAGTGGGAAGGCATGCTCCGTTATGACTGGACTACTACTAATTTCGCAGCTGAGGGTAAGCACAGAGAGCCTGAGACTAATGTATTGAAGCTTCGTCTTGAGCCTACCATGACCATCAATGAGAACTGGACTGCTCATGCTCGTATTGATGCAGATTTCGACAAGGATCAGGATGGCAATATCAGCAAAGATATTTCCAAGGCATGGGCTGAGGGCCAGTATGGCAAGTTCAATGTAAAGCTGGGCCGTTTTGGTACTTTCTCTGATGCTTCCCATGGTTTGGTAATGGATGATAATGTAACTGGTGCTGAGTTCACCTATGCTCCTACTGAGGCTTGGAAGGTAAAGGCTACTGCTGGCCGTACCAGTGTATTGACCAAGAAGGATGATACTGGTAAGGTAATTAATAATGCATTGGTATATGGTACTAAGGATGAAGATGCTGCTACCTATTGGGCTGTAGAGGCTAACTATGCTAACGGTAAGTGGGATGCTGGCCTTGGCTATCACAATGTTCTGGCTACTCATACATATCAGAAGGATAGTGAGCAGAACAGTTCCTATCATATCGTCGACTTGGGTGTTGGCTATGCATTCGACAAGAATGTAAAGCTGACTGGTGACTATGCTTGGGGTCCTTCTGTAGAAAACGCAAAAGTTGGTCAAGATGTAAAGAACAATGCTTACAGCATTGAGTTGGACTACAAGGGCGCTGATGCAGCTGATGCTGGTTCCTGGGGTGCTTATGTAGCATACCGTCAGCTGGCTCCATTTGCTACTCTCGTTCCAACCTATGACTTCATAAATGGTGCTGATGGTTTCGCAACTCTGAAGGGCTGGGAGATCGGTGCTGACTACACCTTTGCTAAGAACATTGTTGCTACTGCTAAGTACTTCAACGGTAAGGATACTGGTGCAGCTCGTGGTACTGACGACAAGGCTACCGGCGTATTCACCCGTGTTGACTTCATGTTCTAATCTCCGGATTAGCAGGAATTTCGCCAAGGCGAAACAATTAAACAATTTAGAGCAGCTCTCCGGAGCTGCTCTTTTTGTGTATATGGAAAATATATGCTGGCTGAATTTGATTTGGGAGAGCCAGTAGGACATGAATACCAGGTAGATGGAGAGAAAGATTGTGTTCTTACTTAGGGAGGTCTCACGAACACGGCCAATGCCATGAAAAATTATTTCATTTACAATTTCTTACAGATTTTATATAATTAAATCGGAGGAAGGAAAATGATAAGAAAGTTTTATCATGGAACAAATAATAAATCTGCTAATTCTATACTAAATAATGGTATTGATATAAATAAAGGAAGAAATGATGCTGATTTTGGGCTTGGATTTTATATGACAGAAGATTTCCGTCAAGCACAGTCATGGGCAAAGAAATTATTTGGTGATGATGCAGCTGTTGTGTCCTTTTATGCTGATACATCCAAATTAAAAGAAAAAATCTTTACAAGTAGTACTGATGAATGGAGAAATCATGTGTATAGCAACAGGATGAGAAAACAGGATTTGCTAGCTGATTACGATTGTATCAGTGGTCCTATGTTGGACGGAAAGTCTGTTGGTAGGATTATATACATGGCTAAGATACGCGGGATGTCTATAGATGATTTTTATGATGCAGTAGGCAAAAATGGCTTTGGACAGCAAACTGTATTCAAATCTTCTAGGGCTATTGCCTCGTTAAAGTTTGGCAGCAAGGAGGTTGATTAATGTGGTATTAGATAGATATGTAAACAAAATGAGTAATGAAAGATTTTATTATTGCTTTACAAAATTAGCATTAGTAAAAAAAGGATACCCTGGCCGAACTGCTGGAGAGATGATGAATAAAACGCAAATAATGAAGCGCGCAGGTGAAAATCCGGAAATATTCTACCATTATCCACCTGAGAAGTGGGCTGATATTGTTGAAAGCAATTATATCAGTGACTTCGCTAACAAGCAAATGGCAATGTAGGTAAATATGAATACAAAGTATAAAAAATCGCCGTTCTGTTTTAGACAGGGCGGCGATTTTTATTACATAATGTTTACTGGCTTTCTGTGGTAGCGGAAATATTTTCCTTAATACGAATCTCGTTGGTTAGGAGATAAAGCTCCTTTTCGGGAGCTTTGCCATTCACCAGATAATCAAAAACTATCTGCATGGCAATCTGTCCCTGTCGGCGGGGATGCTGGTAGATGGTGGCCTGTACGATGCCCTGCTCCATCAGCTCTACAGTGGTAGGAAGATTATCAAAGACCACCACGGTCATATCATGGGAAGGCTGGCAGGCCATAATAGCCCGACAAGCCCCATAGATACCACCAGAGGTGGCGGCAAAGATAGCATTTATCTCTGGATGTTCTCTCAGCAAGGCCAGGTTCTTTTCATAAGAAAGAATCTCGTCATCCTGATCTTCTACGATACCTAGGATTTTGGCTTGGGTATTGCTCTGGAGTAGATGACGGAAGCCCTCTAGTCTTTGCTGATGTCCCAAAATCTGGAGAGAACCCAGAGTAATACCTACATTAAGCTGTCCCCTGTGAAGGAGCTGCAACAAGGCTCCAGCGGTACAGCCCCCGTTAAAATAATCTGTCCCTACATAGCAATTGCGGGTGGAGTTCTCAATATCTGTGTTAATGGTGACCACAAATACTCCATTATCTGTTAGAGCCTTGATAGCCTGACAGATGCATTCGTCATTAATTGGCATAAGAATTACAGCGTTAACCTTGTCTTTTAGCTTCATAAGCTGATTGTATTGCACCTGGGCATTATAGCCCTTGGAGAGATACCACTGTACCTGCATGCCATACATAGCGTAGGAGGCAGCTGATTTCTGCATGGCCTCCAAAACCACATCAAAAAAGCTGATGCCAATGGAGGGCATAACTACAGCCACAGTGGGCTTTAGCTTCCGGGCTGCCAGAGCCTTGCCGGCTGGATTGGGAGTATATTTCATTTCCTTGGCAACCTTTAGGATAAGAGCTTTTTTCTCGGATTTTACATTGCCACGATTGTTGAGAACCCTGTCTACCGTACCTCTGGATACACCGCATAAATCTGCAATTTCTTTGATAGTTACCACTAAATCACCGCCTAAGTTAAAGTATTTTTCCACCTTATTCTCATCAAAATTTCTCTTATTATTATTATACAATAAAACTGTGCTCGTGTACAGTTGATAAAAAACAAAAAAAATTAAAAATTTAGTAATTTCCCCTTGTCATACTTTAATGAAATAAAGTATAATAGTAGCAGTTAATATGAAGACACTAGAGGGAGTGTGCGAAGAATGAAGAAGATTTTTGCCCTGTGTATGATGCTGGTTTTGGCGGTAACAGCCCTGGCAGGCTGCGGCAGTAATTCTGCCCAGAAGGAAGAGTCCAAGAAGATTGTGGTAGGCTTGGATGACAGCTTCCCACCAATGGGTTTCAAGGATGAGAAGAATGAGATTGTAGGCTTTGATATTGATCTGGCTAAGGAAGTGGCTAAGCGTTTGGGCCGTGAGGTGGAGTTCAAGGCTATTGACTGGAATTCCAAGGAAGCTGAGCTGAAAAGCGGTCGGGTAGATATTCTGTGGAATGGTCTGGATATTACTGACAAGCGTAAGGAAAATATGCTGTTCAGTGAGCCATATATGGATAACCGCCAGATTGTGTTTGTAGCCAAGAATGGCAAGGTGGCTGTAGCTGGTGAGGCTGATTTGGCTGGCAAGACCATTGGTACTCAGAGCGGTGGTACCACTGAGGAGTATTTTGAGAACAAGCCAGAGCTGAAGGCTTCCATGAAGGAAGTAAAATACTATCCTGATTATATCAATGCTTTCATGGATTTGGAGAATGGCCGTCTGGATGCTGTAGTAGGTGACGAGATTATCGGCCGTTACTATATCAGCAAGCATCCTGATGAGATTCAGGCTATTGATACTGTTATTGGTACTGTAAGCCAGTTTGGCATTGCTTTCCGCAAGGATGATCAGAAGCTGCGGGATGAGGTGCAGAAGGTATTTGATGAAATGAAGGCTGATGGTACTGTAGCCAAGATTTCTGAAAAGTGGTTTGCCAAGGATATTACCAAATAATTAATGAAAATTTGGGTAAAAGGCTCCTTAATTTTATTGAGGGGTCTTTTATTTTTGTGCTGTATGAAGTACAATAGAATCGACTGTGCTTTTGTTTTGAAAGGGTGTTTTTTTATCTATGGATAATCTGTTACATACAATTACCCTGATGCTGGAGGGAACCCAGGTTACACTGGAGATTTTTTGTATTACCTTGGTGCTTTCTCTGCCCATTGGCCTGTTGGCGGCATTGGGACGAATTTCCTCTTTGAAGCCTTTGCGGCTGTTAATGGAGTTTTATGTGTGGATTATGCGGGGTACGCCGCTGATGCTGCAGCTTTTGTTTGTTTATTTTGCCCTGCCTATGGTGGGAATTATGCTGCCGGATATTGCAGCGGCTCTGTTGGCCTTTGTACTGAACTATGCGGCTTATTTTGCAGAGATTTTCCGGGCTGGCATTCAGGCCATTGGCCGGGGCCAGTATGAGGCAGCCAAGACCTTGGGCATGACCTATCCTCAGACCATGCGCCGGATTATCATTCCTCAGATGATTCGCCACGTACTGCCGCCTATTAGCAACGAAACCATTAATCTGGTAAAGGATACCTCTCTGATTTATATTTTGGCCATGAATGATTTGCTGCGGGTGGCTCGTACCATTGTGCAGAGGGAGTTTGATATGACTCCTTTTGTAATTGCCGGTGTATTTTATCTGGTAATGACCTTTGTTCTTACCTGGGCGTTTAAGAAGCTGGAGGCACATTATGCAAAATATGACCAATAATATTATGTTAAAAATGACGGATATACATAAAAGCTTTGGGGAGCTGGAGGTGCTGAAGGGCATAGATTTTTCTGTGGCCAAGGGTGATGTATTGGCTATTATTGGTCCTTCTGGTTCTGGCAAAAGCACCATGCTGCGGTGTATCAATCGTCTGGAGGAGATTGACTCTGGCAAAATCGAGATTATGGGTCGTGCCTTGGCGGAAAACGGAGCTGATGGCAGGGCAGAATATGTGGATGAGGCCAAGTCCAGGGAGATTTTGGCTTGTACAGGCATGGTATTTCAGCAGTTTAATCTTTTTCCTCATATGACGGTTATGGAGAATCTGCTGGAGGCTCCTGTGCAGGTAAAAAAGCGTTCTGTGGAGGAGGTTCGTCCAGAGGCAGAGGAGCTTTTGCGAAAGGTTGGGCTTTTTGACAAGCGGGATGCTTATCCCGGCAGATTGTCTGGCGGTCAGCAGCAGCGAGTGGCTATTGCCAGAGCCTTGGCTATGAAGCCAGAGATTATGCTGTTTGATGAGCCTACCTCTGCCTTGGATCCGGAGCTGACTGGGGAGGTTTTGAAAACCATGCGGGAGCTGGCCCAGGAGCATATGACTATGGTGGTGGTAACTCACGAAATGGCCTTTGCCAGAGAGGCGGCCAGCCATGTTATGTTTATGGCTGATGGGGTGATTGTGGAGCAAGGTCAGCCAGAGGAGTTTTTTGCTCACCCTAAGCAGGAAAGAACTGTGGCATTTTTGCAGAATATGCTCTAAGCATATATGGAGGACAGAACCGTGGAATATGGCAAGGAAATAGATGGTAATAAAATATGGTCTGCTCTGGTGATGCTTCTGACAATGTGCCTGATGCTGTGGGGACAGCAAGGAGCTGAGGCAGCGGGATTTGCCCAGCGGGCTGGCAGTATGTCGGAGATTACCGGCATTCGGGTAAGCACCGATGCAGACAAAACTCGTATTGTGGTGGATGGCACCAAGGAGACGGAGTACAAGGTTAGCGTTATTTCCAATCCCCAGAGGATTATCATTGATATTCAGAATGCCTGGGTTAGTCCCAATGTAAAGAAGGCTACCAATATTGATAGCCGTTTTGCCAAGGCGGTGCGGATTGCCCAGCATGACAGCTCTACAGTGCGGGTGGTGGTAGAAAGCTCTATGGGGAAAAATAATTACAAGGTATTTGCCCTAAAGGGCGGCACCACGGCCTATAGAGTGGTTATGGACTTTGGCAAGGTAGGAGGAGGCAGTAAGAACTCCGGTATAGATTTTAATCCACAGCCAAAGCCTGATACATCGGGGTCTAATAATAACAATAAGGGTGAAACGGTGGAGACTACACCAAGCGTAACTACCCCAAGTGGCACTACAACGGAGCCTGTCTTTACCCCGGGGCTGAAGGGCAAGATCATTGCTCTGGATGCAGGTCATGGTGGCAGTGATAGCGGCGCCATTGGGCCTACAGGAGTGACGGAAAAGGGCGTTACACTGCGGGTGGCCAAGGCCTTGCAGAAGCTGCTGCAGGCAGAGGGGGCTACGGTGCTGATGACACGAACCACAGATACAGAGGTATCTCCTAAGAAGGCCAATGCTTCTGATGTGGAGGAGCTGCAGGCTCGCTGTGATGTAGGTAATGATGGCAATGCAGACATCTTTATTTCCATGCATATGGATTCCTTTACCAACAGCACGCCTAGCGGCACCACAGGGTATTATTATACCAAGGGCTCCAAGGCTAGCCAGAGGCTGGCTCAGTATGTATCTGAGGGTGTGGTAACGGCTTTAGGTACTGGGAATAGGGGAACTAAGAGCTGTAATTTCTATGTGGTAAAGCATACGGATATGCCAGCTACCTTGGTGGAAATGGCCTTTATCTCCAATGACAAGGAAGAAAAGCTGATGAACTCTGAGGCTGGTATTAACCGGGCGGCAGAAGGCATTCTGAACGGCCTGCGTAGATTTTTTAGCTGATACTTTGGCTTAAACAGGATACAAAAATAGGAGCTGTGGACAAATAGCCTTGGGCTTTGTCACAGCTCCTTTTTGGTGGTTAAATTTAATTTTTAAACAATACGCTTAATGGTTTTGTGACCGGTGACGATTTCCTTACGGTGGCAATGTGGACATTCATTTTCAATAATGCCGGTATAGCCACAGACTGGATCTCTATCTACGGGATGGTTAATGGAGAAATAGCCCATATTGGCATCATGCATAGCTCGTACCAATGTTTCAAAGGCCTTTACATTCTTGGATGGATCTCCGTCCATTTCCACATAGGCAATATGACCAGCGTTTTCCAGCTCATGATATGGGGCCTCGATGCGGATTTTATCCAAAGCCCGAATTGGATAGTAAACCGGCACATGGGAGCTGTTGGTGAGATAATCTCTATCCGTAACACCAGGAATAATGCCGAACTTCTTGCGGTTGGCCCGCTGGAACTGGCCGGCAGTGGACTCGGCAGGGGTGCCAAAGGTGCTCCAGTTAATGGATTCTGCATCGGTATATTCATCAGTTCTTTGACGGATATGTCCCACAATCTTCAAGCCCAGCTCCTGAGCAGCTTCGCTTTCGCCGTGATGCTTGCCAATGAGAGCCACCAGACACTCGGCCAAGCCACAGAAGCCAATGGAGAAGGAAGCGTGCTTTTTCAGCACTTCCTCTATGGTATCGGTAGCCTTTAGCTTGTCGCTGTCCATCCAGACACCCTGTCCCATAAGGAATGGGTAGTTATAAACATGCTTTTCCTTGATGGTCTGGAAGCGGAACAGGAGATAGTCATGGCTAATCTGGATGTATTTATCCAGCAGCTGCCAGAACTTGTCCAGATTGCCCTTGGCCTCCAAAGCCAGCTTGGGCAGATTAATGGTGGTAAAGGAGAAATTACCACGGCTGCCAGCCTCGCTAGGGCCGTTGACATTGCCAATAACCCGGGTACGACAGCCCATAGTAGCCACATAGGAGTTGTAGTTATCTGGCTGATAATACTGCAAATTATATGGAGCATCTATGTTGACAAAATTAGGGAACAATCTCTTGGAGCTTACCCGGCAGGCCTGCTGGAAAAGATCGTAGTTAGGATCATCTGGGTTGTAATTGACTCCGGCTTTGAGCTGGAATACAGAAATAGGGAAAATAGCGGTTTCCCCGTTGCCCAGACCGGCCTGAATAGCATTCAGTACCTCTCTAACAGCCAATCGGCCCTCAGCACTGGTGTCCATACCATAGTTAATGGAGCTGAAAGGAACCTGAGCACCAGCCCGGCTGTGGAGGGTGTTGAAGTTGTGAATCAGGGCCTCCATAGCCTGATGGGTTTCCTCAGTGGTATCGGCACAGGCTAAATGATAGATGTTTACAGCATCCTGAGTCAAATCCCCTACAGAGGCCTCAGTCAGCTCCTCTGGCTTGGTGGCTTCCAGAGCCTGAAGAATCATTTCTACAGCTTCCAGAGGTGGCTGAGCATCTCCATCGGTAAAACGACAGCGGCTATAGTCCATATGGCTGCGGAACTTATCCCGGAAAGCCTTGGCATCTCCAGCTATCTCAGTGCCCAAGCGATAAACCATAGATTTGTAGGCTTCATCAGCTACTGCCTTGCAGAAGGTTTTGTGTACACCCTCAGCCATAGCAAAATCAAAGGCGTTAATGCTCTGACCGCCAAACATATCATTCTGATTGCTCTGAATGGCAATGCAGGCCAGAGAAGCATAGGCACGAATGGAATTTGGCTCCCGCAGGAAGCCATGACCTGTGGAGAAGCCACCGTGGAACAGCTTCAGCAAATCTATCTGACAGCAGTTCAAGGTAATCAAGGAGAAATCCTTATCATGGATATGAATGAAATTATTTTTGTCTGCCTGGGCAAATTCCTCTGGCAGCACATAGTTGTCAACAAAATGCTTGGCACCCTCGGCGCCCAGCTTCAGCATAATGCCCATAGAGGCATCAGTGTTGATATTGGCGTTGTCCCGCTTCATATCGGAATCAATAGCATCGGCAAAGAAAATATCCTTGTAGCTTTTCATCAGGTTTTTCTGAGCTTCACGGCGCTCTGCATGGCGCTGGCGGTACATAATGTAGTGCTTGGCCACATCGAAGAAGCCCTGCTTCATCAGCACCTGCTCCACTACATCCTGTATTTCTTCTACGGTAATACTGCTAAGGTTGGCAATGGTATTCTCAACCTGGTTGGTAATACTTTCCTTTTCCTCATCAGTCATGCTGTCAGGTATTTCCTTGGCAGCTCCGGCAATGGCATTATAGATTTTGGAACGGTCATAGTCTACAGTAAGGCCAGACCTTTTAATAACGTTTTTTAGATTCAAGAATAAACCCCTCCTCCGTATAATGTAACTCTTTTATTATATAACAAAATAGACATTAAGAGAAATATTAATTTAAATTGTTTATTTTGATTATCTATGGATAATAATTATAAATTCATTTTTGCTTGCAATAATCCACTACGCGAGAATAAAAAGCATAAATGTACATTGAATACACACAAGAAAGTGTTGACAGGTGTAAACTTGTAAACTATAATATTGCCATTAGCATAAAGTGGATATAAAAAATGTATGGGTACTCCACTAACAGATGACTAATAAGTAGGAGGAATGGTTATGTTTTTTAGTAAAAAACTACGTCTGGCAAGTGCAGTTTTAGGTGTAGCTATGCTGAGCACAGTATTTGCAGGCTGTGGCGGGGATAGTGGTTCCAGTGATGAATTTAAGGTTGGTGCCAATATTGAGATGACTGGCAATCAGGCCAACTATGGTAATGCAGGTCTGGAAGGCCTTCGCTTGGCTATTAAGGAGGCCAATGAGGCTGGCGGTATTAACGGCAAGCAGATTAAGCTGGTGGAGGCAGATAACAAATCTGAGTCTGCTGAGGCTGTAAATGCTGCTACCAAGCTGATTTCTGATGATGGTGTCAAGGTTATTGTAGGCCCTGCTGTAACAGCTAACGTTATTGCTGAATCCCAGGTGGCTACTGATAACAAGGTGCCTGTAATAGCTTTTGCAGCTACCAATCCTGATGTAACTGTTGAGAATGGTGCTGTAAAGCCTTATATTTTCCGCAGCTGCTTCATTGATCCACAGCAGGGTACTGTTATGGCTCAGTTTGCCAGCAAGGAGCTAAAGGCTAAGACTGCTGTTATGTACATTGATTCCAGCTCTGACTATTCCAAGAGCCTGGGCAAGGTATTCCAGGAGACTTTTGAGGCTGCTGGCGGCAAGGTGGTAATGCAGGAGTCTTTCCTGGCCAAGGATCAGGATTTCAAGGCTGCTCTGACCAAGATTAAGGCTGCTAATGCTGATGTAATCTTCATACCAGCTTATTATGAGGAAGTAGGCAAGATTGTAAAGCAGGCTCGTGAAATCGGTATTACTGCTACTATGCTGGGTACTGATGGCTGGGATGATCCAAAGGTTGCTGATATTGCCGGTGCTTCCGCTTTGAACAATACTTACTTCTCTACTCATTATTTCGCAGAGGATCCAGGTGCTAAGAGCTTTATTGATTCCTTTACCAAGGAATATGGCCATGCACCAAATGTATTTGCCGCTCTGGGCTATGATGCAGGCAAGCTGCTGGTAGATGCTTTGAAGCGTGCAGGCAGTGATGATCCTGAGGCTATCCGCAAGGCTATTGAGGAAACCAAGGATTTGCAGGTTGCTACTGCCAAGGTTACTATGGATCCTGCAACTCATAATCCTATTAAGGATGCTATTATCATTGAGAATGTTGATGGCAAGTATGTATTTAAGAGCAGAATCGCTCCAAGCAAATAATATGTATGATATGTCCTGCCTGTGCAGGTAATATGTGCATAGAGGGCCAGAGAACGCTGGGTTAGTGTTCTGTCCGGAATAGAGGTCACAGCTGATGGTATCAATACAGATGTCACAGGCTGGACCTCTTTTCTAGGTTTTTAGGCATTTTTGTATTTATATTTTTTATTTTATAAATTAATTAAAAAGTTCGGAGGAATATTTATGGACTTTTTGCATCAGTTTGTCCAACAGCTGATAAATGGTGTCTCTCTGGGCAGCATTTATGCACTGATTGCCTTGGGCTATACCATGATTTACGGTATCATCAAGCTTATAAATTTTGCTCACGGTGATATTTACATGGTAGGTGCCTATATTGGCTTTTTTGCTATTACCAGAGCTGGCCTGTCCATTGTGCCAGCCCTGCTGATTTCCATGGTGGTAACGGGTATTTTGGGTATGATTGTGGAAAGATTGGCCTACAAGCCTCTGCGTCATGCCCCAAGAATTTCTGTCTTGATTACGGCCATTGGTGTATCCTTCTTCCTGGAATATGCCAGCATGTATTTTGTCAGCCCTACCCCAAGAACCTTTCCAGAGGTTATTCCAAGTGTAGCTTTTAATGTGGGGCCTTTTATTGTTAATGGCCAGCAGATGCTGATTATGGGTATTACCTTGGTGCTGATGTTGATTCTTACTTATATTGTGCAGAAAACCAAGCTGGGTAAGGCTATGCGGGCTGCTTCCTTTGATGTAGAAACGGCTCAGCTGATGGGTATAAATGCAGATAGGGTTATTTCCTTTACCTTCTGCATTGGCTCCGCCTTGGCTGCGGCTGCTGGTGTGCTGGTTGGTGTTTATTATAACTCCATTGATCCATTAATGGGTATTATGCCTGGTTTGAAGGCCTTTGTAGCAGCAGTATTGGGTGGTATTGGTATTTTGCCTGGTGCTGTGGCTGGCGGTATTATTTTGGGTGTGATTGAGGCCTTGGTTTCTGGCTTTATTTCCTCTACCTTCCGTGATGCGGCTGCCTTTGCGATTTTGATTCTGGTATTGTTGTTTAAGCCATCTGGTATTTTTGGCAAGAATACCCGTGAGAAAGTGTAGGTGACAGGATATGAATTTGCTGCGTAAAAATGATTTGATTATGCTGGGCCTGTCTCTGGTGATTTTTGCTATACTGCAGGTTTTGATTACTACCAAGGTTCTGACCTCCTTCTGGGAGCTGAATCTGATTATTATCGGCATTAATGTTATTATGGCTGTGAGCCTGAATCTGATTAACGGCTATACAGGACAGTTCTCTTTGGGCCATGCAGGCTTTATGGCGGTAGGTGCTTATACAGGTGTGGTTATGACTACCTTCTTCCATCTGCCTTTTATTGTGGCTATTATAGCGGGAGCAGTGCTGGCAGGTTTGCTGGGCTTTTTGATTGGTCTGCCAACCCTTCGTCTGCGGGGAGATTATCTGGCTATTGCTACTCTGGGCTTAGGTGAAATCATCCGCATTGTGATTATGAATCTGGATTATGTGGGGGGCGCTGCTGGCTTCAAGGGCATTACCCATCATACGAATTTTGCCTGGGTTTTCCTGATTATGCTTTTCACTCTGTTTGTGATTAAAAACTTTGTAAATTCCTCTCATGGCCGGGCTTGTATTGCCATTAGGGAAAATGAAATTGCGGCGGAGGCTATGGGTATTAATACTACCAAATACAAGGTAATGGCTTTTACCATTGGTGCGGCTTTTGCTGGTGTGGCTGGCTGTCTTTTTGGCCATAATTTCTATATTATCAGCCCTGGTTCCTTTACCTTTTTGGCTTCCTTTAATTATCTGATTATGGTGGTTATGGGCGGTCTTGGCTCCATTACCGGTTCCATTGCTGGTGCCTTTGTAGTAACCTTTATTTCCGCAGTTCTGGCGCCTTGGCCTGAGTTCCGTATGATTATCTATGCACTGGCCTTGATTTTGCTGATGTTCTATCGTCCACAGGGCTTGTTTGGCTATATGGAGGTTACCAGCATGGGTATCTTCCGTCGTATTTTCAAAAGGGGGCATGAATCATGAGTGAGGTACTTCTCAAAGCAGAAAATGTCTCCATTGTATTTGGCGGTCTGAAGGCTGTTTCTGATTTTGATTTTTATATTAATAAGGGTGAGCTTATTGGCTTGATTGGACCTAATGGTGCGGGCAAAACCACGGCTTTCAATCTGATTACCGGGGTTTATCAGCCTACTACTGGTAGTATTGAATTTGCTGGCAAGAGTATTGTGGGGAAGAAGCCTTATGAGATTACTCAGCGAGGCATTGCCCGTACTTTCCAGAATATCCGTCTTTTCTCTGAGCTGACGGTGCTGGATAATGTTAAGATTGCCTTTCATTCCCATGTAAAATATGGTTTGGCGGAAACTGTTTTTCGGGTAGGCAGATATTTTTCTGAGGAAAAGCAGATTGAGGAAGAAAGCATGAAATTGCTAAAAATCTTCAAGCTGGATGGTCATGCTTATGACCAGGCCAAAAATCTGCCTTATGGTGCTCAGCGCCGTTTGGAGATTGCCCGGGCCTTGGCAGCCAAGCCAAAGCTGTTGCTTTTGGATGAGCCGGCAGCAGGTATGAATCCTCAGGAAACCAAGGAGCTTATGGAGATGATTAGCTGGATTCGTAAGGAATTTGGCCTGACTGTTCTTTTGATTGAGCATGATATGAGCTTGGTTATGGGTATCTGCGAGCGTATCTATGTGTTGGAATATGGTATGATTATTGCCAATGGTACACCAAAGGAGATTCAGGAAAATCCAGAGGTTATCAGGGCATATTTAGGCGGGGAGGCTTGATGGAAATATGGGAACTATGCTAACAATAAATGACATAAATGTCTTTTATGGGGCTATTCATGCCATCAAGGGTGTTTCCCTGGAGGTAAATGAGGGGGAGATTGTAACTCTGATTGGTGCCAATGGTGCTGGCAAGTCTACAATTCTCCGCACCATTTCCGGACTGTTGAAGCCTAAGACCGGCAGTATTCAGTTTGAAGGACAGGAAATTGCTGGTATGCCTGCCCATGAGATTGTTAAGACAGGTATTTCTCAGGTGCCAGAGGGACGGCGGATTTTTGCCGAAATGTCCGTGCTGGAAAATCTGGAGCTGGGAGCCTTTACCCGGAAGGATAAGGATGGCATTAAGGCGGATATGGAATTGGTATTTGAGCGTTTTCCTCGCTTGAAGGAGCGTATTGGCCAGCTGGCAGGTACTCTTTCTGGTGGTGAACAGCAGATGCTGGCTATGGGCCGTGCCCTTATGAGCCGGCCAAGGCTTTTGCTGTTGGACGAGCCTTCTATGGGCTTGGCGCCGCTGCTGATTAAGGAAATTTTTACCATTATTCAGGATATTAACAAAACAGGTACTACTGTGCTGCTGGTAGAGCAGAACGCCAATATGGCACTGTCTATTGCCCATAGAGCCTATGTCCTGGAAACCGGCCGTATTACCCTAAGCGGTGATGCTAAGGAGCTGGCTGCCAGTGATGAGGTTCGGAAAGCCTACCTGGGCGGTTAAAATAGAAAATAAAAATACCCTCTGTCATGTAAGAAGCTATGTAGTGAACAACAAAAGCTTCCCCAGACAGAGGGTATTTTTGATTTTATCTCACTGGCCGATTTTGGCGATGTGGATAATCTTATAGCCCTTGGCTTCGATTTTGTCCTTGATGTCGTCTACATTATCGGCATCAAGGCGGATAACGATTTCGAAACGACCGGACATGGCCGCCTGCTTGCAGGTAACCATACTATCAATATTGTAGCCTGCATCAGCAATAATGCCAGCCAGCTCCTTAACAACTCCTACCTTGTCAACTACATCAAGGGTGAGGCGGGTTTTGCCATCAGCCAGGCCCATAACATCAACAAAGGTTTTGAATACATCAGTCTCGGTAATAATACCTATTACAGCCCCCATGCTGCTAACAACTGGCAGACCGCTGAGGCGCTCGTTGTACATAACCAGTGCTGCTTCCTCAATAGTGGCTGTATCTGGCAGGGATACTACCTCCTTGGCCATGATTTCGGCGACAGTCATTTTGTCCAACAGGCTCATGATTTCAAATTTGGAAAGAGTGGTGGCTGGGGAAGGAGCTACCCGCATTACATCACGATCGCTAATAATGCCAACTAGACGGCCCTTTTCCACAACTGGCAGACGGCGGATTTTCCGCTGTTTCATTAGCTTGGCAGCATCATTTACAGAAGTAGTAGGCTCCACGGTAATAGGATTCTTGGTCATACGGTTTGCAACAAACATATTTCTCATCCTTTCCTGAATTATGAAAGTTTTATTTCCATATTATGTATATATTAATTCGCTAAAAATTATAAAAATCCTGCTAAAAATTCCAACTAGATAAAAATAACCTTTGGTATTCGCCAGATGAGTTTTGCCAGCTGGAATAATTATTGCCATGCCAAGCTTTAGGCCTTTACAAAATTCCTATTTTGATATAATCTATAGTAAAGTGTACAAAGTATACCTTATTTACAACGACTTATTTACAGGGCTTTACAAGTATGGATTTATCATATATAATGCACATGAATGAGGAAGTAAACTATTCATATCATTTATAGTTCAATAGAGAAGATGTATGAGTGTATTGTGCGGAAGGAGTGTTTTGCACTATGTTGAAGAAAACTAAAATTGTATGTACTATGGGACCAGCTACTGAGAAACCAGGCGTGGTTGAAGGCCTGATTGCCGCAGGTATGAACTGTGCCCGTTTTAATTTTTCCCATGGTGATCATGCTGAGCATATGGGCCGTATTAAAATGGTAAGAGATGCTGCTCGTCATGCTGACAAGATTGTAGCTTTGCTGCTGGATACCAAGGGCCCTGAGATGCGTCTGGGTGAGTTCAAGGATGGCAAGGTTCAGCTTACCAAGGGTGAGGAGTTCCTTCTGACCTATGCTGATACCCCAGGTGATGAGCATCAGGCACCTATCAGCCACAAGGAGCTGTACAAGGAAGTCAAGCCAGGCAATACCATTTTGCTTTCCGATGGTTTGGTTGGTCTGAAGGTAAAGGAAATCAAGGGCAAGGATATTGTTACTGAGATTTTGAACAGCGGCCCTATGAGCACCAAGAAGCGTGTAGCTGCTCCTGGTGTTGCTGTTAGCCTGCCACCTATTTCTGAGCAGGATGAAAAGGATATTATCTTTGGCGTAGAGAATGATTTGGACTATGTGGCTGCCTCCTTTATTCAGCGGGCCAGCGATGTTAAGGCTATCCGCAAGCTGATCAAGGATCACAAGGGCCATATGAATATTATCTCCAAGATTGAGAATCTGGAGGGTGTTAAGAATATTGATGCCATTATTGAGGCTTCTGATGGTATCATGATTGCTCGTGGTGATTTGGGTGTTGAGATTCCTGCTGAGGATGTACCATTCCTGCAGAAGGAGATTATCAGCAAGTGTAATCGGTCTGGCAAGCTGGTTATTGTTGCTACCCAGATGCTGGAGTCCATGACCAGCAATCCTCGTCCTACCCGTGCCGAGGTTTCTGATGTAGCTAACGCTGTATTTGATGGTACTGATGCTATTATGCTCAGCGGTGAGACTGCCAGCGGTGATTATCCAGTAGAGGCTGTTCAGACCATGAGCAAGATTGCTATCAAGACTGAGAGCACTATTCAGTACAGAAAGCGCTTTGTTCATATGGGGATTGAGGAGCAGAAGCATATTACGGATGCTATTGCTCATTCCAGTGTGCAGCTGTCCTATGAGCTGGGAGCTAAGGCTATTTTGACTCCTACTCATTCTGGCTATACCGCCAAGGTGGTTTCCAAATATCGTCCATTGGCCAATATTGTGGCTTATGCTTCCACTGCCAAGGTGGCACGCCAGCTTAGCCTTTATTGGGGCGTACAGCTGATTAACGGCCGTATCTGGGAGGATGATGATACTGCTACAGCTACCATTACTGCAGCTCTGAAGGAGGGCTATATTGAGACTGGTGATATGACAGTTATTACCTCCGGCATTTCCTCTGGAGAAGCAGGCTTTAGCAGAAAGGGTAATAATACTACCAAGATTCAGATTGCTATTGCAGACTAAATATGATATGATAAAGGGACTTTGAAAATGATAGAGGAGGTCCCGTAGATGATTACGGTTTTGATGGTTTTAGATGCTGTAGTGGGTTTGCTGCTGATTGCTTCTGTAATTATGCAGACTCCCAAGTCCGCCGGTATGGGCATGGGCGGCGGCAGTGATACTGTATTTAGCAGCAGTGCCAGAGGCTTGGATGCTCTTTTGGCTCGGGTAACTGTGGTACTGGCAGCAATATTTGCTGTGCTTACCCTGTTTATTGCCAAGACAACAGCGTTCTAAATTTTACAGATTTAACAGGTAGGCGTTCTCAATATAAATTGAGAACGCTTATTTTTTGTGGTAGAATAGTAGAAGAGTATTGACGAATTTGAGGTGGTGTAATGGTTTTACAGGGAGGGGAGCCCTTTTTTTTGCAGGGAGGCAAGCATGGTGTAATTTTGACACATGGCTTCACAGGTACGCCGGCAGAGATGCTGCTGCTGGGAAGGTATCTCCATGCTCAGGGCTATACAGTGTTGGGGATACGCTTGGCTGGACATGGTACAACCCCGGAGGCTTTGGCACGAACAGGCCGGGAGGAATGGTATGATTCTATCTGTGATGGCTATTCTCTGTTGGCAGGCTGTTGTGACAAAATATCTTTGGTAGGCCAGTCTATGGGAGGCCTTTTGACCTTGAAGCTGGCGGCCAATGCAGCTATATATAGGGCAGCGGTGCTGGCAGCACCGATTTTTATCCATGAGGATAGACATTTGTATCGTCTTCCTCCCCGGGAGAAATGTGCTGGCCGTTATAAGCACAAAAGAAGGCGTAATTTGCCAGGGATACCGGATATTTGCAATAATTCCTATGGGGAAATGCCTCTCGTATCTGTCCATGAGCTGTTGGATTTGATTGATGATGTGAAAATCGAACTGCCTAGAGTCCATTGTCCTTTGCTGATACTTCAGGGACATAATGATCATACGGTAAAGGAGCGGAGCGCTCAGTATATTTATCGCCGCAGCGGCAGTGAAGAGAAAGAAATTTATTGGCTGGATAATTCTGGTCATTTGATAAGTCTTGATTGTCAGAGGCAGGAGGCCTTTGAGAAGATTGCCGATTTTTTGGCTAAATAGGTGGTATAGGAAGAGGGGGGATACCCATGAAAAAGCAGACCTTTAGAAAGGCTCGTTCTTCTGCAACAAGCAGAGGAAAAAAGAGAAGCAAGGCCATCAAGAACAATAATGTTTTGGCTGTTGGTGGCAGAGAAAATACAGAGAGCAGGCCCCAGAGAAGGACCAGCTATACAGATGAATACGTTGTTGGCAAGGTGTCTATTAACAGCAAGGGCTTTGGCTTCGTTACGCCAGAGGGCATGATGAAAAATCAGGCAGATGTATTTGTGGCTGGTCATGATATGGCTACGGCTATGAACGGGGACACAGTAAAGGTACAGCTGGCCAAGGTTCCCCAGATATTACAGGCGGCAGGCCACGCCAGAGAGGGTCGTATTGTTGAGGTTGTAGAGAGAGCCAATAGCCGGGTGGTAGGTATTTATTCCGCCAGCCGCCGTTTTGGCTTTGTGGTGCCAGATGATACCAGATTGAAGAATGATATCTATGTTCCGGAAGAGGCTTCCATGGAGGCTGCTACTGGTGCCAAGGTTGTGGTGGAAATAACCCAGTGGCCAGAGGGAAATCTCAAGGCTGAGGGCAGAATTATTGAGGTGCTGGGGCAAAAGGGTGAGCCTGGGGTGGATATTTTGTCCATTATGCGCCAATATGATTTGTCCGAAACTTTCCCAGAGGAGGTACAAAAGGCCGCTGAAGCCATTCCTCAGTCCATCAACGGAGATGATTACATTGGCAAGGAGGGCCGTCAGGATAGACGTGATCTGAAGATTGTCACCATTGATGGCGAGGATGCCAAGGATTTGGATGATGGTGTTTACGTAGAGAAAAATGATGACGGCAGCTTTTTCCTAGGTGTTTATATTGCTGATGTGAGCTGGTATGTACGGGAACAGGAGCCTTTGGATGTAGAGGCGGAGGCTAGAGGCACCAGTGTTTATCTGGTGGATAGAGTTGTACCTATGCTGCCTAAGGCTCTTTCCAATGGTATTTGCAGCTTGAATGCTGGTGTGGATAGACTTTCCATGGCCTGCGAAATGCATATCAGTCCAGAGGGCAAGGTGGTGGATTACAAAATCCTGCCTGTAGTTATTCATGTTTATCGCCGGTTGACCTATACGCTGGTGAACAAGATTCTGGTGGATAAGGACAAGGAATTTATTCGGGATAATGAGGATATAGTAAATTTCCTTCATACCTTGCAGGATGTGCGGAATGCCATGTACAAATACCGTCATCGCCGAGGTTCTATTGAATTTGAGATTCCGGAAATCAAGGTGAAACTGGATGAAAATGGCAAGGCTGTAGGCTTGACTAAGCGGGTAGGTAATTTAGGTGAATCCATTGTAGAGCAGTGTATGCTGGCTGCTAATGAAACTGTGGCAGAGCATATGTGTCGTCGTAAGCAGCCTTTTGTCTACCGTGTCCACGAAAATCCAGAGGAAATCAAGATTACAGCCTTGAATGGATTGCTGGGCACCTTTGGCCTGCATATTCACACTGCCCATGATGGCAGTGTTCAGCCAAAGGATTTGCAGGCAGTATTGGAGAAAATCGCGGGAGGCCCAGCAGAGAAGATTGTGAGCACCGTGGCCCTGCGCTCCATGCAGCAGGCCCGTTATGCAGCAGAAAATCTGGGACATTTTGGTTTGGCTGCCAAGTATTATACCCATTTTACTTCTCCAATCCGCCGTTATCCGGATTTGATGGTGCACCGTCTGCTGAGGGAATCCTTTGCTACAGGCTCTATTCCTAAGGAGAAGCGGGAGAAGATTATTGAAAAGCTGGCAGAAAGAGCAGATCATGCTTCTCAGCGGGAGAGAATTGCCGTTAATGCTGAGCGGGATACTACCGATTTGAAGAAGGTAGAGTATATGCAGCAGTTTGTAGGTGATACCTTTGAGGGTATCATTAGCAGTGTTACTGGCTTTGGGGTTTTTGTGGAGCTGGATAATGGTGTAGAGGGCTTGGTGCATATTACCACCTTGAAGGACGATTATTACGAATATCTGGAGAGCCAATATGCTTTGGTGGGAACTCATCACAAGCGCCGCTATCAGCTGGGAGACAAGGTAGAGGTGCTTTTGGCCAGAGCTGACTTGGAGGCTCGCTCCTTGGATTTCCTTATTAAGGATAATTGCGATACAGCTGCTCTGAATATGGAAAATAGTCAGGATAGAAAGAGCAAGACTGGGGCCAAGGAGGCTGCCCAGGAAGAAAAATCCCGCCGCAAAACCAAAACCGGCAAGGTCGGCAAAAGAGATAAGACTGGCAAAAAAAAGAAAAATAAAAAATCCAAGCTGGAGGCTCAGGAGGGCTTCAGGTCGGAAAGAGCCGAAAACATCTCCAGAAAGAGAAAAGATAAAAAGGATAAGCACAAGAAGCGCAAAGGAAAGCGCAGAGCCAAGCAGGATATTATAGCAGATTTTAATCCCTATAGTATCTGAGGCAAAAAGGAGATTCTATGGGACGCAAGAATGCAGCCGTGAAAATTGCCTGTGAAAACAGGAAAGCCCGGCATGATTATTTTATACATGAAACCTATGAAGCTGGTTTGGAGCTAAAGGGCACCGAGGTAAAATCCCTGCGGGCTGGCAAGGCAAATCTGAAGGATAGCTATGGCGAAATCAAAAACGGCGAGGTATTTATTCAGAATATGCATATCAGCCCCTATGAGCAGGGGAATATATTTAACCATGATGCCCTGCGGCCTCGGAAGCTTCTGCTGCACAAGGCAGAAATTGTGAAGCTGTTTAGCAAGACCAGGGAAAAGGGCTTTACCCTGGTTCCTCTGAAAATTTATTTCAAAAAGGGTAGGGCTAAGCTGGAGCTGGCCTTGGCTAGTGGTAAGCATAATTATGATAAACGCCGTGATTTGCAGGAAAGAGCTGTCAAGAGAGATGTAGCTCGAGAGCTGCGAGATCGGCAAAAAGGATGATTTTTAACCTCAAAAAGGCAAGGGTATTTTCTTTACACCATCTAAGTGTTATAATAATGTAATGGAAATTGTGCCACCTATAGGGCAGAGCCAATAGCTTTGCTCATATTACAGAAATCATAATGTGGAGGTATTTACAATGTTAAGTAATATTGCAATTTTGACAAGTGGAAATGACTGCCCTGGTTTGAACGCTGCCATCCGTGCCGTAGTGCGTACTGCCAGACATGACGGTGTACGTATCTGGGGGGTAAGAAATGGTTTTAAGGGTCTGCTGAAGGATCAGATAGAAGAGCTGAACACCCGCAGTGTAGGTGATATTATTCAGCGCGGTGGTACTGTATTAGGTACAGGCCGCTGCCCTGAGTTCCTGGAAGAGGAAAACCGCAAAATCGCTTTGGAGAATCTGCAGAAGCGTGGTATTGAGGGTGTAATCGTTATTGGTGGTGCTGGTTCTCAGGCTGGCGCTATGGAGCTGGGGAAGCTGGGCATGAATGTAATCGGTATTCCTGGTACTATTGAAAATGATGTATGGGGTACTGACTATACCATTGGCTCTGATACTGCTGCTAACACTGTTGTAGATGCTATTAACAAGCTGCGTGATACAGCCTGCGCTCATCGCCGTATTATCCTTCTTGAGGTAATGGGCAAGACTTCTGGCTGGCTGGCTATGGAAACCGGTATTGCTGGTGGCGCTGAGTATGTACTGGTACCAGAGGCTAAGTACAATCTGGATCGTATGTGCACTGAGATTCGCCAGGCCTATGAGGCAGGCAAGCGTTACAGCATTATCGTTGTATCTGAGGGTGCTGGCTCTGCTGTAGAATTAGGCAAGCAGGTAGGGGAGAAAACCCAGATTGATACCCGTGTAACTGTACTGGGCCACATTCAGCGTGGTGGTTCTCCTACAGTTCAGGATCGTATCAATGCAAGCCTGCTGGGTGAGAAGGCTGTATTGGGCCTGATTAATGGTAAGACTGATATTATGTATGGTCTGGATACTGGTACAGTAGTAGAGATTCCTTTGGAGGATGCTGCTCGTAATACCAAGACTCTGGATCCTGAATTTATCCGTCTCTCCAGAGTATTGGCTTAATTTTCAGTCAACCTAATTGTATATCAGTAGGGGTATTGCCATATAGTGATGTGAATTTCTTGGAAAGTCTGTCATTCTTTTTGAGGATGGCGGGCTTTTTGGATATGGGATGCGATGATTATGGTAAGTTAAGGGGTGGTATGTAATGGACAATATCAAGGTAAATGTTAAAATTTTGATTATGGTAGTCATTGCTGTAGTAGGTATGGCTATTATTGGCATTAGAGGTGCTGTGTCGATTAATGATGGGCACAAGCAAATGCAACAGATGTATGATGTGGAAATAAAATCTGTAGAGCTGTTGGGAAATGCTGAAAGCAAGATGCGTACAATCCAGGTACGGTCCATGCAGGTAATAGCAGATCCAACCCGTCTGACAGAGCTGAGCAAGGCTCAGCAGAAGGATATTTCCGAAATGGAGGCCATATTGCAGGAATATGCTACCTTGGCCAAGATGGATGGTTCAGCTGATGGCTTGGATGAAATGCTGGGCTATTGGGACAGCTTCAAAAAATCCATGCCGGCTGTTATGACAGCTGTTCAGCAGGGAGGTACTCAGGCTGGTATCGATGAATATAACAGAAAAGGCAAGGATGATACTGTTAAGCTAAGGGATTCCTTGAACAGCATGACTAATATTACCAAGGAAAAAGCCAAGGCCGCTAATGAGGCTGCCATTGAATCAGGCCGCAGCTCTATGATGGTGATGCTGATTACTACAATAGTGTGTGTGCTTTTGCTATTGGCCTTCTCCTACAAGCTGATAAATTCCATCAGAGATGCTTTGAACATCATGGTGCATGTTTGTGACAAGCTTAGCAGTGGTAATTTTATTGTCCGCACCGAGCCATCTCAGCGGAAGGATGAGCTGGGGGATGTACATAGAGCATTGTATGATATGACTCTGAAAATCGGTGATTTGCTGAAGGAAGTTTCTAAGACCACAGAGCAGATGGCAGCAGCCTCTCAGCAGTTAAATTCCAGCTCTATGGAATCTGCCAATGCAGCTACCTCTGTAGCTCAGTCTGTGGCTGATGCGGCCTCTGTGGTAGTTCAGCAGCAGACCGCGGTAACCAATGGTGCAGACAGTGTGGCTTCTATTAGCCAGTCCGTCAAATCCATTAGTCAGGAAACTGAGGAAATATCTCAGGAAGCAGATCAGGCTGCCAAGAAGGCTGAGGCTGGTAATCTGGTGGTAGAAAAATCCGTTAATCAGATTCACAGTGTAGAGGAAAAGGTAAGAACCACTGCCCGGCTGGTAGATGAATTGGGAGCTCGTTCTCAGGAAATCGGTGCTATCGTAGATACAATTTCTGATTTGGCAGGGCAGACCAATTTGCTGGCTCTTAATGCGGCTATTGAGGCAGCCAGAGCTGGTGAACAGGGACGTGGCTTTGCGGTAGTTGCCGAGGAGGTTCGCAAACTGGCAGAACAGTCTGCTACAGCAGCTCAGCAGATTGCGGATTTGATTGGCAGAATTCAAGATGATACCTCCAAGGCTGTTGCCTCTATGGATTCCGATCGTCAGGCTGTGGTACAGGGAGCAGAGTCTGTAGAGGGACTGCGGCAAGTGTTTGAGGAGATAAATGGCCTGGTTATTGATGTGGCTGGCAAGATTGAAAGTATGTCTGATTCCATTCAGCATGTGGCAGATCAGAGCAGTGAGATAACTAATCATATGGAGCAGATTGATACTGGAGCTGCCAAGGTGGCAGATAATATGCAGTCTATTTCTGCTGCTACGGAGGAGCAATCAGCTTCGGCTCAGGAGATAGCTTCTGCTAGTGATTCTCTGGCTAGACAGGCTCAGGATGTACAGGAAAACCTTCAGAAATTCAAGTTTTAATCTTTAACCTTTAACTAAAAAATGTCCTTTGAGAGTGCTAGGGATAAGCACAATCAAAGGACATTTTTGCTTTGCAGATAAATTTTTGACGTATAGGAAAGAAAATTTGTTATACAACATTGGTTGTACGAATTTAGATATGATGAGATAAAAATTCAATATAATCATCAGAGGTAAGTGGTCGGGAATAATAGAAGCCCTGCATATTATAGCATCCCATTTTGAACATTTTTTCAGCCAGTTCCTTGGTTTCCACGCTTTCAATAATCACCTTGACATCCAGCTTGTTGGTCAGCTCAATAATGGTGCTGAGAATAATATCCACTCGAGGATTGTCTGGCTGAGTGTAGAAGCTGTGCAAATCTATTTTTATCATATCTACGGCAAGATTCTGCAGCAGTCTTATAGAGCTGAAATTGCTGCCAAAGGCATCCATAATTATCTGAAAGCCGCAGCTTTTAACCCGGCGGAGAATTTTGAAAAACTGCTCTGGTGCATTGCTGTAGGATTTTTCTGTCAGTTCCAGCCACAGCATCCAAGGCTTTAAATCATATTTCCGCAGCAGCCGCAGTAAATAATCCACAAAGGAGTTATCATAAAAATTAATATGGGAAATATTAATGGAAACAGGATAAATAGGCAGGCCCCAATCCCTTTGGCGGCTGAGAAAATGGCAGGCCTGCTCCCAGGCATACCGGTCAATACGGCTGATAAAGCCATTTTTTTCAAAAATGGGAATAAACTTCTTGGGGTTTATGGTGCCCTGCTGGGGATGCTGCCAGCGAAGCAAAGCTTCTCCGGCAATAGGCATGGCATGGTCAATATCTCCTACCAATTGATAAATTGGCTGAAATTTTACGAAAAATTGTCCTTCCTTTAGGGCAGGCTCCATTTCCTTGGCAATAAGCCTTTCCTCCCTTAGCTTGGTTCTCAGGGCATCATCATAAATCATATAACGCTTGGTCTGGAACTTTCGAGCGGAGGTCATGGCTAAATGAGCCCGATCCAGCATCTGCTCTGGGGAGAGGTAAATATTGTCAATGGGATATACTCCGGCATAAAAGGTGATACTGCGATAAATGGATAGGGAATGCATCATGGCATCCAGTCCTTGAATCAACAAATCCATATCTACCAAATCTTCTGGCAGCAGCAAGGCAAAGGCATCGGCGGAAAGGTGGGTGGCAATACCCCGCTTGCCAATAATGGTGTTGAAATAGGAGGCAGCGGTTTTGAGAATAATATCTCCCGTTTCCATATTAAACAGCTCGTTAATCAGCTTGAAGCAGGATATGTCCAGATAGATTACATAGTATCTGGTATGACTGTCATTATTGATAATAGAGGGCAGCTGCTGGAGAAAGGTGTTCTGGGTAAGCAGGCCTGTTAGCTGATCAATATCAATAATTTGCTGCATTTCGCTAATGCGGCGTTCCTGTACACTTTGGTGCAGCTTAAGCTGTTCATTCTCCTTCCGGCCCAGCACATTAAAGACTCGGCAGCGCACGATAATGGGATTGTAAGGCTTGGTAATATAGTCGGCAGCTCCTCCTTCCATGGAAAAGGCTTCGCTGGCGGTGTCGTTGACTGATGTGGTAACTATTACGGGAATATCGCTATAGCGGGGATTGGTTTTTAACTTGTCCAATACTTCCATTCCGCTCATTTTGGGCATGACAAGATCCAGCATAATTATGTCGACAGGCTGGCTATAAACATAATCAAATGTTTCCTGTCCATCCTTGGCTTGGAGAATATTAAATTCATCTCGAAAATAGCTGGCTAGAATGGCACGATTTATTTCCTTGTCATCTACAATCAGCATGGTTTGTTTCTTTTCCAATACAAATCACTTCCTCTTGTTTCGTCCATTATGAATAAATTCTACAAAAATTCCTTATATCCTGCTTGACGGCAAATATTTTGACTAAAGGGGCAAAATTTGTGAAAAGCTTTAGAACGAATGGGAAAACATCAAAATTATTAACCAAATTGAAAATCTGTAAAAATGTTGAGTAAAAAATACACAATTGTACAAATATAAAAGGTCTATAGACAGAAAGAAGAAAAAGCGATAAAATATGTACATAGACATAATGTATACAAAATTAGGGGGGCAGATTGAATGAATATTCATGAGTATCAGAGTAAGCAGGTACTGAGATCCTTCGGGGTTAATGTTCCAAACGGTAAGCCAGCTTTTACTGTTGAGGAAGCTGTAGAGGCTGCCAAGGAGCTTAATGCCAAAGTAACTGTTGTTAAGGCACAGATTCACGCAGGCGGCCGCGGTAAGGCTGGCGGTGTAAAGATTGCTAAGACTCTTGATGAGGTTAAGGAATATGCAACCGAACTTTTAGGCAAGGTTCTGGTTACTCATCAGACTGGTCCTGAGGGCAAGAAGGTAAACCGTCTTCTCATTGAGGAAGGCTCCAATATTGCTAAGGAATATTATCTGAGTTTTGTAAATGACCGTAATACTGCCAAGATCGTTATGATTGGTTCCGAAGAGGGCGGTATGGAAATCGAGAAGGTTGCTGCTGAGCATCCTGAGAAGATTATCAAGGAATACATTGATATTTCTGTTGGCCTGCTGCCATTCCAGGCTACCCGTATGGCTTACAAGATGAACTTTAAGCCAGAGGTTGTTCGCAAGGCTGCTGCTACCATGCAGAAGCTGTACAACGCTTTCATTGGCAAGGACTGCAGCCAGGTTGAGATTAACCCATTGGTTGTTACTGCTGAGGACGATGTAATTTGCTTGGATGCTAAGCTGAACTTTGATGATAGCGGTTTGTTCCGTCATCCTGATATTGTGGAGCTGCGGGATAAGACTGAGGAAGATCCAAAGGAGCTGTGGGCAGCTGAAGAGGGGCTTAACTATGTAAACCTGGGCGGTGACGTTGCCTGCATGGTAAATGGTGCTGGTTTGGCTATGGCTACTGTTGATATTCTGAAGTATTATGGTGGCGATCCTGCAAACTTCCTGGATGTAGGCGGCAGTTCCACTCCTGAGAAGATTGCTACTGCATTTGAGATTATGCTGGATGGTGGTCAGTCCAAGGGTATCTTCGTAAACATCTTTGGCGGCATCAACCGTTGCGATGTTATTGCTGAGGGTATTCAGAAGGCAGCTCAGATTATTGCTGAAAAGACCGGTACTGACGGTATTCCTGTTCCTGTAGTAGTTCGTCTTGAGGGTACCAATGTAGAGTTGGGCCGCAAGATTCTCACCGACAAGCCTGTAAAGAACGTTATCATGGCTCCAACTATGGAGGGTGGCGCAGAGCAGATTGTAAACCTGGTTAAAGAGGCTGAGAAGAACGCTTAAGGAAAAGGAGGATTTCTAAGATGAGTATTATTTTAGATAAAGATACAAAGGTTATTGTACAGGGCATTACTGGTAAAACCGCAATGTTCCATACTAAGCAGATGCTGGAATATGGCACCAAGATCGTAGCAGGTGTTACTCCAGGCAAGGCTGGTCAGGTGGTAGAGGGTGTTCCTGTATTCAACACTGTTCAGGATGCTGTTGAGGCTACTGGTGCTACTGCTTCTGTAGTATTCGTACCACCTCGCTTTGCTGCTGACTCCATTATGGAAGGTGTAGAGGCAGGCTTGGATCTGGTTGTCTGCATTACCGAGCATGTACCTGTTCAGGATATGATTAAGGTTCGTGCTTATATGGAGGGTAAGAAAACCCGTCTTATCGGACCAAATTGCCCAGGCATTCTCACCGTTGGGGAGGCTAAGCTGGGTATTATCCCAGGCTATATCTACAAGAAAGGTCATGTAGGTGTAATTTCCCGCTCTGGTACCTTGACCTATGAGGCTTCCTTCCAGTTGTCTCAGGCTGGTTTGGGCCAGACCACTGCTGTTGGTATCGGTGGTGATCCTGTTAAGGGTACTGACTTCATTGATGCCTTGAAGCTCTTCAAGGATGATGATGATACTCTGGCTCTCATCATGATTGGTGAGATTGGTGGTACTGCTGAGGAAGATGCTGCGAAGTGGATTGCTGAGAATATGCCTAATAAGCCAGTTGTAGGCTTCATTGCTGGTGTTCAGGCGCCTCCAGGCAAGCGCATGGGCCATGCTGGTGCTATTATTGCTGGCGGCAAGGGTACTGCTGCTGACAAGATTAAGGCTCTCAATGCTGTTGGTATTCCAGTAGCTGAGAATGTAGCTCAGATTGGTGAGACTATGGTTAAGCTTCTGAAGGAGAAGGGCCTCTATGAAAAGTGCCATACCTGCTAATTACTCAGGCAAGGTAATAATGTAATCAAATTACGGGATGCTGTTAGACAGTGTCCCGTTTTTGTTTTTTATTTTTTTCGTTTGTGGTATAATGGTGTAGAATATCTTATTTAGGGGTGTGATTTTATGGCAAGGATTAAAAAGGCAGTTATTCCGGCTGCTGGCTTTGGTACCAGATTTCTGCCGGTTACCAAGGCAACGCCTAAGGAAATGCTGCCCATCGTGGATAAGCCTACCATTCAGTATATTGTGGAGGAGGCTCTGGCCAGTGGTATAGAAGAAATTCTGATTATCAGCGGTCACGCCAAGAGAGCCATTGAGGATCATTTTGATTCTGCCCCTGTTTTGGAACGGGAGCTGGAGGAAAAGGGCAAGGATGATTTGCTGGCAATTGTACGGGAAACAGCAGATATTAATGTCCATTATATCCGGCAGAAAAAAATGCGGGGCTTAGGTGATGCCATTCTCTGTGCCAAGTCCTTTATGGCTGGGGAGCCTTTTGCAGTGCTTTTAGGTGATGATGTGGTTTATGCTGATGCCACCAAGGGACAGCAGCCTGCCCTGCGGCAGCTTATAGATATCTATGATGCCTATGGCGGCTCTGTATTGGGCTGTCAGCAGGTGGTGCCGGAGAAGGTGTCTTCCTATGGCATTGTGGCTGGCAAGGAAATTGCTGGCTCCAAGCTGTTGAAGGTTTCAGACATGATTGAAAAGCCGGAGCTAAGCGAAGCTCCTAGCAATATTGCTGTTTTAGGCCGTTATATTATTTCCCCAACTATCTTTGAACTGCTGGAGCATACTGCTCCTGGCAAGGGGGGAGAGGTACAGCTGACGGATGCCTTGAAGCAGCTGGCACTGGTAGAGCCGGTTTGGGCATATTGCTTTGAGGGCAAGCGCTATGATGTGGGAGATAAGCTGGGCTTTTTGAAGGCCACAGTGGAATTTGCCCTGCGGCGGCCGGATTTAGGCGGCCCTTTTAGATCCTATTTAGAAGAACTCATGAAGGAGTGATTCGACTATGAAAATCTTTTTAGCAGGTGGTGCCGGGTACATTGGCACCCATACCGCTGTTGAATTGCTGAATAATGGCTATGAAGTAGTAATTGTTGACGATTACGCCAATAGCTGTCCAGAGGCAGTAGCCAGAGTGGAGGAGCTGACAGGCAAGAAGGTTGCTCTCTATGAGGCTGATGTGCAGGATGAGCAGGCTATGGAAAGAATTATGCGGGCTGAAAAGCCTGATACCGTAATTCATTTTGCTGGCCTGAAGGCTGTAGGTGAGTCTGTACAGCAGCCATTGCGGTACTATCGGAATAATATCAATACGACTCTATCGCTTTTGGAGGCTATGGAAGCTGTAGGGGTGGATAAATTTATTTTCTCCTCCTCAGCTACAGTTTATGGGGCTCAGAATCCATCTCCTTATAAGGAGGATATGCCCAAGGGGCTTTGCACAAATCCTTATGGCTGGACCAAATCCATGATGGAGCAGATTCTAGCAGATGCAGTGGTGGCTTATCCCCGCCTAGGTGTAGTTTTACTGCGGTATTTTAATCCTATTGGCGCCCATGAATCCGGTCGCATTGGTGAGGATCCTCAGGGGATTCCTAATAATCTGATGCCTTATGTTTCCCAGGTGGCTATTGGCCAGCGGCAGGAGCTGACGATTTTTGGTAATGACTATGATACACCAGATGGTACCTGCCTGCGGGATTATATTCATGTGGTAGATTTGGCAGAGGGCCATTTGAAGGCTGTGGAGTTTTCCGAAAACCATCAGGGGATAGATGTGTTTAATCTGGGCACTGGCAAGCCATATAGTGTTCTGGATATTGTCAATACCTTCCAGGAAGTTAATCAGGTACCAGTTAAATATACCATAGGGCCTCGTCGGGCTGGGGATTTGCCTATCTGCTATGCAGATGCTTCCAAGGCCAAGGCTGTGCTGGGCTGGGAGGCCAAAAAAACGCTGGCAGATATGTGCCGTGATAGCTGGAATTGGCAGAAGCACAACCCCAAGGGCTATAGAAAATAAATGATAAAGGTGGAAATATATTTTGAGTAATTTAGAAGTAGGAATCGTTGGTTTGCCAAATGTAGGCAAGAGCACTTTGTTTAACGCTATTACCAAGGCTGGTGCAGAGGCAGCAAATTATCCTTTCTGTACCATTGAGCCTAATGTGGGTATTGTAGATGTGCCAGATAAGCGTCTGCAGGTACTGCACGAAATGTACAATTCCAAGAAAACTACCCCGGCAGCCTTCCGTTTCGTGGATATTGCTGGCTTGGTAAAGGGTGCTTCCAAGGGCGAGGGCCTGGGCAACAAGTTCCTGGAGCATATCCGTCAGGTAGATGCAGTGGCTCAGGTTGTTCGTTGCTTTGAGGATGGAGATATTACCCATGTAGAGGGTTCCATAGATCCAATCCGTGATATTGAGATTATCAACACGGAGCTGTGTCTGGCTGATATGGAGGTATTGGAGCGCCGTATGCAGAAGCTGGTAAAGCTGGCTAAATCCGGTGCTAAGGAGGCTAAGGCAGAACAGGCTGTTTTGGACAAAATAAAAGCAGCTCTGGATGAGGGCAAAACTGTCCGCAGTGTAGAGCTGTCTGATGATGAGAAGGATATGATTAAGGAAATGAACTTCCTGACCATGAAGCCTACTCTTTATGTAGCTAATGTAGGTGAGGATGAGGTTGCTACGGCTGATGCCGAAAATCCCCATGTACAGAAGGTTAGGGAATATGCTGCCTCTGAGAATGCTCAGGTGGTTTCCATATCTGCCCGGGTAGAATCTGAGATTGCCGAGCTGGATGAGGATGAAGCCAAGGAATTCCTGCAGGAAATGGGCTTGGAACAGTCTGGTTTGGAGAAGCTGATTCATGCAGCCTTTGATTTGTTGGGCTTGATGACCTTCCTGACTGCTGGCCCTGATGAGTGTCGGGCCTGGACTATTGTTAAGGGCACCACTGCACCAAAGGCAGCAGGCAAGATTCATTCCGATATTGAGCGTGGCTTTATTCGGGCTGAAATTGTGAATTTTGATGATCTGGTAGCCGCTGGATCCACAGCCGCAGCTAGAGAAAAGGGCCAGGTGCGGCTGGAAGGCAAGGACTATATTATGCAGGACGGAGATGTAACCTACTTCCGGTTTAATGTATAAACATCAGGCCGTCTGTCCTGAAAGATATTAATCTGACTGCGAATCTGAGCGATAACTCCCGGCTGCAGATTGGCCTGAAGGATTTCTCCCTTTAGGTTATCTGTACTGCCCTGGGCTAAGAGGCTTCCCCAAGGATCATAAATGGCGGAGCCTCCTCCCAGATGGAGGGATTCTCCCTTACGAGGGGAAATGCCGTTGGCGGCAGCCACAAAGAACTGATTTTCAATGGCTCTGGCTCTCAGCAGGGTATCCCAGTGCTGGAGGCGTTCCACTGGCCAGGCAGCTGCCACAAAGAGAACGGAAACACCATTCAGGGCAAGCTGGCGGGACAGTTCTGGGAAACGCAGGTCATAGCAGATGATAACACCGCATTTTATGCCATCCAGCATAAAGGTAGTTATTTGGTTGCCCGGGGTAAAGTCCTTGTGCTCCTTGGAGGGAGTAAAGAGATGGATTTTGTCGTAGGAGGCTATATTGGTGCCTGTGCGGTCAAAAACATAGCAGGTATTGTAAATATGGCCATTTCTTTCTACTGCTAAAGAACCGGCAATAATATTGACGGTGTATTCTGAAGCAAGGCGTCCCATGTGGTTTTTCCAATTATCCTGGCTGTCAGCAAATTCACTGATGGGACTAGGATAGAAGCCAGTGTTCCAAAGCTCCGGCAGAAGCACAGCATCTGGCCTGTTACTGCTGTTCATGGTTTTTTCCAGCATGGCGGACATGGCATCCAGATTATGCTCGATATTGCCCTTATCAATGGGCATTTGCAGAATAGATACTTTCATACTACAAACTCCTTTATCAGTTAGGATGATTTTTATGGCACTAAAATTCAACGTGGGGGACCAGGTCAAAATGAGGAAGTCCCATCCCTGTGGCAGCTATATCTGGCAGGTAACCAGAGTTGGCGCTGATATTGGCATGAAATGCCAGGGCTGTGGACATTTTGTCATGGTGCCAAGAGTAAAGTTTGAGCGAATGGTTAAAAGTATTGTAACCTCTGCTCAATCATAAAAAACATAAATTATAAAATAATCTATATACACATTATATAACATTTATACCCTGGGAAGGAAGTCTGCTGAGTGGATTTATGTAAGAGAAGATGGAAAAAAATATTTTTCACAGCAGTAATTGCCTGTTTAGGACTCAGCTTGACCATTGTGCAGCATTTAGAAGCCAAGGCTGATCGGTATTTTGTTGACTGTGAAAATAATACCGGCTACTATGTAGATGTAAATTCCATCGAAATGCCTAGTGACCACGAGGTAGAATTGGATTTGTATCTGGTGAAGCTGCATGGGGGGTTTATGTATCGTTATAGAGCCTATTTTGATACGTTGGAGGGCTCCTATCAGTACAGACAGGCCAGGGTATATAATTATGAAACCAAGAAATTAATGACAGGTACAGCCTTTGTACAGGATAAGCTGTCTTATCATAGAAGTCCCATGCTGGAGCAGGTAGTGGATTTTGCTATTGACTGGAAGAAAAGTCATATTTACAAAACCCCCTATGGTGAAACCTGGGAAGATTAGTAAATTTTTGATGTAGTGTTGCTGCCTGCAGGGCAGACCGGAATTATGTTGGCATGGAGTGAATATTTTGGGAATTTGGAATGAATTAATGTATCTGGTCATGATGCTTTTTGCTCTGACATCCAATTTATCTATAGCAGCCACCAGTGTTTGTATCGTCCTGGGGGCTATTCTGGTTATTGCCCAGCGTATCTGTACCGGCAGTTTGCCGGATATGGATAAGGGACTGGTTAAGATGGTGGGCATTTACTGTGTTTTGCAGATAGTGGCAGCTCTGATGGCACCAGATGTTCCCAAAAGTTTGGAGGAGGTCTGGGGCACAGTTTATCGCATTAGTCCACTGTTTATGGGGCTTGGCTATTTGCAGACCAGACGGCGTATGGCTTGGATTTTGGTGGCCTTTGCTGTATCAGTTTTTGTGGGGGATGCTATGGGTGCCTATCAGCTTATTGCCTGGGATGATTTTTCTCCTACTGGGGCCAGCAATCAATCGGCCTTTTATGCCACCCATCTTTTAATGGCTTTGCCGATTTTTTATCTTATGTGCAGGCAGGATGAAGGGGTATTGGCCAAAAAGACAGTGCCAGGATTTTTGCTGGTGTTTTCCTTGCTTATGTATGGGGTGGTATCCTGGGGAGATTGGAGTATGCCAACATCTCTGGATATGGTATGGAAGCAGAGCAGTTTTAGTAAGATTCTGCTGGAAACAGGGCCAGTGGGATTGTTTTCTTTCCTGCTGCTGCAGGGGTATATTCTCTATCGGCTGGTGCGGTTGTATCAGGCGGAGAAATCCATTAGCCATTCTGTGAATACAGCTTCATACGGCATGATTGGTATTTGGATATTGGCTGGTATTCATTTGGAGGGTATGCTGGAATCCAGTATTTTGCAGGTTTCTATTATGCGTGAATATTGGCTGTTGATGGGCTTGTTGTTGGCGGCAGGCAAAATGAAATTATTGGAAGCGGGGAAGATTGAATAATGGCTATACCAGGCTTTGAGGCTTTTTTTGCAGGTTGGCAGATGGATCTGCGTTTGGCAGTGGTGCCACCTATATTGTGTGCCATCTTTAGATTTGTCTTTATCTATCTGGATGGGCCAAAGAAAATATCGGAGTGGAAAAAATCTCAGCTATTTACCTGCTTCCGCTATGGCTTCTGGTGGGGCATGGATATTAATTCCAGATTTTATTTGCTGACCTTGGCAGCTGTTACCCTGCCAGCCAGCTTTATAGAGGCGTATATGGGCATCAGCCGAGAAATAAGGCTGGTGCTTTTTGTGCTGTATGGACTGATTCTTTACTGTGCCTTTGTGGGGAAAATGCTGTTTTATTACCATTTTCATGATGTGTACAATAGAAATATGTGGTTGGGAAAAAATGCAGACAAAAAGAATTTGCTGGATATTTTCTTTAATCAAAATCATGGTGCTCTGCTGTTGGCAGGAGGAGCTATTTATAGCCTAGGTATTTATTTCCTTGGTTATTGGCTTTTGACACAGCCTGCTATTGCCTTGCCCACATTAGGCAGTGTTGCTGGCCAATATGCTCTAAATACAGGAATTTTCCTCTTTACCATTGCTCTTTACTACTGGTTTAATTTTGGCGGAACCTTCCGCCATCGCTTGAAGCCGGAATGGGACGAGGTGCCGGAGGAGGTAAAAAACGATGTGTTCCTAGGCAAGGCTACTATGGATGATTTGGTGGCTTTGAAGATAGTTTGGAAGCATCCAGCGCCAGAATTTGTGGCCCAATCCGATGAGGCAGCTCAGAGGAATATTCAGGCGGTATTGCCGGAATTTTCTGGTAAAGAGAATCCTTTGACAGGCTTTTTGCGCCACGCTCAGGGTGCTAAAATCAACAGGCCAAAGCATATTTTCTTTATTTTGGAGGAAAGCCATTGTCAGACCCTTTATGATGAAACCTACAATATGCTGAATGTGGTGAAATATACCAAGAAGCTTCGCAGTGAAGCTGGCAGTTTGGTAATTAATAATTTTCAGCCAGCAGGTATGATTTCCCAGACAGCTTTGGGCAGTCTGCTGTTGGGCATCTATGACTGCGATGTGGAGCTTAACGAGAACAAGATTATTTGGGATGCTTCCCAGGCTTGGCTGCCTACTACTATTGCTGGTCAGCTGGCAAAGCTGGGTTATGAAACCAGCTTTTGGTATGGCGGCAGTCTAAATTGGGGGAGTCTAGTGCATTTTGTCCCAGCAGCAGGTTTTGCCCATGCCTATGGTGGGCCGAATTTTTGTCCTCCAGACGCTCCTCAGACTTGGCTGGGGGTTTATGACCATATTTATTTGGAGGAAGTAGCCAAGAGAATCGAGGCAGAGGCTGGGGATAAGCCTCAGTTCCACTTTATTTATACTACCTCCAACCACGGCCCTTATAATATTCCCTATGAAAAATATGGCATAGAGGAAAATGATGCGGTTGATCTCCCTCTAGGAAAGCTGAAATCTGGGGATATGGATATGCGCCGATTTGCAGGCATACTCTATGCTGATAAGGCTGTGGGGGATTTTGTGGCCCGGATGAAAAAGCTGGACAAGGATAGCTTGTTTATTTTGACAGGGGATCATTCCTCAGCAGTGGCTCCTTTTGACAAGGAGATTTTGCCTCGTAAGGATATGCTGTTAAGGGAACGGATTCTGACCTCTTTCTCCATGCATCATCCTCAGTTAAAGCCGGAAATGTTTGCAGGCAATGTGTTGGGGGAGCATCAGAATATCCTGCCTACCATTATGGAGTTGATTGCTCCGGCTGGACATGAATACTATAGCTTGAAGCCACCTTTGACGGAAAAAATCCAGCATATAGTAACACCCTATAGTTGGATGACAGAGGAAAGCATAGGCTACTATAAGGATAATGTATGGCAAAAATTGGCACCATCCCCCCAGGAAGTACCTATGGAGCATGGGGAGATGCAATACCGGCAGGAGTGGCAGGCTTGGCAGAGTATTACTGGCTGGCTGCTGCGGCATCCAGAGGAGGAGCAGTAATGGAAAGAGAAAAAAAGGGTTTGCTGGCTTTTTTGACAGCAGGAGAGCTGCCCTATAAAATTTTGGTAATTGAAAGCAGGGAATATCTGCAGGATTTGCGGCAAATGTATCCCTATGGGGAAATTTACTGCGTTACAGCTGATGAAGATGATGTTCAAATATATGAGGATTTGCATATAAAATGGTGCTTTATCAATTATTTAGCAGAGCAATTGCCCTTGGGCAAAAAGTCCTTTGACTATATTATTTGTGAGGACTGTTTGGAGCAGGCTGCTAATCCCCAGGATATTGCCACAGGTTTGGGCCTGTATCTAAAGGATACAGGCTATTTTCTTATGAGCTTTAAAAATATTCGCTATTGGCGGGTAATGCAAAATCTGATGGAGGGGCATTTTTATCATCTTTGCTCTAGGATTTTTACCCGTAACGAAATGATAAACCTTATGTCTGCCTCCTTTTTCAAGGATGTAAATCTCCTGCCAGAATGGGGCAGTAAGCCTCCAGAGAAACTTTTGGCCGGGCTGGAACTGGCTGGCTTTGAGGATATTGAGGATGATTTATCAGTGGAAAAATGGCTGTTGCAGGCAGCTAAATCTATGCCAGAAATTATGGAATTGAAGCGGATGTACACCCCTGAGATAAGAGGGGATTTGGCAAGGCTGCTGAGGCGCTTGGAATACGGTGTTCGGGTGGAGGAAAGCAGAGGGGAACTGTGGCAGTTGTGTCAGAGCCAAATGATTTTTCCAGCTTATCTGGCAAGCTTCATTAAGGAGGTTGTGGTTCATCTCAATGATTTGCTATGGCAGCTATCTTCTTGGCAAGAGAAGCTACAGCAGGATTTCTGGCAGGAACTGCTGGGGGAACTATATAGGCTTTATGCTGATGAGCGGGAGTTGTCTGTTGCCATGCTGGGTCAGGAGGATGATAATGGCAAGCTAACTCGGCAGGTGGTACAGCTGCAGGCGTGGCTGGCAGGGAAGCCTTTACCGCCATATAAATATGAGGATATGAGGAAAAATATTTCCGTGGCAGATGGTACTGCTATTGCCTTTATTACCTGCGTCAATAATGAGGAATTATATAAAGAGGCTCGTATATATTTGGAGGCCTTGAAGCTGCCAGAGGGGATGAAAGCTGAATATATTTCTGTCAGAGGAGCCAGCTCTATGTGTCAGGGATATAATCAGGGGGCGGCTCAAACTCAGGCCAAATACAAGGTTTATGTCCATCAGGATGCCTTGATTGTGAATCAGAATTTCGTTCTTGACTTGCTGAAGATTTTTCAGGACAGCTCTGTGGGAGCGCTGGGGGTTATTGGGGCTAGACGGCTGCCAGCCTCGGGTATCTGGTGGGATGCTATGCGCAGCTATGGCAGAGTGCTACATGCCTGTGAGCCGGAGTGTATTGTGGAAACTGCCTGTATGGAACCACCAGAGCCTTGGCTGGAAGTAGAGGCTGTAGATGGGCTGATGATTGCTACTCAGGTGGATGTTCCTTGGCAGGAGCAGCCTTTTGATGGCTGGCATTTTTATGATATCAGCATGTGTAAGGATTTGCAGCGGCAGGGCTGCAAGGTGGTAGTGCCCCATCAGCAGAGATGCTGGTGTATTCATTGCCCCAAGGAGAAGCCTCTTGATCCAGCTTATAAAATATATCAAAAAAGATTTTTGGCTGAATATGGCGGGGAGCTGGAGCCGGAAATATAAATGGTACTAAAGGCTGATAAAATTAAGATGTTTGAAAATGGCATAAATTTATTTTGTTTTATACATAATAAATTTAGGAAGGGTAAATGAATATTAAAAAATATTTTTGTTAAATCAATTAAAATACTGAAAAAGCAAAAAATATATGCTATAATAATTGCAAGAAACAACTCAAGGAAGGAAGGGGCTTTTATGAACGTTAAAACTAAACTATATGCTACTTCGGCCGTAATGGTAGTAGCAATGATTATTATGGCTGTATTTGGTTCAGTGCAGCTTATGAGGCTGGATTCCATATCTACTAAGATAGTGGATCATAATCTTCCAAGATTGAACACTATGAATAGAATTGATGTAGATATTTCAGATTATCGTAGTTATGCCCTGAACCATGTTATAGCTCAGGATGCTGTTACCATGCAGAACTATGAGTCCAAGATGGCATCTACTAAAAATAAGATTGATGATAATTTGAAGAAATATCATGATATGTCTACCATGCAGGACAAGGTACAGCAGCTTAATGCAGAGTGGAAGTCATATAGTTCTATTGTGAAGCAGATGATAGCTGCATCTCGTGGCCATGATACTGCCAAGGCTATGGAGCTGGCTGCAGAGTCAGAAAAACCTTTTAATGATTTGGTAGAAACTATTTTGGAGCTGGAGCAGGCCAATACAGATGCTGCCCAGCAGGAATCTGATGAAGGTAGTGCTATGGTTCAGACCGCTATATATACCTTTCTGGGTATCTGCTTAGTAATCCTCATATTTGCTGGTTTTGTGGGGATGAAAATTAGCCGTTATATCATCAACATGCTGAAAAGGATGGATAACTTGGCCGAAACATTGGCTAAGGGAGATTTCCGGGAGGAGCCCCGTACTATCAATAGCAATGACGAATTTGGCCATTTGGCCAATACCTTGGCCAAGATGCGGGGGCAGGTAAATGCTGTTTTGCGAGAGATTATTAAGGATGCAGAAACTGTAGCTGCTTCCTCTCAGGAGTTAACAGCCAGTGCGGACCAATCTGCCCAGGTTATTCAGAACATTGCCCAGTCCATTACCGAAGTAGCTGAGCATAGTGACAAGCAGGGGAATGCTGTTGATACAGTAAGCTCCGCCGTAGAGCAAATTTCTGCCAGCATTCAGGAAATTTCCAGCAATGCCAATGTTGCTGATGACCATGCAGCCAAGGCTATGGATATTGCCAACGAAGGCGGACGCTCCATTAATATGGCTATTGACCAGATGAATAAGATTCGGGATGTGGTTGATAGCTCTGCGGATGTAGTTAACGAGCTGGGTGAGGCTTCCAAGGAAATCGGCCAGATTGTAGAGCAGGTTTCTGCTATTGCAGCCCAGACCAATTTACTGGCTCTCAATGCAGCTATTGAGGCAGCTAGAGCTGGCGAGCATGGCCGTGGCTTTGCCGTAGTAGCTGAGGAAGTTAGAAAGCTGGCAGAGGAATCTCTGGCTGCTGTGGACAAGATTAATAATATGATTACCACTATTCAGTCCAAGACTATGGATGCAGTAACTGCTATGAAGTCTGGCTCAGAGGAAGCTGCCAAGGGTGCAGATGTGGTGAGAAATTCTGGTGAAGCCTTTGAGAATATCATGAAGATTAATGGCGAGGTGGCTAGCCAGGTTAAGGATATTGCCCGTACCACTGAGGAAGCTGCTAAGGCTTCTACCAATGTAGTGGCTGCTGTACAGACTGTGGATGAAGCGTCTAAGAATATTTCTGACCGCACTCAGACGGTTTCTGCTGCTACAGAGGAACAGTCTGCAGCTACAGAGGAAATTGCTTCCAGCAGCCGCGGTTTGGCTGAAATTGCTCAGACTCTTAATGAAGCTGCCAGCAGGTTTAAAGTTTAATCAGGAAGTTTAAGAAAAAGGATTCAGATGGCATTTGGCTGTCTGAATCCTTTTTGTTATGACGAGGTGTCCGATGTTCCTGAAAAAAATCATTTTCTTTGAACAATATAGGGGTTATAATTTATTATATAGTGAAGCCGGAGCTGTTGGGGCTTGGCATGATATACAGGGGAATGGTGGTAGATATATGGAGTTGCAGCTTGTGAATGAGTGGGTAAAATCAGCTGAGGGTTGTTTTGCTGCTGGAGATATGGCCAGTATGCGGGCCTGTGGTAGACAGATGCTGGAGGAAAGTCCGGGAAATCCAGTGGCTATGGCTCTGATAGCAGAGGCTTCTGTTTATATGCAGGATTTTCAGGAGGCAGAAAGCTGGCTGGAGAAAATGGATCAGGCTGTTGACAAGGGTAGTTCCCAGGGCTGGAAGCTGGATAATGGTAATTTGCGTATTCTCTTTGCTAAGGCCTTGTATTATGGAGCTCAGTATGAGCTGTCTTTAGCTATGGAGGCTTATGAGAAGCTTTTTGCTCAGTATGAGCAGACGGTTCGCCGGGGACTTTCTGGCAGTTTTAGATTTACTACTAATAATCAAAATTGGCAGGGAGAGGCTCGGCAAATGGTGGCCAGGGCCTATAGCTTTTATGCGGATACCTGCTTATTGGCAGGAGAAACAGAAAAGGCTGCTAAAGGGGCTTTTGCGGTTAGTAATATGGTACAGGATGAGATGACAGCGGCCAGCTATTTTAGCAAGGGGTTGTTTATTAGCAATTATCGGGAGGCTGGTTCTCAGGCCTTGGTTCAGAAGCATAGACAGTATGGGGCTATGTTTCCCAAGCAGGTGGGATTTCCTCATGATGTAAGGATTCGGCGTAGTGTTCATGCTATTAGGGTGGGATATATTTCTCCTGATTTTCGCCTCCATGCGGCGGCCTACTTTTTTTCGGCTCTTTTGAAGTCTGGTAATCATACGGATTTTACGGTTTATGGTTATTCTACGGGGCGGGAGGATCATATTACCCAGCGTTTCAAGAAAATGGCTGATTATTGGCGGAATGTACATGGTCGAAGTCCTCAGGAAATTGCCAAGCTGATTCATGATGACCGGATAGATATTTTGGTGGATTTGTCTGGTCATAGTCAGAATAACTGCCTGCCGGTAATGGCCTGCCGTCCAGCACCAGTGCAAATATCCGGTATTGGCTATATCAATACTACTGGTTTGCCTATGGTGGATTATTTTCTCACGGATGAAATATGTATGCCTTCTGTTTACGATAAGGGAGGGTTTAGCGAAACACCTTTGCGGTTGCCTCATTGTCATCTTTGCTATCAACCGGAAACTATGAGGGAGATAAAATCTGTAGGTCATAATGCGCCAGCTATGGAACGGGGCTATGTGACCTTTGGCAGCTTTAACAGTTTTGCTAAGGTAACAGATGAAATGCTGGTGCAGTGGCGGAATATTTTGCAGGCTGTGCCTAATTCCAAATTGGTGATTAAATGTAAAATATGCAGTGTTCCTTCTGGGCAGGAGATTGTAAGGCAGAGATTTAAACGGCTGGGCGGGAATCCTGATGTGTTGGAGCTGCGGCCTTTTAGTCCGGATTATCTGACTCAATATGGGGATATTGATATTGTGTTGGATACAGCTCCCTACAATGGTGGACTGACTACCTGTGATGCGCTTTATATGGGAGTGCCGGTGATTGCATTGCGGGGCAAGTCTCATGGTTCTCGGTATGGGGCAAGTATTCTTACGGCAGCCGGGGTACCGGAGCTGATAGCTGAAAACCTGCGGGAGTATACAGGCAAGGCTGTACAGTTGGCCAAAAATGGGATGCTGTTGAATCGGCTTCATAGGGAACTGCCAGAGCAGGTAAGAAATTCCAGGCTAATGGATGGGAAAGGGTATATGCAGGAGCTGGAGGAGAGTTATAGGCAAATCTGGGGGTTGTATTGCCAACAAGGGTAAGTTCTGATTTATCGAGTTACATCTTTCCTCAAATATTGTAAATGAAAGTCGTTATGTTAGTGGGTTCTCGAAATACAGCCTGCGGTCATGGCGACTTTTGCTCTGTCCGACTTAATGGCCCTATCTGATGATTTATACTAACGCACAGATACCGCTTGTCGCTGAGCCAATTCACGGAGGCCATAATGATAGAGAGTGCCACCGGGCCACTTTTGCTGTGCAAAAGCAAGAGTCTCCCGACGCAAAAGTGTCATGCCCCTCCGGCTGTTGCCGAATCATCAAGGTTTATCGATACTGTCAATCCCAATAATTCTGCTATCTTCGTAAAAAATAGGTCGTTTCAAATAGTGCCAAAGCAGAAAGGCGCAAGGAATACGCTAATAAGCGGTACTCCCATATCGCCATTAATAGGGGATAGTTTTGCGCATCAATATAGCGCGAGCGTGCCTGAAAGGGTACTCCCATATCGCCATATAGAGAAGTGATGTATATCGGTAAATCGGAACTTGACTAAGATGTTTATGTAGGCTAAAATAAGGGTATAAAAAAGAGCGAACCACAATGATGGCTCGCCACTACATGTTTTTTGATTGATTAAAAAACCGACCGTCAAACAGTGGTGTGAACACTGATGGTCACAACATCTTACGAGGAAGCTGTTCCGGCCAGGACAGCTTTTTTCGTTTTTACAAGATGTCGGTCGATATGTGACCTACGTTAACTTAGTAAAATCAACGATAGTTCACCTGTGATAGTTAGCCAAATCAACACAGCCATAATTACAGTCACTACAAGAGTAACCAATGATATAAGAGCATATATTGCTACAGCTAATGCCTCATCACAGGCGCTTCCCTTTTCTGGGAACACTATTATCGAAACCTCTACAGATAACATTTTTCATGCTATCATCTCCCTGTAAACAAAACTGCTAGGCAGAACATTTACTTATTTGCAGGGCGACCATCATTTGTATCATTGATAACAGTATTTTCATACTGCGTCCGCTCCGTGGGTATATCCCCACAATACACACAAATTATAACAAATGTTTCGCTTGTAGTCAAAAATATATTTTAAAATTACTTAGGACTGCAAATCAGAATTTGTAAAAAAGAATTTGGAATAGGTAGAGCTTGTGTAGTAAAATATTTGTATAAAGTTTTTAGGGTGAAAGGACGGATATTATGAATATAAAGAAGATTGGCTTTATTGGTATCGGTGTTATGGGCAGCAGCATGGCCAAGCATTTGCAGGATGCAGGTTTTGAGCTGGGAATTTACACAAGAACTAAAGCAAAGGCTCAGGCGCTGATAGAAAAGGGCATGAAATGGTATGATACTCCAGCAGCTTTGGCCGCAGAGGCAGATGCAATTATCTCTATGGTAGGCTATCCACAGGATGTGGAGGAAGTTTATCTGGGAGAGCAGGGGGTGCTTTCCACCAAGGTAGGAGGCTATATTGTGGATATGACCACCTCCAGCCCAATCTTGGCTCGAAAGATATATGAAGCAGCTAAGGCCAAGGGGATTGCCTCTCTGGATGCTCCAGTATCTGGAGGGGATTTAGGTGCTCGCAATGCTACTCTGGCTATTATGGTAGGTGGCGATGAAGAGGCTTTTCAGGCTCTATTGCCAGTATTTCAGGCTATGGGCAAAACCATTAACTATTTTGGCCCAGCAGGCAGCGGTCAGTACACCAAGATGGCCAATCAAATTGCCATTGCGGCTGGCATGATGGCGGTAGCAGAGTCTTTGGTTTATGCTCAGAAAATGGGCTTGGATACTCAGAAAGTGCTGGAGACTATCGAAACTGGAGCAGCAGGTTCCTGGTCACTGTCCAATTTAGGCAGAAGAATGTTGGCTGGAGATGATAAGCCAGGCTTCTATATCAAGCATTTTATTAAGGATATGAGGATTGCCATTGAAACTGCCCATGAGGCTGGACTAGTACTGCCAGGCTTGGAAAAGGCCAAGGAGCTTTATGACCAGTTGGCCGCTAAGGGCATGGAAAACAAGGGAACGCAGGCTATTATTCAGTGGTATCTGAATAAATAAAATTTATGATTTACGAAGATATTGTTGAGGGAAAATTTGTAGATAGGCCCAACAGGTTTATTGCCCATGTGGAAATAAATGGTCAGGTGGAAACAGTTCATGTTAAGAACACTGGCCGCTGTAAGGAACTGTTATTGCCAGGGGTAAAGGTGGTGCTGGAAAAAGCCTCCAATCCCAATAGAAAGACCAAATATGATTTAATTGCTGTGTACAAGAAAAATTTTGGCTTAATAAATATGGACAGCCAGGCTCCCAACAAGGTGGTGGCAGAATGGTTGTCTGGGCAGGACTTTAGCTATATTAAGCCAGAGTATACCTATGGAAATTCCCGCATAGATTTTTATATGGAAAAACAAATTGGTACCCAGGGGAAGCCGGAACGGTACCTTATGGAGGTTAAGGGCTGTACCTTGGAAATTGATGGTCAGGGATATTTTCCTGATGCACCAACGGAACGAGGCGTGAAGCATCTGGGCGAGCTGGCCAAGGCGGCTCAGGAGGGCTATCATGCCATTATGGCCTATGTGATTCAGATGGAGGGCATCCAGCAGGTAAAGCCTAATATTGCCACTCATCCTGCCTATGGAGAGGCGGTAAACAAGGCTCTCGCGGCAGGTGTAAAAATCCTGTTTTTCTGTACCTCGGTAAAGCCCCAGGAGTTAAAGATAATATCAGCTGAATACAGCAAAGGATAAGCAGATTATGTTTACATTACAGAATAATTTGTCTGACAGCAGTGAAAATGACAGATATAAAGCAGTAGATACAGAAAAATATACTACAGAATATTCAGAGGAAAAGCTGTGGCAAAAGCTGGCTAAGCATTTCAAGTCCATTGGAGTGCAGGCAGCCTACAAGGTTTTACAACTTTTCTATGTAACGCAAAATCCCAAATGTCCCAAGAAGGTTAAGGCTGGAATATATGGGGCATTAGGGTATTTTATCATGCCCTTCGATGCCATTGCAGATTTGATACCATTTATAGGTTATACTGATGATTTAACCATTATTGGTGCAGCTTTAGTTATGTCTCAGTTTTACATTAATGATGAGGTTCGTACCAAGGCCAAGAAAAAGCTGGCCTGGATATTTGGACCAGAGTCTGTAAGCAAATTAAATTGAAAAGACTTCCCTAGATGAAATAAGAGGCACATTGCTGAAACAAGCAATGTGCCTAATTTTTTCGTAAAATAAAGTTGAAATTTTATGAAGTGTAGACTGTTCGGCGGTGGCCTACGTTTAGAGCGAGGATAATCAGCTCATCATCGTCTATATGGCAAATAAGGCGGTAATCTCCAATGCGATAGCGCCATTGGCCGCTGCGGTTGGCAGTAAGGGATTTGCCGTGAGCTCTTGGATTTTCGCAATCAAGGAGATTTTTTTCAATCCAGCCTTTGATAATACGTTGTGTATATCTATCGAGCTTCTTGAAGGATTTATCAAAACGCGGAGTAGTTCTTATTGTATAACTCATAGTTCCAATTCCTCCCAAAGTTCTTGGATAGGACGGCTTTCTTTGCCATTGGCAATATATTCGCTGTAGGCGCTTTCTGCCACCATCAAATCATATTCGTCCTCGATTTTGTCAAACAAAGCCTTTTTAAAGGCCTCTGCCACAGAAATTCCCTGGAGCTTGGCATAAGCATCTGCCAGTCCTCGCTCTTCCTCTGTAAGTCTAATTGAATAAGCCATAAATAACACCTCCTATGTATAGAATATTTCGTAATAGTACAATGTACTCTTATGAGTATATTGTACTGCAAATATATTTTCTGGTCAAGTTAAATATAATAAGAAATACATCAAGAACAATATGAACTTATGGCAAACATATTTGCACAAAATCTCAATTGATAGAATTAATATAAAGGTTACAAAAAAGACGGCTTCATTTACAAAAGACTCTGCAGGTTGTATAATAAATGTTAGTGAAGTATGTATATTTCCTATAAGAAAAAATACATGGTTCAGTATGTTGTGTATACTTTATATGGTTGTACCAATTTGTGTGTTGGTGCGTTGTATCTATTTTATTTAAGGGGGAGTATGATCCATGAGCAAAAAAATGAAAACTATGGATGGTAATGCTGCTGCTGCGTATATCTCTTACGCATTTACTGATGTAGCTGCAATCTATCCTATTACGCCTTCTTCTCCAATGGCTGAGAATGTAGACGAAATGGCCGCAAAAGGCAAGAAAAACCTGTTTGGCCAGAAGGTGAACATCATAGAGATGGAATCTGAGGCTGGCGCCGCTGGTGCTGTACATGGCTCCCTGCAGGCTGGTGCTTTGACCACTACCTATACTGCATCTCAGGGTATGCTCTTGATGATTCCAAATATGTACAAGATTTCCGGTGAGCTTTTGCCAGGTGTATTCCACGTTAGTGCTCGTGCCTTGGCTACCAGCTCTCTGAATATTTTTGGTGACCATCAGGATGTTATGGCTGCCCGTCAGACCGGTATGGCTATGCTGGTTGAGTCCTCTGTACAGGAAGTTATGGATCTGGCTGCTGTTGCTCATTTGGTTGCTATTAAGGGCAAGGTTCCTTTCCTTAATTTCTTTGATGGTTTCCGTACTTCCCATGAGATTCAGAAGATTGAAGTAATTCCTTATGAGGAACTGGGCAAGATTCTGGACTGGGATGCAGTAAATGCTTTCCGTCGCAATGCCCTGAATCCAGATCATCCATGTATTCGTGGTACTGCTCAGAATGATGATATTTATTTCCAGACTCGTGAGACTGTAAACAAATATTATGAGGCTATTCCTGATCTGGTTGAGGAGGCTATGGCTGATTTGGCCAAGGTTACCGGCCGTGAGCATCATGTATTTGATTACTATGGCGCACCAGATGCAGAGCGTGTAGTTATAGCTATGGGTTCTTTGAATCAGACTTTGGTTGAGGCTGTTGATTACCTGAATGGCAAGGGTGAGAAGGTTGGTATGGTGGCAGTTCATCTGTTCCGCCCATTCTCCGTAAAGCATTTCCTCAATGCTATTCCTGAGACTGTAACCAAGATTGCTGTTATGGATCGCACTAAGGAGCCAGGTGCTCTTGGTGAGCCTTTGTATCAGGATGTACGTACTGCTTTCTACAATACTGACAGACATCCAATTATTGTAGGTGGTCGTTATGGCTTAGGCGGCAAGGATGTAAATCCAGATCAGGTATTGGGTGTTTATGAGGAACTGAAGAAGGATGTTCCTATGAACGGCTTTACCATCGGTATTAACGATGACCTGAATGGCACTTCTCTGCCTCTCTACCCAGAGGATGTGGATCTGACTCCAGAGGGAACCACTGCCTGCAAGTTCTGGGGCTTGGGCTCTGATGGTACTGTAGGTGCAAACAAGTCTGCTATCAAGATTATCGGCGATAAGACCAAGCTTTATGCTCAGGCTTATTTTGCATATGACTCCAAGAAGTCTGGCGGTATTACCATGTCCCATTTGAGATTTGGTGCAACTCCTATTGCTTCTCCATATCTCATTAACAATGCAAACTTTATTTCCTGTTCTCAGCAGTCCTATGTTGACAAATATGACCTGCTGGCAGGTTTGAAGAAGAATGGTACTTTCCTGCTGAATACCATTTGGACTGATGAGGAGCTGGATAAGCATCTGCCTGCTGCTATGAAGCGTTATATTGCCAAGAACAATATCAAGTTCTATACTGTAAACGCTGTTAAGATTGCACAGGAGCTGGGCTTGGGCGGCCGCTTCAACATGGTAATGCAGTCTGCTTTCTTCAAGCTGGCTGATATTATTCCTTTGGAGACAGCTGTTCAGTATTTAAAGGATGCAGTAGTTACTTCCTATGGCAAGAAGGGCCAGAACATTGTGGACATGAACCACGGTGCTATTGATGCTGGTATCAATGCTCTCCATCAGGTAAATGTTCCTGCTGCCTGGGCTGATGCTGCAGACGATGCTGCTGTAGACCAGTCTCACCTGCCTGAGTACATCAGAGAGGTTCAGAATCCAGTTAACCGTCAGGAAGGCAACAACTTGTCTGTTAAGGCTTTGGAATTCCTGGCCGATGGTACTTTCCCAAGTGGCTCTGCTGCTTATGAGAAGCGCGGCATTGCCATTAATGTTCCAGAGTGGGATGTTACCAAGTGTATCCAGTGTAATCAGTGCGCATTTGTGTGTCCTCATGCAGCCATCCGTCCTGTTCTTACTACTGATGCTGAGAAGGATGCAGCTCCTGCAGAGTTTACCTCCAAGCCAGCTATTGGCGCCAAGGGCTTGAACTTTACCATAGCTATTTCTGCTATGGACTGCTCCGGCTGCGGCAACTGCGTAAATACTTGCCCTGCCAAGGAGAAGGCTCTGGTATTGAAGCCATTTGCTACTCAGGAGAAGAATCAGTCTGTATTTGATTATGCAGTAGATCCTAAGAAGGTTGCTCCAAAGGCAAATCCTGTTAAGAAGGAAACTGTTAAGGGCTCTCAGTTCGAGCAGCCTCTGCTGGAGTTCTCTGGCGCTTGCGCAGGTTGCGGTGAGACTCCGTATGCCAAGCTGATTACTCAGCTCTTTGGTGATCGCATGATGATTGCCAATGCTACCGGCTGCTCCTCTATCTGGGGTGCCAGTGCTCCTGCTATGCCTTACACCACCAATGCACAGGGTCATGGTCCTGCATGGGCTAATTCTCTGTTTGAGGATAATGCTGAATTTGGTCTGGGTATGTTCCTGGGTACCAAGGCTGTACGTGAGACTTTGGCTGCTGATGTTGCCAAGGCTATCGAGGATAGTCACGGTTCTGCTGCTTTGCAGGAGGCTATGACTGAGTGGCTGGATAATATGAATACTGGCGATGGTTCCCGTCAGCGTGCTGATGCTTTGGCTGAACTGCTGGAGAACGAGAAGAATGGTGACGAGCTGCTGAACAAGATTTATGAGAACCGTGACTTCCTGGTTAAGCGTTCCCAGTGGATCTTCGGTGGTGACGGCTGGGCTTATGATATTGGCTACGGCGGTGTAGACCATGTTCTTGCTTCTGGTGAGGATGTAAATGTCTTTGTATTTGATACTGAGGTATATTCCAACACTGGTGGTCAGGCTTCCAAGGCTACTCCTACTGCTGCTATTGCTCAGTTTGCTGCTACTGGTAAAAAGACCAAGAAGAAGGATCTGGGCCTGATGGCTATGACCTATGGCTATGTATATGTAGCTCAGGTAGATATGGGTGCAGATAAGAACCAGGCTCTCAAGGCTATTGCTGAGGCTGAGGCTTATCCAGGACCTTCCTTGATTATTGGTTATGCTCCATGTATCAACCATGGTATCCGCATTGGTATGGGTAGAAGCCAGGAAGAGGCTGCTAAGGCTGTTGCTTGTGGCTATTGGGCTAACTTCCGTTACAACCCTGCTCTCCGCGATACTGACAAGAACCCATTCACCCTTGATTCCAAGGAGCCTGATTGGGATAAGTTTGAGGACTTCCTCCTGGGCGAGGTTCGTTATTCCTCTCTTAAGAGAAGCTTCCCAGAGGCTGCTGAGGCACTCTTTGAAAAGACCAAGAAGGATGCTCAGAACCGCCTGAATGGCTACAAGAAGCTGGCTGGCAAGGAGTAATTCCCAGGCTTTGACCAAATCATAAATAAAACAATGAGGACTGCTGCTACGGTGGCAGTCCTTTTTTTATAATTTGTTGAAAAATTATGGTATAATAAAAAAGAATTAGACCATAATGCTTCAATTTGAGGTGATAGGATGCTTAATGTTTATTTGGGAGATTGCGAAAATGAAGTATATAATCCGCCTGTATATTTTATTAATCAATATGAGGATGCATGGTTGGAAACGCAATTGGCCAAGGATATGATTCAGGATATAGATAAATCTAAGGTGGTGGGACCTCATTTAATACAAAGTCCTGTGCTAGGCCCCATATCTCCTCGTGAGTTATCAGGCGGTGTCAAGACATTATTGTTATTTGCTTTTGATGAAAGTGGAAGAATTTTTAATGCAACTGCCTGTGGGGATAACTGTGCAAAATGGATATTGAAGATTGCAGAAAAAAAGGATTTGACCATTAGTTTACATCACAGTATGAATTTTGGTGATGGAGCATATACTATTAGGATTCTTAACAATGGAAGGATTGTACATAATCAGGGAGAATGGCTTGATGTAGTATATGATTTTTTGTGAGGCTTGAGTATGAAGGGTAAGTATAATATTTTTGTACAAAATAATAGGCTTCGCTATGACTTTGTAATTTCACGAAATATTACTATAATTCGGGGCGATAGCGCTACGGGTAAAACTACGTTGCTTGAATTGTTGGAGGCTTACGATAGGGATGGAGATAGCAGTGGTGTTCTAGTAAAATGTGATGCGCCATGTGTAGTTATTGGCGGTAATCGCTGGGCGGAGAATTTACAATTTATTCATAATAGCATAGTTTTTATTGATGGATGCAATAGATTTGTTAAATCCGAGGACTTTGCTATTCATGTTAAAAATTCAGATAACTACTTTGTGATTGTAACTAGGGATGATTTACAAAATCTTCCCTACAGTGTAAAGGAAATTTATGGTATCAGAGAATCTGGAAAATATGCAGGTCTGAAGCAGGTATATAATGAATTTTACCAATTATATGGGGATGTAAAAAATACTCAGTTGGGTAATCAGGATATTTTGCTGGTGGAGGATTCTAATGCAGGATTTGAATTTTTTAGCAATGTATGGAGTGGTGAAGCTCACTGCATAAGTGCTAGAGGAAAATCTAATATCTTTAAATTGTTACAGAAATTTAGGCAGAATAAAATCCTAGTCATAGCAGATGGGGCAGCTTTTGGATGCGAGATGGAAAAAGTTATCAGAAAACGCCGTAAAACCCCTGTCTTTAGACATGGGGATATAAGGCGTGTCCACCTAATTTGCGTAAGCAATTGACGGTGGACAAAATAAAAATGCTAATAATTTTTCTCGCTGTTCGATTGTATGTTTTCTGTAAATATGATAAAATATACACACAAACGTAATTTCTGAAAGAGGTGAGAAAATGAAGTACGCAAAGGGTTTCAAGTTTAGAATCTATCCAAATGCAGAGCAACAAAAATTCATAAATCAGACATTGGGATGTGCGCGTTTTGTGTATAATCATTTTCTTGCTGTCAGACGAGATAGCTGGCAGGAAAAGCGTGAGTCTGTAACCTATGTAAAGTCAAGCCGTTTGCTGACAGAACTTAAATGCCATCCAGATTTCGTGTGGTTGAAATCTGTTGACAGTATGGCTTTGCAGGAAGCCCTGAGAAATTTGGACAGGGCATTTCAGAATTTCTTTAAAAAGCAGTCTGGCTATCCAAAATTCAAGTCTAAGCACAGCCACAATCAGTCCTATCGTACCAGAAACCAGTCAGGGGGTATCCGTATCATTGACGGTAATATCAAGCTCCCCAGAATCGGCATAGTGAAAACCAAGCTATCAAGAGAATTTGAGGGGCGCATCCTAAATGCCACTGTCAGCCGTACTGCATCGGGAAAATACTTTGTTTCATTGTGCGTAGAGATGGATATTGAGTTGCTACTGGGGCGGAACAATGGTCGGCAGATTGGCATTGATGTTGGTATAAAGGACTTCTATTCCAATGACCAAGGAGATACCGTAACCAATCCACACATTTTGAAAGGAATGGAGAAAAAGCTAAAACGTCTGCAAAGAAGCCTGTCAAGAAAGGTCAAGGGCAGTAATAACCGTAACAAGGCTAGAATCAAGGTGGCCAGATTACAAGAAAGGATAGCCAATATCCGCAAGGATTTCCTGCATAAGGAATCTACTAGGCTTGTAAGAGAAAATCAGCTGATTGCGGTAGAAAACCTAAAGGTTAAGAATATGTTGAGAAACCACAAATTGGCCAAGGCCGTATCTGATGTAAGCTGGGGTGAGTTTTTCCGTATGTTGGAATACAAGGCCAAGCTATATGGCTGTGATGTGGTGAAGGTGGATACTTTCTATCCGTCAAGCCAGACCTGTTCCTGCTGTGGCTATCAGAATAAGGCTACAAAGAATCTTGGTATTCGTAAATGGACTTGTCCACAGTGCAATACCTATCATGACAGGGATGTAAACGCCGCTAGGAATATTTTAAGAAAAGCCTTGGAAATGCAGAAATCAGCATAAGCTAAAGAATAAAATACCGTGGGACACACGGAAATCTACGCTTGGGGAGAGCGTGTAAGACATATAGGCCACGGCATATATGCAGTGCTCAAGGAACCAAGAATCCCTTGCCTTTAGGCATGGGGAGTGTCAAGTTTCCAGTGGAGCGTTGACTCATTCTGCACCAATTTTGGATATAAGTTTGAAGCATTTGAAGGCATTGGAGGAGTAATATATGATGAGCGGAGCAGAACGCAGAAAGAAAATTATAGATATGATACGAGAGGCTTCTGCTCCTCTTTCAGGCGGGGCCCTAGGAAAGGCTGCCGGTGTCAGCCGTCAGGTGGTGGTGCAGGATATTGCCCTGCTGCGTACTGAGGGCTATCCTATTCTGGCCACAGCTAGAGGTTATATTCTGGATCAGCCCAAGCAGGCTGTGCGCCGCTTCAAGATGTTCCACACCAATGAGCAAACAGAAAAGGAGCTGACCACTATTGTGGATTTGGGAGGCTGTGTGCAGGATGTGATGGTAAATCATCGTGTGTACGGACGGATTTCGGCTCCTTTGAATATTAAAAATCGCCGGGATGTGCAGCATTTTATGGAGAATCTGCGCAGTGGCAAATCTACGCCTTTGCTAAATGTAACCTCCGGCTACCATTTTCATACCGTATCTGCCGATAGTGAGGAAATTCTGGATGAAATAGAAGCTGCCCTTAAGGAGCAGAACTTTCTGTGTGAGATTTTCTCCTACGAAGCCGATGTAATTTAATTTTGCAGTAAAGAAGGCAAGGTGAAGAAAATTTGATGGTACTAGACTAAATATGTATGAATTAGATGAAAACATCGCATTTGCAAATTCTGATTTATCGAGTTACCTCTTTCCTCAAATATTGTAAATGAAAGTCGTTATGTTAGTGGGTTCTTGAAATACAGCCTGCGGTCATGGCGACTTTTGCTCTGTCCGACTTAATGGCCCTAACTGAGGG
>NZ_JADYTY010000130.1 GCF_021531495.1 Anaerovibrio lipolyticus
CAGTGGATTCTCGAAATACAGCCTGCGGTCATAACGACTTTTGCTCTGTCCGACTTAATGGCCCTATCTGATGATTTTGCCTTACGCAGTAATACCGCTTGTCGCTGAGCCAATTCACAGAAGCCGTAATGGTAGAGAGTGCCACCGGGGCCACTTTTGCTACGCAAAAGCAGGAGTCTCCCGACGCAAAAGTGTCATGCCCCTC
>NZ_JADYTY010000013.1 GCF_021531495.1 Anaerovibrio lipolyticus
TTAATAGGGGATAGTTTTGCACATCAATATAGCGCGAGCGTGCCTGTAAGGGTATATGCCATGCCTACAGAAATCGTATATGTATGCCATTGCTAAGATTAGCATTTAGCTCGATAAATCAAAATTTTGCAAAAGAAAAAAATAAATTGTTGACTCTTGTTTACTAGTGTGGTATATTCTTTTACATAAAAAGCGTGCACGGGAACGCAAAGCAGAAATGCCAAAGTCAGGGTAAACTGCTAATGCCAAAGCAAAAATGCTAAAGTCGGGGGACAGCCTAATTCACGCTTTAATTTTTGGGTTAGTAGAGGAGAGGAACAATGAGATATTTAATCGGCATTGATATTGGTACATCAGCTACCAAGACAGTTTTATTCAATGAAAAATGTGAAGTAGTAGCATCTGCATCTCAGGAATATCCACTTTATCAGCCACAAAATGGCTGGGCTGAGCAGGAGCCTACAGATTGGGCCAACGCTGTAGAAGCCACCATCAAAAAGATTATGATCGAATCCGGTGTAGCCAAGGAGGATGTAAAAGGCATTGGTCTCTCTGGTCAGATGCATGGTTTGGTTATGCTGGATAAAGACAATACGGTTATCAGGCCATCTATTATCTGGTGTGACCAGCGTACTGGCAAGGAATGTCAGGAAATAACTACAAAGGTTGGTGCTCAGCGTCTGATTGAGATTACAGCTAACCCTGCCCTGACAGGTTTTACAGCTTCCAAGATTCTGTGGGTAAGAAACCACGAGGCAGAAAATTATCGCCGTTGCCGTCACATCCTGTTGCCAAAGGATTATATTCGTTTCTGCATGACCGGGGAATATGCTACAGAGGTATCAGATGCCAGCGGTATGCAGCTTCTCGATGTACCAAATCGTTGCTGGTCTCAGGAGATTCTGGACAAGCTGGAAATTGATGCAGATCTGCTGCCTAAGGTATATGAATCTCCAGAAGTTACCGGTACAATAACTTCCGAATTTGCTGCTAAAACCGGCTTGGCTGTTGGCACTGTAGTGGTAGGTGGTGCAGGAGATAATGCTGCTGCTGCTGTAGGTACTGGTATTGTGGAAGATGGCAGGGCCTTTACCACCATTGGTACGAGCGGTGTAGTTTTTGCTCATACCAGTGAGCCACGGATTGATCCAAAGGGCAGAGTTCACACTTTCTGCTGTGCTGTACCTGGTTGTTGGCACGTTATGGGGGTTACTCAGGCAGCCGGTCTTTCCCTGAAATGGTTTAGAGATAACCTAGCCGAATTTTATAAGGAAGAGGCTGAGAAACAGGGTGTAGATTCCTATGATTTAATCAATCAGGACGTGGAGAATGTACCTATTGGCAGCCGTCGTTTGCTTTATCTGCCATATTTAATGGGAGAGCGTACTCCACATCTTAATCCGAATTGCCGAGGCGTCTTCTTTGGTTTGTCTGCTATTCATACCAAAGCAGATATGCTGAGAGCAGTTATGGAGGGTGTAAGTTATTCGCTGTCTGACTGTTTGGATATATTGAGAGAAATGCAGGTGGACGTAAGCGAAATGATGGCCTGTGGCGGTGGTGGCAAGAGCAAAATCTGGCGCCAGATGCTGGCAGATATGTACGGCTGTGAGGTTAAGACCATTAAAGCTCAGGAGGGGCCAGCCTTGGGGGTAGCTATTCTGGCTGGTGTAGGAGCTGGTATCTTTAACGATGTTCAGAGTGCCTGCCGTCAGTTTATTGCTCAGGAAACCTATTGTCAGCCAGAGCCAGCTAGCAAGGCATATTATGAAAAGGGCCATGCCCTGTACAAGAAGTTGTATGTACAGCTTAAGGACTGCTATGAGGAGTTAGCTCAGCTGTAAGTTGTAGTAAGTGTGTATTTTTTAGAGGGGTTAATAAAATGAGAGAAAATGTTAATGCTGCAGCAGAAAAGCGTGCTGCTAGAGTAAGGATGTTTATCAGAAAACGCCGTAAAACCCCTGGCTTTAGACATGGGGATATAAGGCGTGTCCACCTAATTTGCGTAAGCAATTGACGGTGGACAAAAAAATGCTAGTGATTTTTCTTGCTGTTCGATTGTATGTTTTCTGTAAATATGATAAAATATACACACAAACATAATTTCTGAAAGAGGTGAGAAAATGAAGTACGCAAAGGGTTTCAAGTTTAGAATATATCCAAATGCAGAGCAACAAAAATTCATAAATCAGACATTGGGATGTGCGCGCTTTGTGTATAATCATTTTCTTGCTGTCAGACGAGATAGCTGGCAGGAAAAGCGTGAGTCTGTAACCTATGTAAAGTCAAGCCGTTTGCTGACAGAACTTAAATGCCATCCAGACTTCGTATGGTTGAAATCTGTTGACAGTATGGCTTTGCAGGAAGCCCTGAGAAATTTGGACAGAGCATTTCAGAATTTCTTTAAAAAGCAGTCTGGCTATCCAAAATTCAAGTCTAAGCACAGCTACAATCAGTCCTATCGTACCAGAAACCAGTCAGGGGTTATCCGTATCATTGATGGCAATATCAAGCTCCCCAGAATCGGCATAGTGAAAACCAAGCTATCAAGAGAATTTGAGGGGCGCATCCTAAATGCCACAGTCAGCCGTACCGCATCGGGAAAATACTTTGTTTCATTGTGCGTAGAGATGGATATTGAGTTGTTGCTGGGCAGGAATAATGGTCAACAGATTGGCATTGATGTTGGTATAAAAGACTTCTGTTCCGATGACCAAGGAAATACTGTAGCCAATCCACGTATTTTGAAAGGAATGGAGAAAAAGCTAAAATGTCTGCATAGAAGCCTGTCAAGAAAGGCCAAGGGCAGTAATAACCGCAACAAGGCTAGAATCAAGGTGGCCAGATTACAAGAAAGGATAGCCAATATCCGCAAAGATTTCCTGCATAAGGAATCAACTAAGCTTGTAAGGGAAAATCAGCTGATTGCAGTAGAAAACCTAAAGATTAAGAATATGTTGAGAAATCACAAATTGGCCAAGGCCATATCTGATGTAAGCTGGGCTGAGTTTTTCCGTATGCTGGAATACAAGGCCAAGTTCTATGGCTGTGATGTGGTGAAGGTGGATACTTTCTATCCGTCAAGCCAGACCTGTTCCTGCTGTGGCTATCAGAATAAGGCTACAAAGAATCTTGGTATTCGTAAATGGACTTGTCCACAGTGCAATACCCAGCATGACAGGGATGTAAACGCCGCTAGGAATATTTTAAGAAAAGCCTTGGAAATGCAGAAATCAGCATAAGCTAAAGAATAAAATACCGTGGGACACACGGAAATCTACGCTTGGGGAGAGTGTGTAAGACATATATGCCACGGCCTATATGCAGTGCTCAAGGAACCAAGAACCCCCTGCCTTTAGGCATGGGGAGTGTCAAATGATGAAAGGGGTATTTTTATGGTAACAATGCAAAAAATTGCCGAGCTGTGCGGTGTTTCTCGTGGTACAGTAGATAGAGTAATGCATGGCAGGGGCAGGGTTAGCACCGAAACCGCTGCTCATATCATGCAGATTGCCAAGGAGCTGGGCTATGAGCCAAATCCCGCTGGCAAGGCGCTGGCAGCCCGCAAAAAACAGTCTCATGTGGCGGTTATTTTACCTTCTGAGGGAAATCCCTTTTTTGATGAGGTAATCAGAGGGCTGCAGACCTCTGCTGAATTTTATAGCAGCTATGGGTTAAAGATGGAGCTATACACCATGAAGGGATATAATGCCAAAATTCAGCTTGATATACTAAATAGGGTTAGCCAAAGTGTAGAGGCCTTAATTATTAATCCTATTGATGATGAGTCTATTCGAGAGGCCTTGGATAAATTGGTGGATGAGGGAAAATTCATAGTTACGGTGAATAATGATGCCTCTACTACCAAAAGACATTGCTATGTAGGGGCTGATTATGAGAATAGTGGTATTACAGCCTGTGCTTTGCTGGCGGCTTTGACTAAGGCCAGGGCAAATGTTGGTATTGTGCTGGGAGATAGACAGGTATTAGGCCATTGCAAACGATTGGAAGGGTTTTGCCAACGCATGGATTCATTGCCTGATTTTCATGTGGCCGCAGTGGTGGAAAATGAGGATGATGATATTTGTTCCTACGATAGAACCAAGGCTATGCTGGCAGAGAATCCCAATATTACAGCCCTTTATCTGGCTGCTGGCGGTGTATACGGAGCCTGCCGTGCTGTTATGGAATTGCCAGTGGCCAAAAGGCCAATGGTCATAGCCGTAGATAGCGTACCCACCACTGTAGAAATGATGAAAAATGGCATTATTACAGCTGTTATCTATCAGCATCCATATCGTCAGGGCAGAAGAGCTATGGAGGTGGCCTTTGAATATCTGATTAATGGCCGTCAGCCTCGATATGATGAATATCTGGTAAAGAATGAAATCAAATTATTGGAAAATTTATAATTTAAGGTATAAAAATAGGACTTCCGCCTTTTGGTGGAAGTCCTTATTATTATAATTCCTTTACCCAGCCACGGAAGGCACGGATAATATTGCCAGCAGGCATAGCATCTAACTGTTCATCAGTCAGGTCTGCTGGAATCATAGGAGCCAAGGTGGCAGCAGCAGCTAAAAATTCCTCCAGAGTCATATCGCCTAGAAGTGGCTGTACAACCTCAAATGCCTCCTGTGGGCTTTTGGCAGCAGAAAGCTTCTGAAGCATTTCTGGATTCTGCATAATGGCGGCACCAATCTGCATAAATTTCTCAGGTATCATTCGATCACATTCCTTCAAAAGTATTTTTTCAATATATAGAAATATTATAGCAAATTTGTCACTGTTTGAAAATCCTCGGCCTATATTTTTCCGCAAAGTTTATTAAGATAGGAAAAATGGTTAAAAAAGTAAAACAAAATAAAAACTTGAGGTATTATCCGGAGAAATGATGTATAATATTCGGTAGTGTATTATTTTATATTGAAATTAAAAGGAGAACCATATGACTGAGAATTTGGAAAAGCTGTTAAAGGCTATTACCCACAAGCATGTTTATATACAGACGCATAATTTTCCAGATCCAGATGCCATTGCTTCGGCCTATGGACTTCAGCAGTTGTTGAAATATTTTGATGTGAAGGCTACGGTTTGTTATCAGGGCGCCATAGAGAGATTTAACACTAATTATATTATAGATAAGCTAAATATAAAGTTCAGTAAGCTGGTGGATATAAATGAGGCTTTGCAGGGGGATGACGAGGTTATTCTAGTGGATGCCCAGAAATTCAACGGCAATATTGAGGATATTACCGGGGAGGAAATAGCTAGTATAGATCATCATCCTATCTTTATTCCGGCAGAATACCGCTTTGCAGATATTCGGCCAGAGGTAGGAGCTTGTGCTTCCATGATTGCCAGTTATTTTTTTGATAATGATGTGCCTATGGACAATAAAACAGCCTTGGCATTAGCCTTTGGCATTCGCAGTGATACGGCTAAGCTTTCCAGAGGTGTCAGCCAACTGGATATGGATATGCTGAATAAGCTTTTCCCTCTTTGTGATAAGGATGTTATTTATTATTTGGAAAATTCTGAGCTGGAGTTTTCGGATTTGCAGGCTTACGCCAAGGCTACTGAAAGTATTCAGCTTTATGATGGCAATGTAGCCTTTGCCTTTGCCGGAGAGAATTGCCAGGAGGCTTTGGTGGCTTCGGTGTCAGATTTTATTCTGAGTCTGCGGGAGGTTTCTTTCTGTGTGGTATATTCCCGGAAGAATAAGGGTTTGAAGTACTCCGTTCGCTCTATTAATGGATTGGATGCTGGGCGGATAACAGCCAAGTCCTTGGCGGGGCTTGGTTCTGGTGGAGGACATCAGATTATGGCAGGAGGATTTGTGCCTTTTACTGGGACAGATAGCCAGTTTCAGACCTTGGTAGAAACCATTAGGGAAAATTTCCTACAGGAAGTTAGATTGGCTAAAGAAAATAAAAATCTCTAAAGTAATTCAAAACAATTTGTGTTTTTGTTGCTAAAAAAAGGAAATAAATATATAATGAGATAAAGCGAGCGTGAATGCAATACAGTTTCTTTATAGGAGGTTAGAGATGATGAAGTTACAGATTCCTTACAACAAAATCCAAATGAATATTGAAATTCCAGATGCTAATTTTCAGGGAGTGTTGGAGAGCCATCCAGCTGATTGCGTTATGGAGGGGACAGAGCAGGAAATTGTGGAACGGGCACTGGATAATGCCATAGGTAGTCCATCTCTGGAGGAGCTGGCCAAAGATAAGAAAAATGTGGTTATTATTTCTAGTGATCATACTAGACCTGTACCTAGTCATGTTACCATGCCTATATTGTTGAGAAGACTACGGGAAGCCAATCCGGATATAGATATTACCATTCTTATTGCTACAGGTTTTCATCGTGCTACTACCCATGAGGAGTTGGTACAGAAATACGGTGAGAAAATAGTTAATGAGGAGAAAATCGTGGTGCATGATTCTCAGGATGATGCAGCTATGGCAGATTTGGGCAAGCTGCCTTCCGGTGGAGCTTTGAAGATTAACAAATTGGCAGTGGAAGCAGATTTACTGATTGCTGAGGGCTTTATAGAATCACATTTTTTTGCAGGCTTCTCAGGGGGACGGAAGAGCGTATTGCCAGGTATTGCTTCTGCCACTACGGTAATGGCCAATCATTGCAGTGAATTTATTGCCAGTCCTTATGCCAGAACTGGTATTTTGAAGAATAATCCTATTCACAAGGATATGCTTTATGCGGCTCAGCAGGCAGGTTTGGCCTTTATTTTGAATGTGGTTATTAATGCAGAGAAGAAGGTTATTGCTGCTTTTGCAGGGGATAGCGAGAAGGCACATCTTACGGGATGTGAATATGTTTTGAAGATGGCAGAGGTTAAGGCCCAGCCAGCGGATATTGTGGTTACTACCAATGGAGGTTACCCTCTGGATCAGAATATCTATCAGTCCGTTAAGGGAATGACAGCTGCTGAGGCTAATTGCAAGAAAGACGGCGTTATTATTATGGTTTCTGCTTGCAATGATGGCCATGGTGGACAGTCTTTCTATGAAAATTTGCGAGATGTAGAAAGTCCTCGTGCCTTGCTGGATCGCATAGCCAAAGTGCCACGGAATGAGACTATTCCGGATCAGTGGGAAATGCAGATTCTGGCTAGAATTTTGGATAAATTCACAGTTATTATGGTAACGGATATGTGCAGTCCTGAGATGATAAAGGAAATGCATATGGAGCATGCCTATACCTTTGAGGATGCTTTGCAGCGTGCCTTTGAATTGAAAGGCAAGGATGCAGGGGTAGTGGTGATTCCTGACGGTGTTTCTGTGATTGTGAGACAATAGGTTTATATGCTGCTTTGTGATTCAAGTAGAAAATAAAAACATATAGCTAAAAATCCATAAAAAGTATCAAAATCTGGGAGGGTAGTATTCCTAAAATTTTGATACTTTTTTTGTTGCTAAAATCCTTTAAAATTTTATTTAATTAGCAGGATTTTTTTATTTATTGTTGAATATAAAATTATAGCATAAAAATTTGGGCTTTTAGGATGATTTATTGTATAATGTAATTTGTACGGAATGTACAACAATCTGTATAGGATGGAAATATAGAAAATAGATAGGGGATGAGTGTGTGGCAGAACCTATGGTGGAAGTGTTTATCTACGAAACCAGACAATTTTTGGAGCAGCTGGAGCAAATATCTTTGGCTAGTGAAGAAAATGGTGGTTTCAGTGTAGATGATGTAAATGAGATTTTTCGTGCAATGCACACCATAAAGGGATCGGCAGCCATGATGATGTTTGATGAGGTGTCAACCTTGGCACACTCAGTAGAGGATATATTCTACTACATCAGAGAGCTGCATCCGCAAAAGGTGGATGCAACTGCTATTACGGATATTGTGCTGAATGCAGTAGATTTTATCCGTATTGAAATGGACAAGCTGGATGGCGGGGCTCAGCCTGATGCCAGCAGCCAGGAGCTAAGGGAGTATACGAAGAATTTCCTGCGGGAAATGAAAATTGCTAACGGCGATGATCCAGATGTGGATTTGCGCAAGGTGAAAAATGCCGGACAGCAGAAGCCAAAGCCAAAACAGTATTACATTGGTGCGGCTAAACAGCCTGAGCCTGACAAGGGGACCAATGCTGATGGTAGTCCAGGAGAGGGTGTTCATATTTTTGCAGCTACCGTGTTTTTTCAGGATGGCTGTGAAATGGAAGAAGTCCGGGCTTTTGGTGTGTTGAACAACTTAAAGGATAAGGTTATAGAGATACATAATCTGCCAGAAAAAATTCTGGAGGATGATACAGCAGCAGATACGATAAAATCTCTAGGTTTCCGGTTGTTCTTTACCACTAAGCTGAATTATGAGCAGATAGAAAAGGAATTGGATCAGACCATCTTCTTGGAGAAGCTGGAGCTGAAAGAACTGAATAGCATAGCGGAGTGCGAATATTGGCCAAGTCCTGAGACAGTGTCTATTAATGCTCTAGAGAATACAGATCCTATCAAGCCGAAATTGCCAACTTCTTCTGAAAATGAAGCACAAGAGGAGGCCGATAACGCTAATCCGCCTGCTTCCATATTGCCAGGCCAGACCTCTGGGCCAGCACCTATGCCATCCCAGGGCAGCAACAAGCCAGTACATCATGGGGAAGGCAGTCAGATGATTAGCGTTCGGGTGGACAAGCTGGATAGGCTGATGGATTTGGTTGGCGAGCTGGTTATTGCTGAGGCTATGGTGGTACAGAATCCAGATTTGGCAGGCCTTGAACTGGATAATTTCCAAAAGGCAGCCCGCCAGTTGCACAAGATAAATGGAGAGCTGCAGGATAGTGTTATGTCTCTCCGCATGGTGCCTTTGGATGGTACATTCAAGAAGATGAACCGCATTGTCCGGGATATGACCAAGAAGCTGGGGAAAAAGGCCAGATTGGTATTGGTTGGTCAGGATACTGAGGTTGATAAAAATATTAATGAGCATATTTCTGATCCATTGATGCATATTGTCCGCAATTCCATTGACCACGGTATTGAAATGCCAGAGGTGCGTAAGGAAGCTGGCAAAAACGAAATGGGTACTGTTGTGCTGTCAGCTGAAAATGCTGGCGGCGAGGTTGTTATCAAAATCAAGGATGATGGCGGCGGCCTGAACAAGGAAAAGATTTTGGATAGAGCCAGAAAGAATGGTCTTTTGACTAGACCAGAGGAGGAATATACAGATGGGGAGATTTATTCCTTTATCTTTGCTCCTGGCTTCTCTACCAAGGAAAAGGTAACAGAGTTCTCAGGTCGTGGTGTTGGCATGGATGTGGTGGTTTCCAATATTAAGGCCTTGGGAGGCCATGTATTGGTGGATAGCAACCCAGGTCAGGGCAGTTTAACTACCATTCGGATTCCTTTAACCTTGGCGATTATTGATGGTATGTCTGTTACTGTAGGCCAGTCCAGCTTTACCATACCTATTAGTAGTATCAGCCGCTCCTTTAGGCCTGCTCCAGGACAGATTTTTAGAGATCCAGAGGGACAGGAAATGATTATGGTACAGGAGAAGTGCTGTCCTGTGGTTCGCCTTAATGAGCTGTACAATATTGAAGATGCCGTTACAGAGCCTACAGAGGGTGTTGTCATGCTTTTGGAGGCAGGAGATAGAACCTTTGGGGTTTTGGCAGACCGTTTGCTGGGAGTACAGGAAATTGTGGTTAAGCCTGTGCCGGCCTATATTAGCAAAGTAATGAATACAACAGGCATTAGTGGCTGCACCTTGTTGGGAGATGGCAGTATCAGTTTGATATTAGATCCTCAAAGGCTGCACCACATGATTTATTCCTAAATGTTGGGAAGGAGGAATTTTTGTGGAGGATGAGAAGAATATTCTGGAAGAGGAGGACACGCTTAAGGATAAATACCTGACTTTTACATTAGGGGATGAGGTTTATGGTATTGACATTAGTGTGGTGATAGAAATCATTGGCATTCAGAAGATTACCAGCGTGCCAGAGGTGCCAGAGTATGTAAAGGGAATTATCAATCTGCGAGGCAAGATTATCCCCGTGGTGGATATGCGGCTGAGATTCCGCCGCCAGTTCCGGGAATATACAGATAGAACCTGTATTGTGGTCGTGGAAATCCATGATGTGCTTATTGGCCTTATTGTAGATGGAGTGGCTGAGGTATTGGACATTCGGGAACAGGATGTAGTACCACCTCCAGATTTAAAGGCATCTCAGAATAAATATATTCGGGGAATCGGCAAGCTGGCTTCCAATGTGGTTATGCTGCTGGATTGGGAAAAGCTGTTTTCTGGTGAGGACGAAGAAATCTTGGGAAATACAGCCGGTGAGTATGAGGATGCAGCCACAGAAAATGAAGCACAGGCTTAAGGCGAGGTAAAAATTGCCTCTTATACGGTTGACAGGGAGGTCAGCTGAAATAATGTGGATTGAGGGGGATATATAACATGATGTTTTTTAAGAATATGAAAATCGGCACTAAGTTAATGGTTTTTATGGTCATTCTGGAGTTCTTGATAGCTGGTATTGCTTATTATGGTATATCTGTGGTTAAGGAAAATGATACTACCTATGAGGCAATTATGGCTGATGATGTTATGGCTAGCTGTAATGCTTATGAAATGGGGATGCATTTCAATGATGCCAGAGTAAATATGCTGTTGGGATTGAATGCACAGGACCCAGCCAAGATGCAGATGTTTACTGCTGCTATGGAAAAGGATTTGGATAATACAGAGGAAAATCTAAAGAAGCTGCAGGAATCTGCTCGTAGTGACTCTGCTAAGGCTATGATTGCCAATGTTACCAATAACTATAATGTTTTCCGTCAGGAGACTGTGGCAGCCTTGAAGGCAAAGCAGGCAGGACAGGTGCAGAGCCCAGAGGCTCAGGCAGCAGCTTCTGCCAAGTTTGCCAAGCTGGAGGGAGATATAGCCAACCAGTTAGAGGAAATAGCAGATATGGGGTATTCCTCAGCGCAGAGCCGGGATAAGGCTGCTACTGAGGAGATGAACTCCGATGTGCGAAATATTATACTGATTACTCTCTTTTTGCTGGTAGTATCCTCTGCAGCAGGGTTCCTGTTTAATCAGGATGTAAAGAAGCGTTTAAGTCAGCTGGGCCAGTCTGCAGATAGAATTGCTGAAGGTGATTTGGTCACTGAGGTTGTTACCAGTACCGGTGACGAGTTGGGAGATGTAGCTGCCAGCTTTGAGATTATGCGTCAGCGTGTGCATAAGGTACTGTTAGAGATTAATCAGGGAGCAGATCAGGTAGCTGCAGGTGCTCGTAACGTATCCGATGCCAGCGTGGCTCTTTCTCAGGGTGCTTCTCAGCAGGCTGCTTCTGTAGAGCAGTTGTCTGCTTCCATTGCGGAGATTGCTTCTCAGACTGCCAGCAATGCTCAGAATGCTGAAAAGGCAAATGATTTGACTGTAGGCACCAAGGAGAAGGCTCAGCTGGGCAATGAGGATATGCAGGAAATGCTTTCTGCTATGGAGGAGATTAATGCTTCCTCTGCTAATATTTCCAAGATTATCAAGGTTATTGATGAAATTGCCTTCCAGACCAATATTTTGGCCTTGAATGCCGCTGTAGAGGCTGCCCGTGCTGGCCAGCATGGTAAGGGCTTTGCTGTAGTGGCTGAGGAGGTTCGTAATCTGGCCGCCCGTAGTGCCAAGGCTGCCAAGGAAACTACTGATATGATTGAAGGCTCTATGGAAAAGGTAGAGACTGGCCGGGAGATTGCTCACAAGACTGCCGAGGCGCTGAATGCTATTGTGGGGGATGTATCCTCTGTAGCTGATATTGTAGCTAATATTGCCAAGGCTTCCAATGAGCAGAAGCTGGCCTTGGAGCAGATTAATCAGGGTGTACAGCAGGTATCTCAGGTTGTCCAGGCTAATTCCTCTACTTCTGAGGAGGCAGCTACTGCTAGCCAGCATCTGAACCAGCAGGCAGATATTATGAGAGCCAGTGTAGGTAAATTCCGTCTGTCCAACAGCGGAGGCAGCTTCTATGGTGGCAATGGAGGCTACGCTATTCAGAAGCCGGATTTGACCAGTGCAGGCAGACAGCCGGCTGTTGTGCCTGCCAAGCCAGGCGTAAAGCCAAGAACCATTGCCCTGACTGACGATGAGGGCTTTGGTAAGTATTAAAGCTTTTTACCAAGGGACTAAATAGGAGTGGTTGATATATGCAGGAAGCTTTATTCCAACAGTATGCTCAGGTGGTACAGGATAATTTTGGTATTCAGCTGCCTATAGAAAAAAAGGCTTTGTTGGAGTCAAGGTTGTTCAAGCTATTGAACAATCATATAAATGAAGCCGGGTTTGCTGACGAAACAGATTTCCTGCATTATGTTAGGGAGGATGCCTCCGGCACAGCCATGAATCTGCTGGCGGAGGCTATCACTACCCATCATACCTTCTTTATGAGGGAAGCGGATCATTTTAATTTCTATAGCAAGCAGGTGTTGCCATATCTGGCTTCCACCATAAAGGATGGAGATGTCCGGACCTGGTGTGCAGCCTGCTCCAGCGGAGAGGAATCCTATACTTTGGCTATGATTATGTCAGAATTCTTTGCTTTGCAGGGACCTCAGTGGGATACCACTCTCTTGGCTACAGATTTATCTCAGGAAATATTGGATACAGCCCGTAGAGGGATTTATACAGACGAGGCTGTGAGGGGACTGCCACCTCAGTGGAAGGGGCAGTTCTTTCACAAGCTTGCTACTGGAGATTGGCAGGTTTCGCAAAATCTGCAACAGCAGGTGCTGTATCGCAGATTTAATCTTATGAATCCGGTTTTTCCTTTTAAAAAGCCTTTTCATGTAATATTTTGTCGCAATGTAATGATATATTTTGATACCGAGACTCGTGATTCCCTGGTGCGGAAATTTTATGACTTCCTGGAACCGGGAGGTTTTCTGTTTGTGGGACACTCCGAGGTAATTGACAGACAGTCGGCTCCTTTTGAGTATGTGATGCCGTCAGTTTATCGAAAGAAGTGAGCCCAATATGGAAGCAATAAAAATTTTGATAGTGGATGATTCCTTGTTGTTCAGGGAGGTTGTGGCAAGAGGTTTGAAAAGCCGTTTGCCTGTGGGAACCCAGGTAGAGAAAGCTGGGGATCCTTTTGCTGCCAGAGATAAGATACTTTCCTTTGATCCAGATGTAATGGTTCTGGATGTGGAAATGCCTAATATGAATGGTATTGAGTTTTTGCGGCGTTTGATAGTTCAATATAATTTACCTACAGTGGTATCTAGCTCGCGACCTGTCTACAAATCCTTGGCTATGGAGGCAGGAGCCTTTTCATTTCTGGAAAAGCCTTCTACAACCTTGGGCAGTGGTTCTTATTTGGATGGTTTGGCTGCTGAGGTAAAGATGGCTAAGGAATATGGAGATTTGTCAGCTGACCAGGTTAGACAAAGGAAAATAGAAAGCCAGATGGATATGGCTCAGGTGGAGGAGCTGGTGCGGCAGGCAGATGCCTGTAACAAGCCCAAGGTTGACTATGCTATCCTGGAGTATGGTGAAGAAAATCCTCATGTTAGACCTACATCAAAGCAGATTCCTGTTGTAGAGGTTAAGGGAAAAACCAGTGCTAAGATAGATTTGATAGCTATTGGTGCTTCCACAGGTGGAACAGAAGCTCTGGCTAAGGTACTGAAGGAATTGGTACCACCTCTGCCACCTATTGTTATTGTACAGCATATACCTCCTATGTTTTCGAAGTTATTTGCCGATAGATTGCATAATGAATGTCATATTTCTGTTAAGGAAGCCCAAAATGGTGATAAATTGGAGCCTAATTGGGCCTATGTAGCTCCAGGGGATAAACAGATGAAGGTGAAGAACTTTGGTGGCAATATGCAGCTGGATGTGAATCATGGGCCTAAGGTTAATGGACATTGTCCTTCTGTAGATGTGCTTTTTGATTCCGTGGCAGATCAGATAGGCAACAATGCTCTGGGGGTTATCCTTACAGGTATGGGAGCAGATGGAGCCAATGGCTTGTTGAAAATGCGGCAGCAAGGGGCTGCTACTATAGGGCAGGATGAGGCCAGCTGTGTGGTTTATGGTATGCCTCGGGCGGCCTACGAAAAGGGAGCTGTGGAAAGACAGCTGCCTTTGTCAGGCATTGCGTCTATGATTACTACAGTTGCGCATGGGCAGGGGAGGCGTTAGTGTGGAAAACTCGGCGGTTCAGACGGAGGATATTTCCTTTGATCAACTGGAAGGCATTATGGGAAATTTGGCAGATGGCTTTGTGTTGACAGATAAGGACAGCAGAGTTGTCTATATGAATAAGTCAGCAGAGGATATCTTCGAATTTCACTTTCAGCCGGATAATCCTGTTCTTTTTAAACAGATAGGCAAATTGATGAATCTGGAAACCCAGGAAAGCTTTTTTTGCCCTGTGACTAGAGCTATTAAGGAAGATAAAACGGTAGGTCTTAGTAAAAATATTGGTCTTATGCATCAGGATGAGCCGGTATTTCTATCTGCTACCTGCTCTCCCCGTCATAACAAAAAGGGGGAGGTTATAGGCTGCAGTGCAGTATTTAGAGATATTTCCAAGCTGCGGGGGATTGCTCATAAGGTGGAAAGTGACCAATATTATATGCGGTCTGTTTTTGAGGCAGCCAAAATAGGTATTTGCAGTCTTAACATTCGAGGCGAGATTGTGGAGGTAAACGAATCTGCCCTGGAGATATTGGGAGGCACCTATAAGGAGGTTATTGGCAGACAGTTCGGTGATGTATTTCAATGCGTTAATTGTATGCCCTATGGCTGCGGCAAGGGGGATAAGTGCAAATTCTGCATTATTCGCAATAATATTGAAGCTGCGGTGTTGGACGATAGTTTTTCCTCAGAGTATGTGGCTGCGGTTATTACCAAGGCTTCCGAAGAGCCGGTGTGGCTGCAGTTTTTTCTGACTCAGGTATGGAAGGAAAATGAGAAGCAGATTGTGCTTACCATGATTGACATATCCCGCCGCAAGCAGAGGGAAAAGGAGCTTATGGAGGCTCGCCGTATGGCAGAGGAGGCCAGTAATACCAAAACCCAGTTTTTGGCTAATATGAGCCATGAAATACGGACTCCTATTAATGGTATGACTGGCATGATTAATCTCACCCTGCGGACAGGACTGAATCCTGAGCAGCGGGAAAATCTTCAGGCGGCGAAGCAATGCTCTGAGGATTTGCTAAAAATCATTAACGATATTTTGGATTATGCCAAGCTGGAAAATGGCAAAATGACCATAGAGCATATAGACTTGGATTTACATGGCCTTTTGCATCGAGTGGCTGCTGTCCATGCTAATTTGGCTGAGGGCAAGGGCTTGAGGTTTATGGGGCCTGATTGTACGAATTTGCCACATTATATAAAGGGAGATCCTTTGCGGTTGAGACAGATTCTTCACAATCTTTTAACCAATGCCATTAAGTTTACCAGTGCAGGCACTATTACCTTGGGCTGTACCATTGCCAGACGAGGTATTAGGACTATGCTGGAATTTTATGTGGAGGATACTGGTATCGGCATGTCCAGAGAGGAGCAGGAAAGACTGTTCAAACCATTTAGCCAGGTGGATGGATCCACCACCAGAAAATTTGGGGGCACTGGTTTGGGACTGACTATTGTCAAGGAATTGGTAACAGCCATGTATGGAGAAATCCATGTAATGTCCAGTCCAGGCGTAGGCAGCAGATTTACCTTTGTTATACCGTTGAAAGAAGCGGAAAAGGCAGATATGGAGCTGAAGGATCAATCTGTTTTCCTGAATCCCTATATGAATGATATTAAGGCAGAGGCTTTGCCTCCGGAATTGGAAAAATTAGAAAGCTCTGAGAAAATGGAAAAATCTGTAAGCTTAGGGCCAGATGATGATATAATGGATTTACTTAAGTACTGTGAGGATAAGCTCAACAGCTAGGAGGATGAAGAATGAGAATTTTGATAGCCGAGGATGATCGTATTAGCCGCAGCTTTTTGCAAAAGTTCATGCAGTCCTATGGTGAAGTGGATATAGCTGTAGATGGCATGGAAGCTGTAGATTTGTATATGGATTCCATTAAGCAGAATAATCGTTATGATTTACTGTGCCTGGATATTATGATGCCAAAGGTGGATGGTCTGAAGGTTTTGAAGGTAATTCGTCAGTTGGAGAAGCAGCATGGCATATCCCAAGAGAACCATTTAAAGATTATTATGATGACCGCTTTGGCTGATGTGGGCTATGTGGATGAGGCTTTCCGTCAGGGCTGTGATGCATATGCTTCCAAGCCAGTTGATACAGACAAGGTGGAAGAGGTAATGAGAAATCTAGGTCTGATAGAGGAAAAACAGGGTTAACAGGAAAGATGGGTTGAAAAATGAGAATTGTACCTGTAGAGCTGGGAAAGAACAGCTATGATATATATATTGGTAATGGGTTGGAGCAGCAGATAAGGGATTTTTGTCAGCAGGCATGTTTTTCTGGCAAGGGATTGATTGTTACAGATACCAACGTGGGGCCTATTTATGGACAATGGCTGCAGGATTTGCTGCAGCAGGCAGGCCTGCAGGTGGAAGTATATGAGGTTCCAGCTGGTGAAAGCTCCAAATCCATGCAGATGGCAGAGAAGCTGTTTACCAAATGTATTGAAACAGGTATGGATAGAAAATCTCCTGTTTTTGCCTTGGGTGGCGGTGTAGTAGGTGATTTGGCTGGCTTTGTGGCAGCTTCCTATATGCGAGGAGTCCCTTTTGTACAGGTGCCTACCAGTCTATTGGCTCAGGTGGATTCCAGTGTAGGCGGCAAGGTGGCTGTAAATCATCCTTTGGGTAAAAACCTTATTGGAGCCTTTTATCAGCCCAAGGCTGTATTCATGGATTTGAATACGCTGCAAACCTTGCCTAAGCGGGAAATTTATACCGGCCTGGGAGAGATTATTAAATATGGCATTATTTATGATGCCCGGTTCTTCCAGTATTTAGAGGATAATATAGAGCAGGTTGCCAGCCTTGCCAATGAGGCTGCCGCTCATATGACAGCCCGTTCCTGCGAAATCAAGGCGGATGTGGTTAGTCAGGATGAAAAGGAGCTGGGACTGCGGGCCATTTTGAATTTTGGCCATACTGCTGCTCATGCCATTGAGAAGAATACAGGCTATACTAAGTATAACCACGGGGAGGCTGTGGCTATTGGCATGGTATGTGCAGCCTATATCAGCAAGGCTTTGGGAATGATAGACCAGAGTGTGGTGGATAGAGTTATCAGCTTGATTCTCAAACTACATTTGCCTATAAAGGCTCAAGGCTGCACTGTGGAGGATTTGTATAGGGATATTTTCCATGATAAGAAAACCGTAGGGGGCAAGGTAAAGTGGATTTTGATGGAGTCCATTGGCCAGGTTTGCGGTAACAGCAATGTACCGGAAGAGATTGTCAAGGGAGCCATGCAAAAGATTGTTTAATTAAGCTGCAGCCTATGCATAATGTGTTTAATTTTACAAAAAACTTACTTTACAAGTCGGTTGAATGGACTTATGATAAAGCCGTGCTAGAAAAAAGATTGAAGAATGCAAAGGGGGATTTTGTATGGAAACTATAGCCTTGATTGCCCACGATAAGAAAAAGGAAGAGATGCTGGATTTTGTGGAGCATCATAAGGATTTGCTGAGCAAATTTCATTTGGTGGCTACTAGAACTACTGGTACCTTGATTAATGAGAAATTCCATTTGAATGTGGAGACTATGATGTCTGGCCCTCTGGGAGGAGATCAGCAGATTGGTGCTATGGTGGCTACGGAGAAGGTACATTTTGTGGTATTTTTGCGGGATCCCTTGACTTCCCAGCCTCATGAGCCAGATATTAATGCTTTGCTGCGTCTGTGCGATGTGCATAATATACCTTTGGCCACTAATAGAAAGAGTGCCCATATTATGCTGAAGTACATAGCTAGAAAGTTGGAAGATAATCAGCAGTGATTTGTCTAAAAATAACGCTTGCATGGTAGAAGTGTTTATGATATACTAACTCACGGTGTAATTATAAAAACGCACGCTGGCTGATATTTGTACTGTGCCCATTGGGTTTAACAAAGGATGAGGCTGGCGGAGGAAAAGAAAAACAGGAGGTGCACCACTATGGCAGTTGTTTCTATGAAACAGTTATTAGAGGCTGGTGTTCATTTCGGACATCAGACTAGAAGATGGAACCCTAAGATGGCTAAGTACATCTTCACCGAGCGTAATGGTATCTACATTATCGATCTTCAGAAGACCGTAAAGAAGGCTGAGGAGGCTTATAGCTTTGTACGCAGCGTAGCAGAGGAAGGCAAGTCCGTACTCTTCGTTGGTACTAAGAAGCAGGCTCAGGAGGCTATTAAGGACGAGGCTCTGAAGGCTGATATGTATTTTGTAAACGAGCGTTGGCTGGGCGGTATGCTCACTAACTTCCAGACCATTCAGAAGCGTGTAAACCGTCTGAAGGAGCTGGAGGCTATGGAAGCTGAGGGCGTTTTCGAGGTTCTGACCAAGAAGGAAGTTCAGGGCTTGAAGCATGAGATGGAGAAGCTGGAGAAGTATCTCGGCGGTATCAAGGACATGGATAAGCTTCCAGGTGCTTTGTTCATCGTAGATCCTCGCAAGGAGCGCATTGCTGTTGCAGAGGCTCACAAGCTGAACATTCCTATCGTTGCTATTATTGATACCAACTGCGATCCAGATGAGATTGATTACCCAATCCCTGGTAACGACGATGCTATCCGCGCTGTTCGTCTGCTGACCGGCAAGATTGCTGATGCAATCATTGAGGGCCGTCAGGGTGAGGCTGCTGAGGCTGTTGCTGAGGACGCTGAGTAATATACCTGGCTAAATAAGAATTGATGGGGTAAAGGGACATTATTTATCCCTTTGCCCCTTTTTACATTAGAGATTTTGAGGAGGATATACATAATGGCACAGATTACTGCTGCATTGGTTAAGGAGCTGCGCGAGATTACTGGCGCAGGCATGATGGACTGCAAGAAGGCTCTGGTTGAGTGCGAGGGCGACAAGGACAAGGCTATTGATTATCTCCGTGAGAAGGGTATTGCCAAGGCTGCTAAGAAGGCTGGCCGCATTGCTTCCGAGGGTGTTGTAGCTGCTGCTTCCGATGGCAAGACTGCTTGCATCGTTGAGATTAACTCCGAGACTGACTTCGTTGCCAAGAACGAGAACTTCCTGGCACTGGTAAAGAAGATTGCTGAGCACATTGTTGCTTGCAAGCCTGCTGATATGGATGCTCTGAATGCTTCCCAGATGGATGGCAAGACTGTTGCTGAGGTTATGACTGAGGCTGTTGCTTCCATCGGTGAGAAGCTGTCCCTCCGTCGTTTTGAGGTTTATACCACTGAGGATGGCCAGCTGGCTACCTACATCCACATGGGCGGCAAGATCGGCGTTATCGTAGAGCTGTCCGGTGGCGATAAGACTTTGGGCAAGGATGTTGCAATGCAGATTGCAGCTGCTAAGCCTCAGTGCATTGGCCGTGAGGATGTAGATCAGGAAGCTTTGGCTCATGAGCGTGAAGTTCTCCGCAAGCAGGCTCTGGAAGAGGGCAAGCCTGAGAAGATCGTTGAGAAGATGGTTGATGGCCGTATCAACAAGTACTACAAGGAAGTTTGCCTGGTTGAGCAGGAGTTTGTTAAGGATTCCGACAAGACCATTAAGGACATTCTGGCTGGCGTAGAGGTTCGTCGTTTTGCACGCTTCGAGATGGGCGAGGGCCTGGAGAAGAAGAATGAGGACTTTGCAGCAGAAGTTGCAGCTCAGATGAAATAAAAACTGAAAAGTTTTCTAAAAGCAGAGGACACGCTGTTGTTCTCTGCTTTTTAAAAGCGTATAATAAGGTAGGATAGTTATTTCTCATTTTTAGGAGGGATTTGAGTGGGAGCAGCTAAATACAAGCGCATTATCCTGAAGTTAAGCGGTGAGTCTCTGGCAGGTGACCAGGGGTTTGGCATTAATCCAACAGTAGTTGAAGCTATTGCCAAGCAGATTAAGAAGGTTCATGAAGAGGGTGTGGATGTGGCTATCGTTGTAGGCGGTGGCAATATCTGGCGTGGACTTTCCGGCAGTGCCAAGGGTATGGATAGAGCTCAGGCTGATTACATGGGTATGCTTGCTACCTGTATGAATGCTTTGGCTATGCAGGATGGCCTCCAGCAGGTGGGAGTTCCATCCCGTGTACAGACTGCTATTGAAATGCGTCAGGTGGCTGAGCCTTATATTCGGGGCAAGGCAATCCGCCATATGGAAAAGGGCAGAGTAGTTATTTTTGGAGCTGGTACTGGTAATCCTTATTTCTCCACTGATACTACAGCAGCTCTCCGGGCAGCAGAGATTAAGGCTGATGTAATCCTTATGGGTAAAAAGGGTACTGATGGCATCTATGATTCTGATCCAAATAAGAATCCAAATGCCAAGAAGTTTGACCAGCTGAGCTATTCTGAGATTTTGGCCCGTCGTTTGGCCATTATGGATACTACTGCTACCAGCCTTTGCATGGATAACGATATTCCTTTGGTAGTATTCAACATTGAGGATTATGAAAATATTTACCGGGCAGCTATCGGTGAGGTTATCGGTACTACCGTAGGAGGTAATTGATTTTGGTAAAAGAGATTATTGCAAATAATGAGGAACGTCTAGAGAAGTCCATTGCTGCTCTGAGAAGAGAATTCGGTTCTCTGCGGGCAGGTCGTGCTACCCCATCCCTGTTGGATAAGGTTATGGTAGATTATTATGGTACACCAACTCCTGTAAATCAGGTGGCAAAGGTTTCTGTACCTGAGCCTCGCATGATTGTGATTCAGCCTTGGGAAAAGAATTTGATTCATGATATCGAATTGGCAATTATGAAGTCTGATTTGGGATTGTCCCCAAATTCTGATGGTACTGCTATTCGTCTGTCTATTCCACAGCTGACTCAGGAGCGCCGTCAGGAGCTGGTAAAGACTGTAGGCAAGAAGGCTGAGGAGGCTAAGGTTGCTATTCGCAACATTCGTCGTGATGGCAATGAGTCTGTGAAGAAGCTGGAGAAGGCCAAGGAGATTACTGAGGATGAGTGCAAGAAGGCTCAGGAAGATATCCAGAAGATTGTTGATAAATACATCAAGACTGTGGATACTCTGAAAGAGGCTAAGGATAAGGAGATTATGGAGGTTTGATGCCTGATATAATCGGAATGCCTTGGGAATTGGCCAAGGACTTGCTAAATCAGGCCAATATAAGGTATAATTCAGTTATCACTTATCCCACAAAGAGTTTTTTCCCTTTGAAGGATAATGGATATTACGTCATTAAGCAGAAGTATCTGGATGACGGAGAGTTAGTTGTAACATTAGCAGCTCGTCTGCTGAAGGAGGTGTTCAGTAATGGCTTACAAGATTGGTGATGAGTGTATCTCCTGCGGTTCTTGCGCAGGTACTTGCCCTGTTGAGGCTATCAGCGAGGGTGAGTCTCATTATGAGATTAACGAGGAGGCTTGCGTAGAGTGCGGTGCATGCGCAGCAGGCTGCCCTGTAGGTGCTATTGTAGCTCCTTGATGAATTTTTGACCTGGAGTTGTACCAGGACGAAAAGCAAATGCCCCTCTGAAGTTCCTTTGGAGGGGCTTATTTTCTTGATACAGGAGGTTATCATCGTGTGGAAAAAAATATTTTCCGGCATGCAGAAAAATGATGATGCTTCGGACAAATCATATCTGGATGAATTGGTACAGGATCAGCTGCCACAGCATGTGGCTATTATTATGGATGGCAATGGCAGATGGGCTACTGGCCAGGGGCTGATACGTACTGCCGGTCATAAGGCCGGTGTTAAAACACTAAAAAGAATTGTTAAAACCTGTACTGCTTTGGGAATGAATGCCTTGACAGTATATGCTTTTTCTACTGAAAACTGGAAACGTCCCCATGCAGAGGTGGACTTTCTGATGAATCTATTCTCGGAGTATCTGGCTAAGGAAATTGACGAGATGGATCAGGATAATGTGAAAATTGATTTTATCGGCCGTACCTGGGAGCTTTCCAAGGGATTGCAGAAGCAGATTGCAGATGCCAGACATAGAACCAGGGATAATACGGGGGTAAAATTTACGGTTGCCGTAAATTATGGTGGGCAGGATGAACTGCTTAGAATGGTGCAGGAACTGGCCGCCCAGAGTCAGCGGGGCATGATTAAGCCAGAGGAGATTACAGCAGAGATGATAGAGGCTCAGCTGGATACCTATGGTTTGCCTCCGGTGGATTTGGTTATTCGCACCAGCGGGGATATGCGTCTTAGCAATTTCCTGCTGTGGCAGACAGCGTATGCAGAATTTTGGTTTACGGATATAAATTGGCCTGATTTTACGCCAGAGGATTTTGGCAGGGCCTTGTATGAATATTGTCGTAGGGACAGACGTTTCGGGGGCTTGTCCAAAAAGTAAGATAGCTGCTGGCTGTGGAAAGAAGGCAGTCAGAGCTGGAAGGGATGTACTTCATGTTAACAAGAATAATCACCGGTATAATCGGTATTGGGGCAGCCGCCTATGTAATTCAGACTGGTGGCTTGGTTTTTGCTGTTTGTTGTATGGTTCTGGCTGTGGGAGCCTGGGTGGAATATTGCAATGCCTTTGACCGGAAGGGCTATCGTCCAGCCTTGTTGGTGGGAGGCCTTTTGATTGCAGGTATGTGCTATACTGCCTGGTATGGTCTTGATACCAATATGCTGGTGCTGATACTGACAGGAGGCACCCTGCTGTTGTTTTTGATGACAGTGCTGCTTCATGGCTCCTTTAGTGTGCCTTCCGCGGCGGTATCTGTAGCGGGAGTGTCCTATTTGGGACTGTCCTTTGCTCACTTGATAGGACTGCGGGTTATGGATCATGGCTTTTCGGCAGTGACTACTTCTTTGGGAGTGTTGGAGCCAGGCTGTGCTTTGATTTGGACTGCTCTTATTGGTACTTGGGCTAGTGATACATTTGCTTATTTTGCTGGTTCATTTTTGGGCAGTCACAAGCTTTGTCCAGCTATCAGCCCAGGCAAAACCATTGAGGGACTGATTGGCGGTTTGATAGGCACTACTGCTTCAGTGGCAGGTCTGGGTATCCTCTTTAATTTCGATGTGGAGACTATGGCTATTCTGGGCCTGTGCATTTGTATAGTGGCTACCTTGGGGGATTTGGTAGAATCTGTAGCTAAGCGTTATACAGGCATTAAGGATTCCAGTCATTTGATTCCTGGTCATGGCGGTATCTGGGATAGATTTGATAGTGTAATTTATACTGTACCTTTTGTTTACTATTTTGTACAGTTTGTGGATATAGCAGCCAAATAGAGGTAATGTAAAATGAAAAATCTTGTAATATTAGGCTCTACTGGTTCCATTGGTACTCAGACCTTGGATGTGGTAAGGGAGCATCCGGATTTGTTTCATGTGTCTGTGCTGGTAGCCAATCGCAGTGATGAGCTGCTGGAGAAGCAGATAGAGGAATTTCAGCCACAGCTGGCGGTGCTTTCTGATGAGGAAGCTTACAGCAGATTGCGGCAGAGATATAGCGGTAAAACAGAGTTGGTAGGAGGCCGTCAGGCTGTAATAGAGGCGGCAGCTTATCCAGAGGCTCAGGTGGTAGTAACCTCCTTGATGGGATTTGCTGGTTTGGAGCCTACCTTGGCAGCTTTGGAGGCTGGCAAGGATATTGCTTTGGCTAACAAGGAAACCTTGGTGGTGGCTGGCGAGCTGGTTATGTCTAAGGCTAAGGAGCTGGGCCGGGCTATTTTGCCAGTAGACAGTGAGCATTGTGCTTTGTTCCAGTGTTTGCAGGGACAGGATAGAAAGGCTGTAGAAAAGCTGATTCTTACTGCTTCTGGTGGGCCTTTCCGGGGACGCAAGGCAGAGGAACTGACCAATGTGTCCAAGAAGGATGTATTGGCTCATCCAACCTGGAATATGGGACAGAAGATTACGGTAGATTCCGCTTCCTTGGTAAATAAGGGGCTGGAGGTTATTGAAGCCAGATGGCTCTATGATGTAAGCTATGATCAGATTCAGGTAGTGGTTCATCCTCAGAGTATTGTACATTCCATGGTACAGTATCAGGATGGCACGGTTATGGCTCAGCTGGGCTGTACCGATATGAGATTGCCTATTCAATATGCTTTGACTTATCCTGATAGAGTAGCCTCTCATTTTCCTCGGGTTGATTTTTATGAGCTGGGGAAGCTAACCTTTGAGAAGCCGGATATGGAAACCTTCCGTGGCTTGAAGCTGGCCTTTGAGGCAGGCCGTACCGGAGGAACTATGCCATGTATTATGAATGGTGCCAACGAGGTGGCAGTAGAGGCCTTTTTGAAGGGACAGGCAGGCTTCCTGGATATATATCGTTTGATTGAAAAAGCTATGGAGGCTGGCCAGGTAGAGTATAAGCCGGATTTGGAACGGCTGCTGGCTGCTGACAAATGGGCCAGAGATTATACTAGAAAACAGTTGGCTCAAATCTAAGAGGTGATTCCATGATAATTAAGATAATAGGAGCGATGTTTGTATTCGGCCTTTTGGTATCTGTGCATGAGCTGGGGCATTTTATGGTGGCTAAGCTTACGGGGATGCGGGTAGATGAATTTGCCATAGGCTTTGGGCCAAAGGTTTGGAGCAAAAAACATGGTGAAACGCTGTACACTCTGCGAGCAGTTCCATTGGGAGGCTTTAATCGCATCGCTGGTATGGATTATGAGATAATCGAGAATATGGACAGAGAGGGTGGCCGGAGCAAGGAGAAGGTGTTCGTGGTACCTGATGAGGAGGATGCCGGGGAGAGAGCATATTTCCGTCGGCCTATCTGGGCTCGTATGGCGGTGATTCTGGCAGGCTCTATTATGAATTTTATTCTGCCACTGTTCATTTTCTTTGGCCTTTTCCTAACTCAAGGAGTGGCTACTCCTTCTCCAGAGCCAGTAATTGGTGCTGTTATCGAGGACAGGCCAGCAGCTATGGCAGGTTTGCGGGCAGGAGATAGGATAATGACTCTGGACGGACAGCCGGTTAATCAGTGGAGTGAGATTTCTCAGCAGCTGCAGGGAAAGGCAGAGCATCCTTTTAAGGTAACCTACCAGCGGGATGGTAAGGAATTGTCTACCACTCTGATACCAGAGGAGGATGCCGCTACCAATAGAGCTGTTATTGGTATTACTAGCAGTGCTATGTATTATCAGCCTGGGGTTATAGAGGCGGCTAAGCTGGCTGTTACCAAAGAGATATATCTGATAGGAGCAATGGTTGGCGGTCTGGTTCAATTGGTTCAGGGTACAGTTAGTACAGCAGAGCTGTCTGGTCCTGTTGGTGTAGCACAGATGGCCGGTCAGGTGGCTGAGCAGGGTATTTGGCCATTGCTGGGCTTTGCTGCCTTTTTGAGCCTGAATTTGGGCATAGTTAATCTTTTGCCTATTCCTGCTTTGGATGGTGGACATTTTATTATGCTGGTGCTGGAGGCCCTGCGAGGCAAGCCTATGAAGCCGGTAGTTATGTACTATATTCAGGTAACAGGCGTTGTAATTCTTGTTAGCTTGATGCTATTTACCACATTTAATGATCTGACCAAATAGGAAGTGACAGATAAAAATGATAGATCGGAAAAAGACCAGAAGAATATATATTGGCAATGTGGCCATTGGTGATGGAGCACCGATTTCTGTTCAGTCCATGACCAATACCAAAACTACCGATACAGAGGCTACTGTAGCCCAGATTAATGCGTTGCAGGCTGCTGGCTGTGATATTGTCCGCCTGGCTGTGCCAGATATGGAGGCAGCTCAAAATCTTGGCAATATTATAGCCAAAGTAAAGGTGCCATTGGTGGCAGATATTCATTTTGATTATCGTTTGGCCTTGGAGGCTATTAATCAGGGAATTTCCGCCCTGAGATTGAATCCAGGTAATATTGGCAGTGAGGAACGGGTAAGGGCTGTGGTTAAGGAGGCCAAGGCTCATCATATTCCTATTCGCATCGGTGTCAATGCTGGTTCTCTGGATAAGACTCTCCTAGAGAAATACGGCGGTGTTACGGCAGAAGCTTTGGTAGAATCTGCCCTGCAGCATGTTAGAATTTTGGAACAGCAGGGGTTTTATGATATGAAAATATCCTTGAAAGCTCATGATGTACCTTTGACCTTGGAGGCATATCAGCTTATGTCTGAAAAGGTGGATTATCCTTTGCACTTGGGCATTACTGAAGCAGGCACAGCCCGTACAGGCATGATAAAATCTGCTGTAGGCATTGGAGCCTTGCTGGCCCAGGGCATTGGTGATACCTTCCGTATCTCCCTGACAGGAGATCCTGTGGTGGAGGTAAAGGTAGCCAACGAAATCCTGAAATCCTTGGGGATGAGGGAATATGGCCCTACTTTGATTTCCTGTCCCACCTGTGGACGTACCTGTATAGATTTAGCCGGTATTGCTGAGCAGGTTGAGGAAAGATTATCTGATATAAAAGAACCTATTTCTGTAGCCGTTATGGGCTGTGTGGTTAATGGCCCAGGAGAGGCTAGGGGGGCTGATGTAGGCATTGCCGGTGGCAATGGTGTTGGTCTGGTATTCCGCAAGGGAGAAATCATCCGCAAGGTGGATGAAAAAGATCTTGTGGATGAGCTTTTCAAGGAAATAGATGCTATTCTGGTTGAGGAGGAAAAATAAAATTGCGTACAACTAATCTTTATGCACCAACTTTGAGAGAAACTCCTGCTGAGGCAGAGGTAAGAAGCCATCAGCTCATGCTGCGGGCTGGTATGATTCGCAAGGCTGCGGGAGGTCTGTATAGCTATTTGCCTTTGGCTTGGCGCACCATCAAAAAGATAGAGGCGATTATCCGTGAGGAAATGGATGCTGCTGGTGGGCAGGAAATTTCCATGCCAATTCTCCAGCCAGCTGAAATCTGGCAGGAAAGCGGCCGCTGGCCTGTATATGGTGCAGAGATGGTAAGAGTTACTGACCGTCATGGTCGTCAGTTCTGCCTAGGCCCTACCCATGAGGAAATGGTTACTACTCTGGTTCGGGATGAGGTTCGCTCCTACAAGCAGCTTCCTCTGATGCTGTATCAGATTCAGAACAAATACCGGGATGAGATTCGTCCTCGCTTTGGCCTGATGCGGGGCAGAGAATTTATTATGAAGGATCTCTATTCCTTTGATAAGGATGAAGAGGGTATGAATGAGTCCTACAAGAAGATGTATGACGCTTATACCAATATCTACAATCGCATGGGCCTGAATTTCCGTCCTGTTGAGGCTGATAACGGCGCTATTGGCGGCGGTCATTCCCATGAGTTTACTGTTCTGGCTGAGGCTGGTGAGTCCAGCATTGCCTATTGCGATACCTGTGACTATGCAGCCAGTGATGAAAAGGCAGAGCTGAAGGTTATCAAGGCTGCTGAGGAGGAAATCCTGCCTCTGGAGAAAAAGAATACTCCTGATTGCTCCACTATTGAAATGGTGGCTGAATATCTTGGCTTGCCTATGGAGAAGTGCATTAAGGCTGTGGCTTTCCAGACAGATACTGACGAAGTAGTGCTGTGCTTTGTTCGTGGTGACCACGAGGTAAATGACGTAAAGGTTATTAATCTGGTGGAGGGCGCTCTGGAGCTGCGTATGGCTGAGGATGATGCTATTCGTGCCGTTGGTGGCTGTCCTGGCTTTATGAGCCCTATTGACATCAAGGAAGGCACCAAGATTATTGTAGACCATACTGTTATGGAAATGTATAACGCTTGTGCTGGTGCTAACGAAAAGGATTTCCATTACATTAATGTAAATCCAAAGCGGGATTTCAAGGATGTAGTAGTAGCTGATATTCGCATGGTGCAGGAGGGAGATTGCTGCCCACACTGCAATGGTCATATGAAGATGACCAGAGGTATTGAGGCTGGTCAGGTATTTACTCTGGGCACCAAGTATTCTGAGGCACTTCATGCTACCTTCCTGGATGAAAATGGCCGTGAGAAGCCTATGATGATGGGTTGCTATGGCATTGGCGTAGGCCGTACTATGGCTGCTGCTATTGAGCAGAATAATGACGAAAACGGTATTATCTGGCCAAAGGCTATTGCTCCATTTGAGGTAGTAGTAGTACCAGTTAATGGCAAGAATGCTCAGCAGATGGAGCTGGCAGAAAAGGTATACAAAGAGCTGAAGGATGCCGGCGTGGATGCTTTGCTGGATGACCGCAAGGATAGAGCTGGTGTTAAGTTCAAGGATGCAGATTTGATTGGCTATCCTATTCGTATCACTGTTGGTCCAAAGACAGTAGAGGAGGATGTGCTGGAGCTGAAGGTTCGTCGTACTGGTGAGACTGTTACTGTTTCTGTTGGCGAGGCTGCAGGCAAGACTGTAGAGATGTTGACTGATCTTTGATAATTTTCTCTGTGGATAAGTTAAAATCCCATGTGTTGACTCCAGATAAAAAATTGTCTGTCAAGAACTTTTACTTGACAAAGCATTAGGGGATAGATATAATTATCATCAGTGCCGCAAAACTACAATTGTGCCCATAATTATTTTTGTGGTGTAAATATTAATGAGGTTGATACTTTTATGAAAATAAATATCTCCGATTTAGAAGATCGTTTGGGTGAGGCAGTGCCTTTTGAGTTTGTAACCAATGCTCAGGAGCTGGATGCCCAGACAGAGACATATTCCTTTGAGGGTGATATTATCATCAAGGGAGAATATGTAAATACTGGGCGCTGTTACCGGTTTACTGGTAGTATTTCCTGTACCAAATCCTTTGTTTGTGACCGTTGTCTGGAGCCGTCTACGCTACAGCAGGTTCACGAGTTTAATGAGGAGTTTCAGCGGGGCAGTGAGCCAGCAAAAAATGGTGAAAAAACCAGAATAGTGAATTATTTTAGTGGCGATGTGATAGATTTGGCCCCTGTGATGCGGGATGTGCTTCTGTCAGATCAACCATTGAATAATATATGCAACGCTGATTGTCGCGGTTTGTGCCTGAAGTGCGGTGCCAACCTCAATCATGGCGATTGTGGCTGTGACCGTACTGTTATTGACCCCAGACTGGCGGCATTGCAGCAATTATTAAAAAAGCCGTAAGATTCCTAGCCCTGGCTATTGGGATACAAGGCAAATAAATAATTCAATTTTACAGAGAATTTAAGGAGGTGTATCCTGAAATGGCAGTACCTAAGCGTAAGATGTCCAAGGCTCGTCGTGATTCCCGTCGTGCTAATTGGAAGCTGGAAGTTCCTGGTTACGTAGCATGTCCACAGTGCCACGAGCCAAAATTGCCTCATCATGTTTGCACAGAGTGTGGTTACTATGATGGCAAGGAAGTTGTTTCCGCAGCTGAATAATTGAGTAATATGAGCAGATTTCTACTTTCGGGTGGAGATTCTGCTCATTTTACTTTGTTGTGAGAAAGAGTTTTTGTCAATATTGTGATTGATTTGATATATAAATAAAGCCGTAAGCCATAGGTAAAAAAATACTGTACTTAGCAGATGATTTTTATTATAATGGTTTTGAAGGTGATATGTAGTCTGTAGACTATTTTTCAGATTTTGTATTTTAGGGCTTGCCTTTTTTTGCATAATTTTGTATAATTGCAATCAAGTTATATGAGCTGGTACTAATTTTAAAAAATGACATATGGGGGTGAATTGCTTCCCACATGTCGTGTTTTTATGTACAGGTGAAAAAGATGGCAAGATTGAAAAAAAAAGAAAGACATGAAATCCTGGTACGTCAGGTACAGGATAAGCCTTTCCTGACGGATGAGGAGCTGGCAGGGCTGTTCGGAGTCAGCATACAGACCATCCGCCTGGATCGGATGGAGCTGGGGATTCCCGAGGTACGGGAGCGTATCCGGCAGGTAGCCGAAAAAGCCCAGAATAATATAACAGCTCTGGAAAAGACGGAAGTGGTAGGGGATGTTATTGACTTGGAGAGAGGTCATTCCGGCATATCACTGTTGAAGATAACCGAAGATATGGTATTTGCCAGAAACAAGATTGCCAAGGGGCATTATATATTTTCCCAGGCTAATTCTCTGGCTTTGGCCATTATAGATTCCCCACTGGCCGTTACAGGTGTAGCCAATATAAAGTATAAGGTTCCTGTAAAGGTAGGGGAGATGCTGATAGCCAAGGCTGAGGTAATCAAGCAAAGAAGTAACAAATTCTTTGTCTGGGTTAAGACCAGAAATGAAAAGCAGGAGGTTTTTCGTGCTAAGTTCATTATGGTATCGCTGGCAGAGGTGAATTAGGAGGCTTTTTTGTGAGGATTGCAGTTGATGCAATGGGAGGCGATTACGCGCCTGGGCAGATTGTGCTAGGTGCGATAGAGGCCGTCCATAAATATGAAGAATGTGAAATAGTTTTGGTTGGCGATCAGGATAAGATTCAGGCTGAGCTGGACAAAAACGGTATCAAGGATGAGCCTAGATTGATTATACAGCATGCCAGTCAGGCTATAGAGATGGGTGAGCATCCTGTGGAGGCCATCCGTCATAAAAAGGATGCCAGCTTGGTAGTAGCTACCAAATTGGTTAAGACTGGTGACTGTGATGGCGTTGTGTCAGCAGGCAGCACCGGAGCTGCTACTGTAGCAGCCAAGATGTTTCTAAAGATGATTAAGGGCATTGATCGACCATCTATTGCTACCCCTTTGCCCTCCACCCATGGTGTAGCCCTGCTTTTGGATTCAGGTGCTATTGTGGATTCCAAACCCAGGGATCTGACTGAAATGGCCATGATGGGTTCCATCTTTAGCAAATATGTTTATGGCTTGGAGAATCCTACTGTTGGTTTGTTGAATATCGGCGAGGAGGAAACCAAGGGCAATAAAAAGGTTCAGGCCACCTATCCTATGCTGAAGCAGGCCAAGGATGTGAATTTTATCGGCAATATTGAGGGCCGTGATATTCCTACTGGCAAGGCAGATGTTGTAATTTGTGATGGATTTGTTGGCAATATTGTGCTAAAATTTGCAGAAGGGTTGGCTGTAACTTTGTTCCAGCTAATCAAGGATGCAATTAAACAAGGAGGCATTTTTGCCAAGCTGGGTGCAGTGCTGGTTATGCCGGCATTGAAGAAGTTAGGCAAGCGACTAGATGTTTCCGAATATGGCGGTGCACCACTTTTGGGTGTTAACGGCTGTTGTATTATATGTCATGGTTCTTCCAACGCTAAGGCTATATGCAGTGCTATCGGCGTTGCTATAGAGTGCGTAAGGAATGATGTTACGGGACATATCCGTGACAGTATCGCAGAGGAGGAGTTGCTAGCGAATGACAGCGAAACTTTGTAATGCAGGTATTCTGGGAACTGGATTTTATGTTCCTGAGAAAATAATGACCAATGCAGATCTGGAGAAGATTGTAGAAACCAGTGATGAATGGATTGTAGAAAGAACCGGTATCAAGGAGCGTCGTATAGCTGAGGATAATCAGCCTATGTCTGATCTGGCTCTAAGAGCAGCTAAGGCTGCTTTGGCTGATGCCGGTGTAGCTGCTGAGGATTTGGATTTAATCATTGTGGCTACCTTGACTTCTGATAGAATTATTCCGTCTACTGCGTGTATGATTCAGAATCTTTTAGGAGCCAAGCATGCGGCGGCCTTTGATTTGTCTGCAGCCTGCTCCGGATTTGCCTATGCTGCCAGTGTGGCAGCCCAGTTTATTGAGACTGGTGCCTACAAGAAGGCACTGGTAATTGGTGCAGAGACTCTTTCCAAGTACATTAACTGGGAAGATCGTAATACCTGCGTATTATTTGGTGATGGTGCTGGTGCAGCTGTACTGGGACAGGTTGAGGAAGGCTATGGCATTCTTAGCTTTGATCTGGGCAGTGATGGTTCCGGCGGAGATGCCATCCAGATTCCTTCCAGCGGCAGTTTGATGCCTGTTAGCAAGGAGTCCATTGATCAGAAACTAAATCTGATTCACATGAATGGCCGGGATGTATTCAAATTTGCTGTTAAGGCAATGGGCAAGACCGTCAAAAATTCTTTGGCAAAGATTGATATGCCACAGGAGAAGATTGACTGGCTGGTGCCTCATCAGGCTAATATCCGCATTATTGAATCTGCAGCCAAGCGTTTGTCCATGCCTATGGACAAGGTAATTGTGAATATTCACAAGTATGGTAATATGTCAGCGGCATGTATTCCTATTGCGCTGGCAGAGGCAGCTGCAGCTAAGCGGTTTAAAAAGGGAGACATCATAGCACTGTCTGGTTTTGGTGCAGGCTTGACATGGGCCTCCTGCATTATCAGATGGTCTAAGGAGGATTAAGATGTTTGAACAAAATCCAATATGTAAATTATTAAATATTAAATATCCTATATTCCAGGGCGGTATGGCCTGGATTGGTACTGCTGAGCTGGCCTCCGCTGTATCCAATGCTGGCGGCCTTGGTATTATTGGTGCCGGCCATATGCCTCCTGATCTGCTTCGGGCAGAGATTCAGAAGGCTAAGAAATGGACTGACAAGCCATTTGGCGTAAACATCATGCTGATGTCTCCTTTTGTCAAAGAGGTTATGGAGGTAGTAATTGATGAGCGTGTAGCCGTAGTTACTACTGGTGCAGGCAATCCTGCTGAGTATCTGCCAGCTTTGAAGGAAGTAGGTACCAAGGTTATTCCTGTAGTAGCTTCTGTTGCCTTGGCTAAGCGTTTGGTGCGTTCTGGCGTAGATGCTGTTATTGCTGAGGGTACTGAGTCTGGCGGCCATGTAGGTGAGATTACTACTATGGCTTTGATTCCACAGGTTGTAGATGCTGTAGATGTACCTGTTATTGGTGCCGGCGGTATTGGTGATTCCCGTGGTATTATGGCAGCCTTTGCTTTGGGTGCTTCTGCTGTACAGATGGGCTCCCGCTTCGTAGTATCTGAGGAGTGTATTGCTCATCCAAACTACAAGAATTTGGTTTTGAAGGCCAAGGATCGTTCTACTGTTGTTACCGGTCGTTCCACTGGCCATCCTGTGCGCGTTTTGGCTAACAAGATGACTCGTGAGTATGCAGAAATGGAAAGCCACAATGCTTCCGTAGAAGAGCTGGAGAAATTTGGCGCTGGCCGTTTGAATCTGGCTACCCATAAGGGTGATGTGGAGAATGGTTCTGTTATGATTGGTCAGATTAGTGGTATGTTCCATGAGATTAAGCCAGTTGCTACCATTATTGAGGAGCTGGTTGGCGGCATTCCAGCCGTAGGTGAAAGAGTTCACAATACATTAAAGTAATTTTTCTATAGATTACCAATTATCATAAGGGAGTGCTTTTAGGGATTATAGCTCCCGGCCTATCTTTGAGGGTGGGTTGATGTAATAAGAAAGAGGTAAAAATGAGTAAATTAGCTTTTGTATTCCCAGGACAGGGTGCACAGAAGGTTGGCATGGGCAAGGATTTCTATGACAACTATGATGTGGCAAAGAAGATGTTCAAGGAGGCCGATGAGGCTCTTGGCTATTCCATCATGAAGATGTGCTTTGAGGGACCTGAGGAGGACCTGAAGCTGACTGCTAATACTCAGCCAGCTATTTTGACCATTAGCTGCATTGCCAATGAGATTTTGAAAGAAAATGGCATTCAGCCAGAGATTACTGGTGGTCATAGCCTGGGTGAATATTCTGCTCTGGTGGCAGCTGGCGTTTTGAATTTCCAGGATGCAGTTGCTCTGGTACACAAGAGAGGTTCTTACATGCAGGAGGCTGTACCTGTAGGAGAGGGCGGCATGGCTGCTATTATCGGTGTGGATCGTGATAAGATTGTAGAGGTTTGTCAGCAGGTTTCTGCTGAGAGCCCTGTTCAGGCCGTAAACTTCAATTGCCCTGGCCAGATCGTTATTGCTGGTGCCACCAAGGGTGTAGAGCTGGCTGTAGAGGAGCTGAAGGCAGCAGGTGCTAAAAAAGCTGTTATCCTGCCAGTAAGTGCTCCATTCCATAGTACTCTTATGAAGCCTGCTGCTGAGAAGCTGGCTGTAGAGCTGGATAAGGTAACTATTTCCGATGCTAAGATTCCTGTAGTAGCCAATGTAAGTGCTGAGATTCTTACCAAGGCTGAGGATATCAAGGCTAGCTTGGTAGCTCAGGCTGCCAGCCCTGTACTGTGGGAGGACTGTGTAGCCCGCATGAAGGAATTTGGTGCTGATGTACTGTTAGAAGCAGGTCCTGGCAAGACTCTTTGCGGTTTTAACCGTCGCATTGATAAGACGATTACCAGTCTTAATGTGGAAGATGTAGCTTCTTTAGAAAAATCTCTTGACTATTTCAAGGAGGTTCGCTAATATGCTTTTAGAGGGTAAAGTTGCGCTGGTAACAGGAGCCTCTCGCGGTATAGGACGAGCCATTGCTTTGCGCCTAGCTCAGGAGGGTGCTGCTGTCGCTATTAATTATGCAGGTAATACTGCTGCTGCCGAAGAGGTTAAATCTATGATTGAGGCTCAGGGGGGCAAAGCGATTATTGTTCAGGCTGATGTATCTGATGGCCAGGCTGTAGATGCTATGATTAAAACCGTAGTAGATGAATTAGGCGGCTTAGATATTTTGGTGAACAATGCAGGCATTACCAGAGATAATCTGCTGATGCGGATGAAGGAAGAGGATTGGGATGCTGTTCTCAATACTAACCTGAAGAGCGCATATTATTGCACCAAGGCTGTAACTAAGCTGATGATGAAGAAGCGTTATGGCCGCATTGTAAATATGACTTCTGTAGTTGGTCTTACTGGCAATATCAGCCAGGCCAATTACGCAGCTGCCAAGGCAGGACTGATTGGATTCTCCAAGTCCATGGCCAAGGAGCTGTCCAGCCGTGGTATTACTGTGAATATGGTAGCACCAGGCTTTATCGAAACCGACATGACTGCTGTTCTTTCCGATAAGGTAAAAGAGGCTATGGTGGCAGGTATTCCTATGGGACGTCCTGGTAAGCCAGAGGATGTAGCCAATGCAGTATTGTTCCTGGTTTCTGATTGTGCATCTTATGTTACTGGCCAGGTCATCAACGTTGATGGCGGCATGGTTATGTAATAAAAGATATATAGAGATCTGTTAAGAGGAGGTGAAACACACATGTCTACTTTTGAGAAAGTAAGAGATATCGTAGTTGATCAGTTGGGCGTTGAGCCAGACGAGGTTGCTATCGAGTCTACCTTTATTGATGACCTGGGTGCTGATTCCCTGGATATCGTAGAGCTCATTATGGCCTTCGAGGAGGAGTTCGGTATCGAGATTCCTGATGAGGCTGCAGAGAAGATTAAGACCGTTCAGGACGTTGTTTCCTACATTGACCAGAACAAATAATTAGTGTCTTACCTTTGGGAAAGTCCCGTGATGTATTTCGCGGGATTTTCTGACAAAGGCAAGTGGCCTAAGAATGGAGGAATAAGTTTGAAGCTTCCTGAACTAAAAATTGGTACTAAGATTGCAAGGGTTCCGATTATGCAGGGTGGTATGGCTATTCGTTTATCCACTGGTGCTTTGGCTGCCGCTGTGGCTAATCAGGGTGGAATAGGCTTGATTGCTGCCTCTGGCATGACACCACAGGAACTCCGTTATGAAATCAGGATGGCTCGGTCACTGTCCAAGGGTGTTATTGGTATCAACATCATGTTTGCGGCAAAGAAGTTTGCTGAAATGGTTAATACAGCCATTGATGAGGGTATCGACCTAGTAGTGGCAGGTGCAGGCTTTTCAAGGGATATTTTTGCCTTGGGCAAGGCTTCCGGTACGCCGGTGGTTCCAATTGTATCATCAGTAAAATTAGCGAAAATTTCTCAGCGTCTTGGCGCGGCTGCCATTGTGGTAGAGGGCAAGGAGGCAGGAGGACATCTAGGCACTGACCAGTCTATCAAGGAGATTATTCCTGATATTGTGGCAGCTGTGGATATTCCTGTTATTGCCGCCGGTGGTATTTTGCGTGGCCAGGATATTGCTGATTTAATAAACATGGGTGTAAGCGGTGTCCAGATGGGCTCTCGTTTTGCCGCTAGTGTAGAGGCTAATAGCGCCCCTGCCTTAAAGAATTTTTATCTCAAGGCTAAGCCAGAGGATGTAGTGGTTATCCACAGCCCTGTAGGCTTGCCTGGACGTGCAGTTCGTAATCCGTGGGCCGAGCGCATCATGGAAGGTCCTGTACCGCCAACTAAGTGTGACAACTGTCTCAAGGCCTGCAAGCATAATTTCTGTATTATTCGTGCTCTGAGCCGTGCTCAGCAGGGCGATGTAGAAACAGGTCTTGTATTTACCGGCGAGTATCTGCCTACAATCGATAAGATTTTGACTGTGGAGGAAATCTTCCAGCAGCTTCAGGCAGAGCTGGCAGCTATTTAATTTGAATCAATTGAGAGGTGTTATTTTTGTCTAATCGCGTTGTTATTACCGGTCTGGGCGTTGTAAGTCCTGTAGGTACCGGCAAAGAGGCATTCTGGGATGCCATGATGTCCGGCAAGAATGGTATTGATAAAATTACCCGCTTTGATGCAGCAGAGTACAAGGCACAGATTGCCGGCGAGGTTAAGGATTTTGACCCAGCCGATTATATGGACAAGAAGGAATCCAAGCGCATTGACCGTTATGCTCAGTTTGCTATGGCAGCAGCCAAACTGGCTGTTGAGGATGCCAAGCTGGATTTGGAGCAGGAAAATCTGGAGAGAATTGGTACTTTTGTAGGCAGCGGTATTGGCGGCATTGAAACTATGCATGGCCAGTATGAGAAGCTGTTTGACAAGGGACCTTCCCGTATCAGCCCATTCTTCATTCCAATGATGATTGGTAATATGGCTGCTGGTCATGTATCCATCGCTTTTGGTTTGAAGGGGCCAAGCAGCTGTGTTGTAACTGCCTGTGCTACTGGCACCAATAATATTGGTGATGCTTTCCGTGTATTGCAGCGTGGTGATGCAGATGTAATGCTGGCAGGTGGTACTGAGGCAAGTATTTCTCCTGCTGCTGTAGCAGGCTTCTGTGCTATGAAGGCTTTGTGCATGGACCACAATGATGATCCAGCTCATGCTTCCCGTCCATTTGATGCTAACCGCAGTGGTTTTGTTATGGGTGAGGGCTCCGGTATTGTTGTCCTGGAGACTTTGGAGCACGCTGAGAAGCGTGGTGCTCATATCTATGCAGAGGTTGTAGGCTATGGTTCTAACTCTGATGCATATCATATTACCAGCCCAGCTCCTCATGGTGAGCTGCAGGCTAAGTGCATGGCTTTGGCCTTGAAGGATGCAGGCTTGGAGCCAGCAGAGGTTGATTATGTAAATGCTCATGGTACTTCTACTCATCTGAATGATCAGGGTGAGACTGAGGCTATCAAGACTGTATGGGGCGAGGCTGCTAAGGATGTATCCGTAAGCTCCATTAAGTCCATGACTGGTCACCTGCTGGGTGCTGCTGGTGGTGTAGAGGCTATTGCTACTGCTTTGGCTGTAGAGAATGATATGCTGCCTCCTACTATTAACTATGAGACTCCAGATGAGGGTCTGGATTTGGATTATGTACCAAATAAGGCTAAGGCTAAGACTGTTCGTGCTGCTATTTCCAATAACTTTGGTTTTGGTGGTCACAATGCTTGTCTGGTTCTGAAGAAATACGCAAAATAATTGAATATAAGGAAATGAATTAGAGTTGAAGTGTTTTATTATGAATGATCGAGTAAATGATCGGATTACAGCTGAACGCCGTCGTCGTTTGGAGGAACTATCCAGACGATTGGGAGTGAATTTTCGGCACATCGGCTGGCTACATCAGGCCTTGACTCATACCTCTTATGCCAATGAGGCTAGAACCAAGGTACAGCATAATGAGCGCTTGGAATTCTTGGGAGATGCGGTGCTGGAGCTTGCTATCAGCACCTATCTCTTCAATCATTTTCCTGGACTTCCTGAGGGTGATCTGACAAAGGCCAGGGCAGCGGTGGTATGTGAAGCCAGCCTGTCCAGCAGGGCAGCGGAGCTGCATTTGGGAGATTACCTGTTGTTAGGACATGGAGAGCAGACATCCGGTGGACGTAGGCGGTCATCTATTCTGGAGGATGCCTTTGAATCTGTAATTGGTGCTATCTACATGGATCAGGGCTGGGAAAAGGCTAAGAGCTATGTATTGAGACAGTTGGAAGATCACCTCAACAAGGTTGAGGATGGCAGCACCAAGGTCAGGGATTACAAGACCATGCTGCAGGAGTTGGTACAACGCAAGGCTGATAGCCATGTGGTATATGAGCTTTTGTGTGCCAGCGGGCCTGATCATGCCAAGGTGTTTGAATTTGCTGTGAAGCTTAATAACGAAGTTTTAGGAACAGGTAAGGGTCCAAGTAAAAAGGCGGCTGAACAACAGGCAGCTCGCCAAGCTTTAGAAATTTTGAATAAACGTATAAAAAAAGAAGCATAATTGCTTCTTTTTTTGTATAATGAAATAAATTGATATTTTAGAGAAGCTGGCAAGGGAAAAGGTTTCTCTTTAGTGGAGATGATTAGGAGCGATGTATATGAAGAAATTGATTATGCTGGGAACTGGCAATGCTATGGTAACAAAGATTTTTAATACCTGTTTTTTGATTGAATTGCCTGATGGAGAGCTGTTTATGACAGATGCTGGCGGCGGCAATGGCATTTTGCGCCAGATGGAGCAGGCTGAGGCAGATTATAGCCGCATTCATCATATGTTTGTTACCCACGGTCATACAGATCATATTCTAGGTGCAGTGTGGATGATTCGTAAAATTGCATCTCTGATGAATAATGGCAAATATGAGGGGCAGTTGCATATTTATTGTCATGATGTAGTGGCAGATATGCTGAATACCATGTGTGCCATGATGTTGAAGAAAAAGGATTTGGCTAATGTAGGCAGGGATATTCTTATTCACGAAGTAAAGGATGGTCAAGTGGTGGAATTGCCACAGCTAAAGCTGACAGCCTTTGATATTTTCTCCACCAAGGCCAAGCAGTTTGGCTATCGCATGGAATTTGCCGATGATGGTCAGGTGTTGACCTGCTTAGGAGATGAGCCATATAATCCTAAATGTATTCAATATGCCCAGGGTGTGGATTGGCTTCTGTCTGAGGCCTTCTGCAAATACGGTGATAGGGACAGATTCAAGCCTTATGAGAAAAATCACAGTACATCTAAAGAAGCTGGTGAGCTGGCTCAGGAGCTGGGAGTAAAAAATGTGGTGCTTTATCATACAGAGGATAAAACCTTGGCTACTCGCAAGGAAGAATATGGGGCAGAATGCAGCAAATATTTCCAGGGTAATGTGTATGTACCAGAGGATTTAGAGGTTATTAATTTAGGATAAGCCTTTAAGATTTTATGCTTTGTAGAAGGCAATTTGTATCTTTCAAGTTTTTTTCATAATAAATACGTATACTATACTGTGGTTTCATGAATCCCATATATCATGTTGACTTTTAACATTGGCGAATGTATCATGTATGGGGATGTATGTTTTTATTTTATGTTGGATATATATTAATAGGAGGTAGGTAGATTTGTTATCTAAGAAAGGAAAACTGATAGTAGGGGCAGTTATTGCCATAGCTGTCATTGCTGCAGTTGTAATGTTTAGTGGCATGGGAGGCCAGCAGGCTAAGAAAATGGCTGGCGGTGCTCAGGTAAAGGCCATGAACGTGCTGGTGCAGGATACCCCATTGGAGCTGGCATACGCTGGATCTGTTAAGGGTAAAGATGAGGTTAAGGTACAGGCCAGAGTATCTGGTACAGTTACGGCAAAATATGTTAAGGGTGGTCAGTATGTTAGTGCTGGACAGCCTCTGTACAAAATTGATGATCGTACCTATAGAGCCGCTCTTTTGCAGGCTCAGGCCAATCTGGCTCAGGCTCAGGCCACCTATAACAACAGCTTGATTGATTTGCAGCGGAATGAACAGCTGCTGGCATCTGCTGCTGTTTCCGAGCAGACTGTTACTACTATGCGGGCTCAGGCAGAGGCTCAGCAGGCCAATGTTAATGCTATGGCTGCCCTGGTAGAGCAGGCCCAGAAGAATGTAGATGATACTGTAGTTTATGCCCCTATGAGCGGCAAACTGGCTGTTGACGATGTGGCTGAGGGCACTTATGCTGCAGCAGGTAATACTGTGCTGGTAACCATTGGCTCCAGCAACCCTGTATTTGTTCAGTTCAGTATCAGTGAAAGTGAATACTTGAAGTATGTAGGGGCTAATGTTACCCCAGGCAATGCTTTGCCAAGCAAGTCTGTACGTATTGAGCTCAGTGATGGCTCTGAATATCCTGTAGATGGTCATATTGTGGAGGTTGACCGTGCTATGCAGGATAATTCCGGTTCCCTGATTGTTAAGGCCCAGTTCGATAATCCAAATGGTATTCTGGTACCAGGTATGTTTGCTAGAGCCAAGCTGGTAGGTGATACTCTGCACAACGCCAAGCTGGTGCCTGAGAGAGCTGTTCAGCAGCTGCTGGGCAAGTCCTTTGTTATGATTGTAGGAGAGGATGGCAAGTCCAAGGCTGTTAATGTAGAGCTAGGTACCAAGGTAGGCAGCTATTATGTTGTCAACAGTGGTCTTACCGGCAATGAGCAGGTTGTGGTAGAAGGTCTTACCTCCTTGACTGAGGGTATGGACATGAATGTTACCACTGTAACACCTGAGGATATGGGCTTCTCTCTGACTGAAAGCAATTTGTAAGGAGGCGTCCACTTGTCTAAGTTTTTTATACATAGGCCGATATTTGCAATCGTTATCTCTTTGCTGATTGTTATTATCGGTGTATTGGCGGCAGTACAGCTGCCAATCGCACAGTATCCTCAGATTTCACCACCGACAATTTCTGTAAGCACTACCTATGTAGGTGCTAATGCCAAAACTGTAAATGAGACAGTAGCTCAGGTTATTGAGCAGCAGGTAAATGGTACTCAGGGTATGGACTATATGTCCTCTACTGCAGCAGATTCCGGTCGTTATAGTCTGAGTGTTGTTTTTGATTTGGCCACCGATGGCGATATGGATTCTGTAAAGGTGCAGAACAATGTTGCCATTGCCAATGCCAGTCTGCCAGATTCTGTTAAAAACAATGGTGTTGTTACCAGCAAATCCTCCAGCGATATGGCTTTGATGATTGCCATGTACTCACCAAATAAGACCTATGACAGAGTATGGATGAAAACCTATGCAGATATTTATCTGCTGGACAAAATTAAGCGTGTTAGCGGTGTAGGTTCTGTAGAGGTATTTGGTGCAGATCATTCCATGCGTATCTGGGTAAATCCTGCTAAGATGGCAGAGTTGAACATTACTTCCTCTGACATTGTAGCTGCTATTAATGAGCAGAATGTGCAGGCACCTGCTGGTACTGTAGGTGCTCCTCCTTTGGCAGAAAGCCAGGAGAAGCAGGCCACCGGTAAAATTGATGGCCGTTTGACTACACCAGAGGAATTTGGCAATATTATTATCAGGGCTTCCAATGATGGACAGTATGTCCGCATTAAGGATATTGCCAGAGTAGAAACCGGTGCCAAGGACTATAACTTTGGTACCACCTACAATAATATGGAAGCTGTAGGCTTTGGTATTCAGTTAACCAGTGATGCCAATGCCATGACTACTGTAGCCGAAGTTAAAGAAATTATTGAAGAAGCCCAGAAGGACTTCCCACCAGATTTGCGGGCTGACGAGATTGTAGATAGCACCAAGTTTATTCATGCTTCTATTACCGAGGTTGTGGAAACCTTTGTTGAAGCTCTGCTGCTGGTTGTGCTGGTAGTATTTGTCTTCCTGCAGAATTGGCGGGCAACCTTGATTCCGCTGCTGGCTGTACCAGTATCCCTGATTGGTACCTTTATTGCCTTTACTTTCCTAGGCTTCTCCATCAACACTCTGACTCTGTTTGCCATGGTATTGGCTATCGGTCTGGTAGTTGACGATGCTATTGTAGTTATCGAGAATGTAGAAGCTCACATGGAAAAGGGCCTGAATCCTGTGGATGCTACTGAGCGTGCTATGGATGAGGTACAGGGTCCTGTAGTAGCCATTGCCTTTGTACTGGCTGCAGTATTTATACCAGTAGCCTTTCTGGGTGGTATGATGGGTGTGCTGTATCGTCAGTTTGCCTTGACTATTGCTATATCCATGGCTTTGTCAGCTTTCGTGGCGCTGACATTGACTCCTGCTCTGTGTGCCACTATTCTGAAGCCTCATACCAAGGAGGATGATGAAGGACTGCTGGGCAGATTCTTCTGCAAATTCAATGCGGCCTTTAACGTAGTCCGTTTGAAGTATCAGGGTGTAGTTGGTTGGTTTATCGGCCATATCAAGGTAGCAGTAGTATTTATTGTTATTGTCTGTGGCTTGACTGGTCTTTTGTACAAGATAGTTCCTTCTACCTTTGTACCAAATGAGGACCAGGGCTACTATGCTGTAGCTGTTAACTTGCCAGAAGGTGCTTCTCTGAACCAGACCGAAAAGGTTATTGAGAAGCTGTCTGGTGCTGTGCAGCAGGTGGATGGCGTTGAGAGTGTTATGGGTATTCCTGGCTTTGATATTATGGCCTTTAGTGGTAAGTCCAGTGCTGGTGCCATGTTCGTAGGCCTGAATGGCTGGGAGGATAGAACCACAGCCGAAACTCAGATTAATGCTATTATTAACAAGACCTTTGGCGTTGGTGCCAAGGTAGCACCAGAGGCTAGAGTAATTGCCTTTAATATGCCTGCTTTGCCTGGCTTGGGTACCGTAGGCGGCTGGCAGATGGAGCTGCAGGATTTGTCCGGCCATACAGATGAAGAGCTGGATCAGGTAACCAAAAAGATTTTGGCTGCAGCCAATCAGCGGCCTGAGCTGCAGGGTGTGCGTTCCACCTTCTCCATTAATTCTCCTGTTTATCAATACGATATTGATAGAGAAAAGGTTAAGGCTATGGGTGTCAGCATGTCTGATGTATTTACAGCCATGCAGATTTTCTACGGTGGCAGCCAGGTAAATGACTATAATGAATTTGGCCGTACCTTCAAGGTAATGGTACAGGCAGACGAAAGCTTCCGCAGCAGTGTGGATGGTATGCGCTTTATGTATGTTCGCAGCAAGACTGGCCAGAATGTACCTCTTGATTCTCTGTTGAAGCCAAGAGAGACAACTGGTGCCAGCACCATCAGCCGCTTTAACGGCTCCCGCTCCATCAGCATTCAGGGTAATGCTGGTAACGGTTATTCCTCTGGTCAGGCTATGACTGCTATTGAGGAAGTAGTTAGAGAGATAGCAACTGATGGCTATGGCATTGAATGGTCTGGTCAGGCTCGTGAGGAGAAGAAGAGCAGCAGCTCCACAACTCAGGTATTGGCCTTGGCACTGGTCTTTGTATTCCTGTGCTTGGCAGCTCTCTACGAAAGCTGGAGTGTACCATTTGCGGTATTGCTTTCCGTACCTGTAGGTGTTTTTGGTGCCCTGTTCTCAGAGTACTTCATGTCCATTGTGGAGGCTTTGGATGGCGTGCCAAATGCTGGTCTGCAGAACAGTGTATACATGCAGATTGGTGTTATTATGATTATCGGCTTGGCAGCCAAGAACGCAATTCTGATTGTAGAGTTTGCCAAGCTTCGAGTAGATGTAGGCATGAATCCATTGAAGGCGGCTATTGAGGCGGCAGGCTTGCGTCTGCGTCCAATTCTTATGACCTCCTTTGCCTTTATTATCGGCTGTCTGCCACTGGCTACAGCCACCGGCGCTGGTGCTGCCTCTCGTAATGGTATGGGCGTGGCAGTAGTAGGCGGTATGCTCTTTGCTACAGGCTTGGCTATATTCATAATTCCGGCCTTCTATGTAATGACAGAGTATATTGCCAAATCCTTGGGTATTCGAAAAACGGAAAAGAAAAAGACCTCCAAGGATTATATGTAAATTTAATATGACTGTCTTATGACAGCTCGCTAGAGAAGTCATAAGCGTGTAAAGTACAGTACCTCTGATTTTTCTAGGAAAGTCTGGGGTACTGTTCTTTTATATATATTTATATAGAACAAAAAGCGAAAAATAATGGAAATTATTCTTGCCTAAAAAACTTTTGTTTGTTATAATATTAGTAAAATATGTTTGACAGTAAGGAGATTTAAGTATATGGAGAAGGAAAGAGAAGAATCCCTGAAAAATGCCATGAAGCAGATAGAAAAGGACTACGGCAAGGGGGCCATTATGCGCTTGGGAGATGCCGCAGCCAATATGAATGTGGAGGTTATCTCTACCGGTATTCTGCCCCTGGACATTGCTCTTGGGGTGGGCGGTATTCCTAGAGGCCGTATTATTGAGATTTATGGTCCTGAGTCCTCTGGTAAAACCACAGTAACCTTGCATATGATAGCAGAGGCCCAGCGTCAGGGCGGTGTGGCAGCTTTTATTGATGCAGAGCATGCTCTGGATCCTATTTATGCCAGAAATCTAGGTGTAGATATAGATAATCTGCTGGTTTCCCAGCCTGATACTGGTGAGCAGGCCTTGGAAATCGTAGAGGCTCTGGTACGCAGTGGTGCAATTGATATTATTGTAGTGGACTCTGTGGCTGCCTTGGTGCCAAAGGCTGAAATCGAGGGAGATATGGGTGATGCCCATGTAGGTTTGCTGGCTCGGCTTATGAGTCAGGCCATGCGTAAGCTTACAGGTATTATCAGCAAGTCCAGAACTACGGCTATCTTCATCAATCAGATTCGTGAGAAGGTAGGCACCATGTATGGTAATCCAGAAACCACCACTGGCGGTCGTGCTTTGAAGTTCTATTCCTCTGTCCGTCTGGATGTGCGCAAATTCGATACAGTTAAGCAGGGGACTAATATTTTGGGTAATAGAACCAGAGTTAAGGTAGTGAAGAATAAGATTGCCCCTCCTTTCAAGGTAGCAGAATTTGATATTATGTATGGTGAAGGTGTTTCCAAGGAAAGCAGTCTTATTGATATTGCTGCAGATTTGGATATTCTCAACAAGAGTGGTTCCTGGTATTCCTACAATGGCAATCGCTTAGGCCAGGGTAAGGATACTGTTAAGGATATTTTGCGGAACCAGCCTGAGCTTATGGCAGAAATTGAAGGTAAGCTATATGAAATGTTGAAGAATGAGGCTGTGATGCAGAGATTAAATGCTCCAACCAAGAAGGCAAGAGGTGCTGAGGATTAATGGAAGCAGCAGGGCCTAAGCGCCAGCGTCCCCGTCCTTCCTGCAAGGCTAAGGCTGTGGATTTTTTGGCTCGAAGTGATCAAAGCATCAGACGATTGACAGAAAAGCTGCAGCGTAAGGAATATACAGATGAAGAAATTCAGGAAACTATTGACTGGCTGCAGGAAAAACATTTTTTGCGGGAAGAGGATGGCTGTCAGCGAAGGTTTGAGCATATGTATCAGAATACTATTTATAGCCTGCGGCAGATTGTGGTGAAGCTGCGCCAGCAGGGTTATGATAAGGATTTGGTGCAAAGCTTTGTGCCTGATGATACTACGGAACGGGAATATAAGGCTGCCTATAAGGTTATCAGTCGCAAATTCAAGCCGGGAGCGGATAAGCAGAAGATTTACCAGCATCTTTGCATGAAAGGCTTTGACTATGATGTGGCAAGAAATGCTGTAGAAGATTTGCTTTATACATGGGAAAAGGAAGCTGACGAATAAATTGCTGACAGGTGGTTTTTTTGATATAATTATTGGGATAAAGGAAGCGTGAAAACTGTGTCTTTAGACATGGAATGGTTATTGCAAAACGCATGAGGAGGAATATAGAGAGTGACTAATGAAATGATTATCGTCCTGGATTTTGGTGGTCAGTACAATCAGTTGATTGCACGTCGTGTACGTGAGTGCAATGTATATTGCGAGGTACATCCTAACACCTTGAGTCTGGACAAGATCAAGGCTATGAAGAATTTGAAGGGTATTATCTTTACTGGCGGCCCTAACAGCGTTTATACCCCTGAATCTGCTACTATTAGCACAGAAGTATTTAAATTAGGTGTGCCTGTATTGGGTATCTGTTATGGTTCTCAGCTGATGGCTCATCTTCTGGGAGGTAAGGTAGAAACTGCTCCTGTTAGTGAATACGGCAAGACTCAGGTAAAGATCGCTTCTACAGGCTCCAAGCTCTTTCAGGATGTTTCTGAGGAAACTATCTGCTGGATGAGTCATACTGATTATATTTCTCAGGCTCCTGAGGGCTTTAGCGTAACCGCCAGCACTCCTGTATGTCCTGTGGCAGCTATGGAAAACGAGGCAGAGGGACTATATGCAGTGCAGTTCCATCCAGAGGTATTGCATACTGTAGAGGGCTCCAAGATGCTGAGCAATTTTGTCTACAATGTATGTAAATGTGCTGGGGACTGGCGAATGGATTCCTTTGTGGAGTCTACCATTCAGCAGCTAAAGGAAAAGATTGGCGACGGCAAGGCTCTGTGTGCTCTGTCCGGTGGCGTTGATTCCTCTGTAGCCGCAGTTCTTATGTCTAAGGCTATTGGCAAGCAGCTCACCTGCGTATTTGTAGATCATGGACTTCTCCGTAAGGATGAGGGGGATCAGGTTGAGGCTGTATTTGGCCCAGAAGGCCCTTATGATCTGAATTTTATCCGGGTTAACGTACAGGATAGATTCTATGAAAAACTGAAGGGTGTAACAGAGCCTGAGCAGAAGCGTAAGATTATCGGTGAGGAGTTTATTCGCGTATTTGAGGAAGAAGCCAAGAAGATTGGTGCCGTAGACTTCCTGGTACAGGGCACTATTTATCCAGACGTTATCGAAAGTGGTTTGGGTAAATCTGCTGTAATCAAGTCCCACCATAATGTAGGCGGTCTGCCTGATTTTGTGGATTTCAAGGAAATCGTAGAGCCTTTGCGTCTTTTGTTTAAGGATGAGGTAAGAAAGGCTGGCCGTGAGCTGGGTATTCCAGATTATTTGGTAAATCGCCAGCCATTCCCAGGTCCAGGCTTGGGTATCCGCATTATCGGTGAAGTAACTGCAGAAAAGGTAAAGATTGTTCAGGAAGCAGATGCTATCTATCGCGAGGAGGTAGCCAAGGCTGGTGTGGATAAGGATCTGGGCCAGTATTTTGCAGCCCTGACCAATATGCGTTCTGTAGGGGTTATGGGTGATTTCCGTACCTATGACTACGCTATTGCCCTGCGAGCTGTAATGACCAGCGACTTTATGACAGCTGAAAGCGCTCAGCTGCCTTGGGAGGTACTCCACAAGGTAACTAACCGTATTGTCAACGAGGTAAAGGGCGTCAATCGCGTAATGTACGATTGCACCAGCAAACCACCAGCAACTATTGAGTTTGAGTAAATAGCACAAAATCCCTATAAAGTCTGTATTTATGGACTTTATAGGGATTTTTTAGAAAAATAGGTATAACGAGGTGTTTTATATTCCTTACCTCTATAGGTGGTGGGAGATTTCGGTAATATATTTCATAAATTCTTTCTTAAAATAAAATGCACGGTTTTTATCTGATATTTCGCGTTTGTAAATATTGGAAAATATAGGATGATATGGTTTGGAATCCTTTGTACGAATTTGAATGAATTTACCACTTGCAGTATGCAAAGTTGATCTGTTTGATTCCGATAATTGTTGATTTAACTGGTCACATATGTCATAGTAGTCTGATTCAAGTTGCTGGGCAAGAAATTGATATTTTGGTAAAGATAAGTCAATCTGAATAGGAGGTAGATACATCCAATCTTCTGGATTTCCATCTTTGCTGATCGGGACGTATAGCAAACGTTGAAATTTTTTATATAATTTAGTCTCTTGAAATTTGCGCTTAGCTAGTAATTCATCGATAATGGAGGCGATTTGTGTAATAAACATTGTTTCTAAAGGTTTGCCTGATCGGTCACATTTGTTGGTTTTCAATTCTCCATCTTCAAAATCAAGAGGTGTATTGGAAAGCTCTAATCCAATAGTAAGCTCCAATAATTGTCCTGTTTTTCCCTTATTGATTTTCATCATGGCATCTTGAACTTGGTTGGGCAATAGGTATTCTTTGAACGGGACATAAGCAAGTTTTTCTATTCTAGTTTGTGCTTCGATAAGTTTCATCAATCGGACACCTCCTTGAAAAATTCGGCAATATCAACATCAAGTACATTTGCAATCTGATTTAAAATGGATATGGACAAACTTTTATGGCATCCTTCGGCTTCAATTTTAGAAAGGTAGCTAATGCTAATTTTTGTTTGTTCCGCAAGTTGTACTTGTGTTAAGTTTGCTTGTTCTCTATAATGCTTTATATTCGCACCTATAGTACTATATAGGCTAGCATCATTGCTGAAATACATACAAACACCTCTTTCACTATTTGTGAATATTATCTCATAAGAAGATATTTATATAAATTCACTTATTGTGAAAGAAGAATAGTATGAAACGATGAACATTTGAGGGAGGAATGGCTTATACTTTTACATCCCAATAATTTTAAACTTGAATCAAAGACAGTCTGGTCGTTTCCGGACAGAGGTAGTTGGGCAACACATTCAGGAAAGTACCGTGGAAATTGGTCACCATATGTACCCAGAAATTTGATACTTCGTTATTCTAATCCTGGCGAGTGGATTTTGGATCAATTTATGGGTAGTGGAACCACCTTGGTTGAGGCAAAGCTACTGAGACGCAATGCAGTAGGGATTGATATTAATCCGCAAGCAGTTTCAATTTCAGCAAGAAATTTACAATTTCAATGTCAATCAAATTCAAAAATATTTATGCGAAATGGCAGTGCTACGGAATTACATTTCATCAAGGATAACCATATAGATTTTATCTGTACCCATCCGCCTTATGCTAATATTATTAAATACAGTAAAGGAATAGAAGGGGATGTTTCACTGCTTGGTGTAGATGAATTTTTGGCAGAGATGAAGAAAGTGGCGAAAGAATCTTTTCGTGTATTGAAAAAAGGAAAAATATGCGCTATTATGATTGGCGATATAAGAAAACACGGGAAGGTTATCCCATTAGGATTTCGTACTATGGAATGCTTTTTGCAAGAGGGTTTTGTTAATAAAGAAATTATTATCAAGGAGCAACATAATTGTCATTCCATGGATTATTGGGAGAAAAGAAGCAATAGTTTTCTCCTATTGGCACATGAATATATATTTGTATTCCAACGAGATTGATCATACATAGAAAAGAGGACATATAAATGAGTAATTCAAGTATTGCTCCATTTGTGAAATGGGCTGGTGGCAAACGTCAGTTATTGACTCAGATAAAGGAGAGAATGCCTGAAAAATACAATAATTATTTTGAGCCATTTGTAGGTGGAGGTGCAGTAACATTTGCATTGTTACCTGAAAATGCGCTGATAAATGATATAAACAAAGCATTGATCAATGCTTATAGGCAGATTTGTAATGCACCAGAAGTATTCTTGAAGGCTATAAAGAAGCTGGACAATGAAATGTGGGAGGACGGTAAGGAATATTATTATTTTCTCAGAGAGCATTACAATGACAAATTGATGAAGACGGAGTTTGATGTAGAGTTGGCGGCATTGTTTGTATTTATAAATAAACACTGCTTTAATGGCTTGTATCGTGTAAATGGCAAGGGGCTGTTCAATGTTCCGTATAATAATAGCCGTAGAGTTTCTGTTGATGAAAATCTTATTATGGAAATTTCTGAGTATTTACAGAGTGTAAAAATTATGGATGGAGATTTTGAAGTTGCTTGTAAAGAGGCTAAGGGGGGAGATTTCGTATTTATTGATAGCCCATATGCACCATTAAACCCTACATCGTTTGAATCCTATACTAAAGAGGGCTTCGATATAGAAAGTCATAAACGCCTTGCAAAACTATTTGATGAATTAACAGCCAGAGGTTGCTATTGTATGCTTACAAATCATAATACAGATTTGATTAATGAGTTATATGGTAACAAGGGGTATAGAATAGATATTGTAAGCGTTAAGCGCATGATTAATTCGGATGCATCTAATAGAGTTGGTGAAGAAGTAATTATATGCAATTACTCATGATCATAACACCGTGTATCATTATGTGGTAAAAGGAGTTGGGTAATGGATAACTTATTTATTGAGAAAGTGCCATTATACTACGAAGCAGAAAAATCACAATTAATATTAGGTGATATCTTTAAGATTCTGGTAAAGATGAAAAGAGAATCTGTAGATATGATATTTGCTGATCCGCCATATTTTTTAAGTAACAATGGTATTACATGCCAGGGTGGAAAAATGGTTTCAGTAAATAAAGGCTCATGGGATAGGCTTTCGGATAATGGAACCAGCATTGAAGAAAAACATAAGTTTAACAGAAAATGGATTAATTTATGTAAGAAAGTTTTAAAACCAAATGGCACAATATGGATATCGGGAACATTGCATAATATATATTCTATTGGGATGGCACTAGAGCAGGAAGATTTTAAAATAATCAACAATATAATATGGCAGAAAACCAATCCACCACCAAATTTAGCATGTCGATGCTTTACGCATTCTACGGAAACAATTTTATGGGCAAAGAAGAATGACAAGAAGTCTCGTTATTTTTTTGACTATCATAAAATGAAGGAAATGAATGGCGGCAAGCAGATGAAGGATGTATGGACAGGAACACTGACAAAACCTTCTGAAAAAAGAGAAGGAAAGCATCCAACACAAAAGCCGGAATATTTGCTGGAAAGAATAGTATTGGCATCTACGGAAGAGGGACAGGTTATATTAGATCCGTTCTGTGGTTCAGGAACCACAGGGGTGGAGACAGTAAGATTCGGACGAAAGTTTATAGGAATTGATGTCAGTGAAGAATACTTAGAGATATCTAAGAGAAGATTGGAGAAGGTACTAGAAAGTGAGAAAGAATATTGAAATATCGAATGAAAAGATAAGTGAATTTTTGGAACAGTTTTATGGTTATTTCAAAAGCGAATATGTATTCGGGTAATTTTTTAAAAGTGTATCTTGAAAAGATTGGTTTAGATGAGGTTAGTGTCACACAGCGCTCTTCAGATGGTGGAATTGATTTAGAGGCTGTAAGATATGGTGTTGGTGGTTTTGATGGGGCGGATGCTGTTGATTATTTTGTTCAGGCAAAGAAAAATAAACCAGGAACTACGATTCCTATTGAAAAAGTTAGGGCGCTTAGAGGTGTGATGCCATCAGGCAGTAAAGGGATATTTATAACAACTGCAAGTTACTCAAAAAAGACAGAAAAATTTATAGAAGCAGATTCATCACGTCTGATAATACTTATAGATGTAAAATCACTTGTTGAAAGTTGCATTGATAACGAGATTGGTTTTGTATTTACACCTGTATTCAGTAAAGATGTAATGGATGCATTAAAAGATGAAACAGATGATTTAGTAAAAGAAGATAGAACAAACGCTGAAGAAAACGAAGAGATTAAGCTGGTTGTGGATAAACAGATTTCGGCTAATGACATTCGAGCAAGAATATTAAGATTACCAAAAGCTATTACAAATCGGTTACCAGAAGACGTACATAAAGTTAAAGTGATATTTAATGGTCTGTCACCTAAAGAATTAACGGTAGCAAAGAATAGAGGATATCTTGCAGGTGTAACAGATTTGTATAAGAAATCTTAATTAATAGCTGAGGATGGTTCGTACAATCCATGTAAGGCAATTTGGAAATTTTCTGAAGATAAAATAGATATTACTATAAAGGAGCATTGATAGATGAGATATTTTGATGAATGGATGAGTAAATTCAGACCAAGTATATCAATCTATGATTATTACATAGATTTTGCAAAGGTAATTAAGAATATCGATGAAATTAAGGTAGAGCTTAACATTCTGAATTCATTAATCGGTTCTAAAAACATAGAAAATGAGTTTGGAAAAAATTATAACCAAGTATCCAGAAACATTAAAATGCATTCCATTATTGCTTGCAGTTCGTGGAAATGAGATTTATGCACAGGATGAGGAAGGGGCATTTCTATATAATTTCAAGCAGATGAACTACAGCGTGGAGCAGTACAAGGTATTTATGCGTAAGACTGGATTGTTTGATATGATTGCAAATCATATTGTGAATAACCTAGTTGACTATGCATTAGGTATTGAAACTGGTCTGGACTCTAATGGTCGTAAAAATCGTAGTGGTCATCAGATGGAGAATCTGGTTGAAAAATACATCGTGGCAGCAGGATTTAAAAAGGATGTAAATTATTTTAAAGAAATGTATCTGAAGGACATTGAAGTCAAATGGAATATTGATTTATCAGCACTTTCGAATCAGGGGAAAGCAACAAAGAGATTTGATTTTGTGATTAAGACGGATAAGATGATATATGCAATTGAAACCAATTTCTATGAGAGTGGTGGTTCAAAGTTAAATGAAACGGCAAGAAGTTATAAGATGCTTTCGCAGGAAGCAGATACAATAGATGGATTTACATTTGTTTGGTTTACAGATGGAATTGGCTGGAAGAGTGCTAGAGGCAATTTGCGAGAAACATTTGAGGTTATGGACACTATTTATAGTATTGATGATATGGAAAATGGAGTAATGAAAAAGGTGTTTATTTAAGGAGGAAAAGAAATGTCTTTTGATGCACATGATAAACAAATAGGTGAAATATTGAATAGAGTGGTATTTGATATTCCTAGAAATCAAAGAAAATATGTGTGGACAGAAAATAATTGGAAAGAATTACTTGAAGATGTTGTATTTTCATGTAGAAAAGATGTTACACCCCATTTTATGGGAAGTATAGTTTTAGAGAACAAAGGGAAAAAAGATGGATTAGATTATTATACAATTATAGATGGTCAACAGCGAATAACAACTATTGCTCTAGCATTAATTGCAATAATGAAATTATTAGTGGAATATGGAATGGATGATGATTATTATGGTACATTAGACTATATAAGAGTTAAGAATAATCGAAATCAAAAGAGGCCAATTATTGTGTCTGATTATCATATTTCATTGGTAAATTTAATTGAAGGAATTGAGGAGAAAAAAATAATTACAAACCAGACAATGGCCGCTTTTGTAGATACAAAAATTTTATCAAAAAAGAAAGATAAAATTTTAGGTGACGCTTTGAAATATTATTATAATGAAATAAAACGAATATGTGAAAATAGTAATGACCATACTAACAAATTGTTAGAAATACGTAATGCTATTATTAATATGACAATTGTTTGCATTGTCTCTACCTCAGAAGAAGATTCATACACTATTTTTGAAATATTAAATGCAAGAGGACAAGAATTAGAGGATCATGAGTTATTAAAAAACTATATAATGAGATACATTCAACCTGTGGATAGAAGAGATATAGCAAAAACAAAATGGGAAGAAATGGAATTAAAGTTAGGAAATTATTACAAAAGGTATATAAGTCATTATGCAAGGCATCGCTTTGGAAAAGCTCAAGGAGATAAGGATTCAGATTATCGAATAATATATAAAAATACTAAAGGTTCAGATATAAATGCGTTATTAAATGACATAAAACTTAAATCAGAATACTATTTGAAATTTGTGAATCCTCAAATTCAAGGAGAAGATAAAAATTGTACGGAAATAGAATATGAGGTATTTTCATTTTTTAAGAAAAAGAGGCAAGAACAATTTCGACCTGTAGTATTAAGCTTATTACATCAAAAAGAATTAGGGAATTTATCAGAATCGTTATATGAACAGTCGTTAAAATTTATATACAATTTCTTTGTATGTTACACGTTGATTGGTGAGGAGAAATCAAATAAATTGCAAGATGTAATATATAAATATGCTGTTATTTTAGAAAACAATTATTCTTATGATAATCTGAAAGAATTTGGTCATACTTTGAAAGGGAAGATTCCAAATTATGACTGGTTTTTAAATTCATTTCGTAATTTAGGCTGGTCAAATCATTCCGAGATGTTTAAAGGTAATAAAAACAAGCATAGAGTTCAGATTACACTTGAGATAATAGAAAAATATATGTCGCAAAAATTTGAAATACCAGAATTTACCATTGAACATATTTTACCTGACTCTGAAAGTGAAGAAAATGCACATATTGGTAATTTAATACCATTGGAAATGAAATTGAATACTAAGTGTGATAATAAGAGACTGGAAGAAAAGTATAAAATTTATGAAAATTCGGATTTTGCTACGGCTAGGGGTATTACCAAAAGATATAAGAATAAAGAATTTAATATTGCAAAAAGAACAGAGTTTTTATGTAAGTTAGTATATAATTATATATTGGAAATAACACAATTTGATTATAAAAAATGATATAGTTAATTTATCAAAGATACAGGACATTTAATTATACAATATTTAGTGCAGTAGATAACACAGAATATGTTAAGTTTATTACATAGGTACAGAATAAAATAGTAAAATTGCGTTTTGGATGAGGTGATAATATCAAGAGACTTAATTGACAACAAGAAAAAACAGTTATCAGAGAGCCAGACAGTCTGAAAGACTATTCAGGGCAGTTTAAATTAAGAATTCCTAGAAGCCTGCACAGATCACTGGCAGAGCATTCTCAAAGAGAAGGTATTAGCATGAATCAATATTGTGTATATATTCTATCCAGAAATGATGCAGTATAATCTACATAAATGGTGTTAAACATTTTTTTGTTAGTTATTAAATTAGGAGGTGGGGAGATGCAGGAGATTAAATGCCCAAAATGTGGCGAGGTTTTTGTGGTTGATGAGTCTGGCTATGCTAATATTGTGAAGCAGGTTCGGGATAAAGAATTTGCCAAGGAACTACAAAAAAGAGAGGAAGAGCTGAAAGACGCCCAACAAAAGGATTTGGATTTAGTTCGACTGGAACAGAAAAATCAATTAGATAAAGCTCTTTCGGCCAAGGATTCAGAGCTGTCCGAAAAGGATAAAAAAATACAGGAATTAGAGGCCTGCATTAAGAACAATGAAATATCTAGGAATTTGGCAGTGTCAGAAGCTGTAAATGCAAAGGAAAAGGAAATTTCACAAAAAAACGATGAAATCAATGCTCTAAAGGCGGATTATATTGCTAAGAACATGGAGCAAGATAAAGAAATTGCAAAACTGCAAGCACAACTTGCTAATGGCGAAAATGAGAAAAAGATGGCAGTTTCCGAAGCACGGCAGTTAAAAGATAAGGAATTGGCAGAGAAGAATACAGAAATTATCCGTCTTAAAGATCAATTATCTAATAAGGATACGGAAAGACAGCTAGGAGAGGAATCCTTGAAACGGGAATATGAGGCCAAGCTGAAACATAAGGATGAGCAACTAAAGGAAAAGGACGAGCAGATTGATTACTACAAGGATTTCAAGGCTCGTCAGTCCACCAAAATGGTGGGAGAAAGTCTGGAACAGCATTGCCTGACACAGTTTAATTCCCTGCGGATGACGGCCTTTCCGACAGCCTATTTTGAGAAGGATAATGATGCCAAAAGTGGCAGCAAGGGGGATTTTATCTTCCGGGAAAGTGTGGAAGGCACAGAATTTATTTCCATTATGTTTGAAATGAAAAACGAGATGGATGAAACTGCCACCAAGCATAAAAATGAGGATTTTTTCAAGGAGCTGGATAAGGATCGCCGGGAAAAGAAATGTGAATATGCAGTTCTGGTATCCCTGTTGGAAATGGACAATGAATTATACAACAATGGTATTGTGGATGTTTCCTATCGCTACGAAAAAATGTATGTAATTCGTCCCCAGTTTTTTATCCCTATGATTACTCTGTTGCGGAATGCAGCTCTGAATAGTCTAAAATATCGTCAGGAGCTGGAAGCAGCCAAGAATCAGCAGCTGGATATAGCCCATTTTGAGGAAAATATGAATGCCTTTAAGCAGGGCTTTGGCCGCAATTATGAAATTGCCAGCAAAAAATTCAAAACAGCCATAGATGAAATAGACAAAACCATCACCCATTTGCAAAAGACCAAGGATGCGTTACTTTCTTCTGAAAACCAGTTACGGTTGGCCAACAATAAGGCGGAGGATTTGAGCATCAAGAAGCTGACCAAAAACGCTCCCTCAGTGCGAAAAATGTTTGAGGAAATATAGCTAAGGAAAATTTGCCTCTGTTTTTCATTTTAGGCAGGTTCTTTTCTACCCGAATTGCAATAATAAGTTGAACACCCGGCGAACCTTTATGCAGTAAGTACTGCAAGCATTTCTTCCTCAA
>NZ_JADYTY010000014.1 GCF_021531495.1 Anaerovibrio lipolyticus
TGCCTGAGCCTATATCTGGAAAACGTGGACGGCCTAAAAAATATGGAGACAAGCTTTCTCTTGATTCCATCAATGATTTTCATGGTGAGGGAAAAGAAGAAGCATTTTTTTATCCGCTGAAATTGTATAAACTTAGTTGGCCTATTGAAACCAATTACTATGAGCATAAAACATTCTGGTCTATCGATAAATATATGGTGCGCAAACATATCAGGATTGAACGTCTCTTAAACATGATAAATATTGCTCATAGTATGACAAAAATACTGCCGTATATAGATAATATGTTTTATGAATATAGGCATATGAGTGCACAGGAATTTAGACATAAGTTAAATGAGCTGATAAACAAGGAAATATTTTTTGGCAGTTTGGCTGATTATGCCCAAACTGCCAAAAATTCCGATATCATCATGGAGTTCTTGGCAGCTATGGGCCGGAATCAGGGTTATGCAGCATAAAAGTTGTAAAGTGCTGTCTCTTTAACAATTCCACATAAAAACTCAAAATCCTGCCTGATCGCAATTATTATTCCACTAATGCAAAAGGCATGGCAATTTTTCAATTACCATGCCCCAATAGCACATACATATTTTGCTTAAAAAATTATGATTTTTTACGATATTTTTGGTTTTTGCTATTCGGTTTATCTGGAATGGTACGTTCAATCAAATTCTGCTCCAAGGCAGGGTTAAGATAGTTCTTACGGAATGTAGGTCTGTGAGAAAGCCCTAATCTTGCCATTATTTCTGCAGCCGAAAGGGTATCCTCACCAATGACACTTATAATTCTATCTATCTGGTTTTTATCTTGGTCGGTGACTTGGTCGCTATCTTGATCGGTGCTGCGACCAACAACTGCAACCTCATTTAAGCTATCCCGAATGATTTCCATCATAAGCTCCACAAAACCGGAACTGTCTGCCTTTCTATCTGCAATCCCCAGAGCATCGTAATATTCCTTCTGCCGAGATTGGATTAATTCTTCAATAGGGAGCCAAAAGAACATTTCCTTCCATTTGCCTAAAAGCAGACTATGCCACATCCGTCCCATGCGGCCGTTACCATCCGCAAATGGGTGGATAAACTCAAACTCATAGTGGAAAACAGCACTTTTAACAAGAGGATGAATCTTAGATGCCTTATACCATGCAAAAAGATTATGAATATGTTCTGGCACAAATTCCGCCGGAGGAGCCATGTGAACCAAGGTCTTACCAGCAAAAATACCTACTCCCCTAGAGCGGAATCTGCCGTTTTCTGGCACCAATCCCTGCATCATCAGCTTATGAGCTTTGAGCAAGTCCTTAACTGATAATGGATTCAAACGGAGCATTAACTCGTATGCCTCATATGCATTCTGTACTTCTTTAATTTCGTTAGGATTACCTAGAACCCGCTTGCCCTCCAAAATAGCCGTTACCTGCTCCAATGATAAGGAATTATGTTCAATGGCTAGAGAGGAGTGAATCGTGCGAATACGATTACCACGTCGCAAATGAGGACTTATAGTTCCTTCCTGCAAAACAGTAATCCTGCCTACCTGTTCACTGATTTCGGCAATCAGATATGTAATTTTATCCGTCATATGAAACGGAGGTGTGTAATTGCTCATCAAGCTATCTCCATCTAAAAATTTCCATTCCCTCTGAAAAAGTAAAATTTAATTTTTATATGGAAATTCTGAACCAGTCCTCCATTATATTCCCCCCGGGGCCGTTGACAAGGCCACCGGTTTTACTTTTCATTTTCTTCAAGACAGCCCGATAGATGCCATCCTCCACACTTTCTGGCACCAATGACTCCCAATTTTGTGGATCATAGCTTCTCTGGTTCACATTATTGTCTGGACGGCCTGTTACCTCCAGCTCGCAGAGGAACTGTACCTGCTCCTTATCTGGCCGCAAGTAATAATGCTCCAAATAATATTTAGCAGGATAGCTATACTTTGTATCTGCCCCATCCGCTATAGGCTCCAAACGAATCCATACATCAACGATATACTCATCACGGCTATTAGGACAAAGAATCCATTTGGCACTTTTTTTATCCATATAGTAAACGAAGCTATCATCGGCCATGAGTTTAAAATATCTATCTGCTATCTGATTATTTTCCTCCTCTTGCTCATAAGCCGGCTGAGCATGGTTAAATTTGTCTGCCAACCTATTATAGGATGCTGTATTATTTCGCTCTCCAGCAGCGGCACTGCCTGCCACCATCAGCAAGCAAATCAGCATAATACTGAATACCTTTGACATAATCTCACTCCTCTTCTTTTTTACCATATCTGGTCTAAAAATACCTTTACAATGGATTCTTATCCGGTGTACCTGCCTTACGGGGATAGGCCTTAGGGGTGTTCTTCAACTTTTGGATATAAAGCACCGCTCTTTTATCTTCTAAAGATGGCAAATGAACAGGCACCGCCCGGCAATCCTTACCACCTAATAGCTTTACAGCCCGCTGTCCCTCCTGAGACTCCTGAGCATATTTCATTCCCTTGAGAGCTACAAAATAGCCACCAACCCTTACGAAAGGCATACAATATTCCGCCAATACCTGCAAACGAGCTACCGCCCTTGATACAGCCACATCAAATTTCTCTCGCAGAGCTTTATTTCTCGCCCCTTCCTCGGCTCGTGCATGAATACATTGTACCTCAGAAAGTTCTAAACTATCTACTACCTCCTGCAAGAATTTGATTCTTTTATTCAGGGAATCCAGCAAAGTCAGTTTCAAATCCGGCCGAAATATTTTCAAGGGAATACCGGGAAATCCTGCCCCTGTCCCTACATCAATAACAGAGGCTCCCTCGGGGAAAACCTTTTCATCCAAACAGCTAAGGGAATCTATCATGTGCTTGATAGCTACTTCCTTAGGCTCTGTAATAGCCGTCAGATTAATTTTTTCATTCCATTCCAGCAGCAGCTCATAGTAAAGAGTAAACTGCTCCACCATTCTTTCTGTAAGACAAAGGCCATAGGCCTCTGCTGCCTCCTGAAGATAATCCCGAAACTCCATCAGCTCTCCCCCTTCTGTCGTCTTTGCTGCTCCAAATAAATCATTAACACAGATATATCTGCTGGAGATACGCCGGAAATACGGCCTGCCTGTCCCAAGGAAATTGGCCGGATATCCTTTAGCTTTTCTCTGGCCTCATCCCTTAGATTAGGCACATTATCATAATCCAACTCCTCCGGTATGGACTTACTTTCCAGCTTTTCCATTCTAGCAACCTGCTCTAACTGCTTCTGGATATAGCCATCATAGGTAATGGTTATTTCTACCTGCTTTTTCACCTCATCTGCCAAAATAGGCAAGGCGAAAACCGGCTGAATGGCATCGTAGCTTACATCAGGCCGCCGCAGCAAATCATACAGGCTCTGACTGTTCTTAATTTCTGCAATGCCTGCCTCAGATAGCTTGGCCAGCATATCCTGACTAGGATTAATAATAGTATTTTTCAAAAGCTCCAAGGCCTCATCAATAGCCTGCTTCTTAGCCTGAAATCTTTCCCATCTATCATCCTGTACCAAACCCAGCTGACGGCCGATAGGTGTCAATCTCATATCTGCATTATCCTGCCGCAGCAGCAGACGATACTCCGCCCGGGAGGTCATAATTCTATAAGGCTCACTGGTGCCCTTGGTAACCAAATCATCAATTAATACCCCAATATAAGCCTGAGAACGTTTCAACACCAATGGCTTTTTTCCCTGCAGCTTCATAGCAGCATTAATGCCGGCAATCAAGCCCTGAGCCGCAGCTTCCTCATAGCCTGAGGTACCATTGGACTGGCCAGCAGAGAAAAATCCCTGAATATTTTTAAATTCCAAGGTAGGCTTTAGCTGTAAAGGATCAATGCAATCGTACTCTATAGCATAACCAGGCCGCATCATTTTGGCCTGCTCCAACCCTGGAATAGTGTGCAGGAAGTCTATCTGCACATCCATAGGCAGACTGGTGGACATACCCTGAACATAAACCTCATTGGTATGCAATCCCTCTGGCTCCAAAAACAGCTGATGCCGCTCTTTATCTGGGAATCTTACCAGCTTGGTTTCAATGGAAGGACAGTATCTAGGCCCTACGCCCTTAATAAGACCATTAGCCATAGGAGCTCTATCTATATTATCCATAATAATCTTATGAGTAGCAGCATTGGTATAGGTAAGATAGCATGGCACCTGCTCTCTTGTTTCAGTGTCACTCATAAAGGAGAAATTTCGTGCCTCCTCATCCCCTGGCTGAATCTGCATTTTGCTATAATCAAGGGAGCGGCTATCTACTCTGGCTGGTGTACCGGTTTTAAAACGCATCAGCTTTATGCCAGCCTGTAGCAGGGATTCCGAAAATTTCTCTGCGGAACGCTGGCCATTTGGCCCTCCCACATGGGTATGCTGGCCAATAATAATAGAACCCTTAAGATAGGTGCCCGTAGCCATTATAGCCGCCCGGCAGGTGTAGTACTCATCATTTTCGGTACGGACAGCCTTCACACAACCATCCTCCACAATCAGCTCATCAATCAGCAGCTGCTTGACATCAAGATTATCCTGATTCTCGCAAACTTCTTTCATGCGGAACTGATAATGCTTTTTGTCTGCCTGAGCTCTTAGAGCATGAACTGCCGGCCCCTTGCCTGTATTCAGCATTCTAAACTGGATACAGGTTTCATCTGCATTAATACCCATCTGACCACCAAGAGCATCCAGCTCCCTAACCAAATGTCCCTTGCCTGGGCCTCCTACAGAAGGATTGCAGGGCATCATAGCAATATTGTCCATGCTTAGAGTAGCCAGCATGGTATTACAGCCCAATCTGGCTGCTGCCAGAGCAGCCTCCACCCCGGCATGACCGGCACCAATAACTATTACATCATAGCTGCCAGCAATAAATATATCATCTTTCATTACAATATCTCCAGTATTTCTACAGCCAATTTATTTACCTATGCAAAAACGGCTGAAAATCTCGTCAATAATATCCTCATCTAAAGTTTCCCCTGTAATCTCCCCCAGCTTTTCCCAGGCAGACCGCAGATCTATTACTACAAAATCCTCACTCATGCCACTCATAAGAGTCATGTGGGTTTGATCCAGCAGTACCATAGCCTGCCTCAGAATATCTGCCTGTCTGGCATCATTTACCATTACAGATTCACGGCAGTTGATTTTGCCAGCAAAAACCAGATTTTTTATGGCCTCCTCCAGCTCCTTCAAGCCTTGGCCCTGCTTGGCAGAAAGATTAATAACTTGGTAGACATCTTCAACCTCTTTTTTAGCTGCCTCCTGGCGGATTTCCTCTGCTGTAAGAATATTTTCCTCCAGCGACCTATCTACCTTGTTATTAATAATAATAATCTTACCGCTGCACTGGCTCAGGAGATGCCATATCGGATCATCGGCTTCCGTCAAAGGCTGGCTGCCATCTATTACCGCCAATACCAGCTCCGCCTCACGAGCATAGCTGTATGCCTTTTCCACCCCGATTTTTTCCACCAGATTATCCGTATCCCGAATACCGGCTGTATCAGCCAGCTTCAAGGGAATACCCCCAATATTCATATATTCTTCAATACTGTCCCTGGTAGTACCTGGCACATCCGTAACAATAGCCCGCTCCTGTCCCAGCATGAGATTCAATAGGCTGGATTTGCCTGCGTTTGGCCTGCCAATAATAGCTGTTTGCAAACCATCCCGCAGAATCTGGCCTGTTTCAGCGGAAGCCAACAAATCCTCTACAGCTCCATGAAGCTGCTCCACCTTCATTTCTGCCTCCTCCAGAGCTACATCCTCAATATCATCCTCTGGAAAATCTATGGATGCCTCCAAATGAGCAATTACCCCTAAAATCTCCTGCCGCATTTCTCCAATGCGCTCTGACAGCTTTCCTTGGAGATTATTAGCAGCAGCCTCTCTGGCCATAGTAGTTCTAGCCTGAATCATATCCATTACAGACTGAGCCTGTGTCAAATCCAGCCGTCCATTCAAGAAAGCCCGCTTGGTAAATTCCCCTGGCTCTGCTGGCTTGGCTCCTAGCCTATAGGTCATCGCCAAAAGCTCCTTCAAAACCACAGGTCCCCCATGACATTGCAGCTCCACTACATCCTCACAGGTATAGGAATGAGGCGCCTTCATAACAATACAAATAGCCTCATCCAGAAAATCTCCATTTTCCTTATATATATAGCCAAAAACTGCCCTTCTGGCCTCATAGTCTGATATTTTGCCTCCTGCTGCCGGCTTAAAGCATTCCTGAGCAATGTCCACAGCCTTTTCTCCGCTTAGGCGTACAATGCCGATGCCACCTTGTCCTACAGGAGTTGCTATGGCACTTATGGTATATTCCTGCTGCATACTATCTTCCTCACATACTATCTACTACACAAAAAAAGAGCCGCCTCAATCAGATTATACCATTACGCAACAATATCGCAATAGATAATTAGATTGCAGACAGCCCTTTCACAGCTATCAGCTATAGAATTAATCTTCTTCCTGCTCTACAGGGGCAAAGAAAAAATCCCTGTCCCGACGCTCGCGACGGCCTCCCCGCTTCAGCTCAATAACCACCTTGCGGTAAGGCTCCTCACCGGAGCTATAAGTAGAAATCCGATAGTTATTCTGCAGAGCCATGTGAATAATCTTCCGTTCATGACGGTTCATAGGCTCCAACACAATTCTCTCACCTGTGCGGCGTACCTTGTCAGCCAGGCGCATAGCCAGACGACGGAGGGTATCCTCACGGCGGCTTCTATAGTTTTCAATATCCAGAATAATACGAACCTTGTCCTCTACAAGGCCCTTATTGGCAGCCAGATTTGCCAGATACTGAAGGGAATCCAGAGTCTGACCATGCTTGCCTATGAGAATGCCAAGGTTTTCACCAATCAGGTTCATAACCACTCCATCCTTGGTATCCATAGGATCAATCCTTACCTCCAGCTTCATGGCCTCAAAAATGCTAGCTAGGAACTCCTCTGCCTTTTCAGCTGGAGTCAGCTCCCGCAGCCGGGCCAAAATTCTAGCTGGTTTATTGCCAATCAGTCCCAGAAAGCCCTTGGATGGCTCCTCCAGAACCTCAAATTCCACCATATTTTCTGCAACCTGAAGCTCCTCCAGGGCAGCTCTTTTGGCATCATCAATTGTTTTGCCAGTCTTTTCAATCTCTACAGCCATCAATCTTACCTCGCCTTATTTTTTTCCGTTATCAGCATTTTCTACATTGGCTGCCTGAGACTTTTCGCCTCTAAACATATACCACTGCTGAATAATCTGGCAAATATTCATGGTTACCCAGTAAACCACCAGACCAGAAGGGAAACTCAAGGAAATCCAACCGATGAACAATGGCATCATATAGCTCATCAGCTTCATCTGCTGGTTGTCACCGCCATTATTGGTCATGGTCTGCTTCTGCTGAATATAGGTAGTCAGGGCAGACAGAACAGGCAGTACATAGGTAGGATCTGTTTCAGACAAGCTGGTCAACCACAGGAAATTAGGATCTCCTGTATAGTTATATCCATAGAGAGTATAATATACTCCCATGAGAATAGGCATCTGAATCAGTAATGGCAGACAGCCGGCCAGAGGATTTACTCCGGATTCCTTATACAATTCTGCCATCTTCTGCTGCAAAAGCTGAGGATTATTTTTATAATCCTTCTGAAGCTTCTTCAATGCAGGCTGCAGCTCCTGCATTGCCTTCATAGAACGAACCTGCTTAGCGGTTAATGGATAAAGCAATACCTTAACCAAAATAGTCATTAAAATAATGGCAATACCATAGTTGGCAATGCCCGCCATAGCTGTAATGTCATAAAACCCTTCGAAAATGAAGCGGAAAACACTAGTCAATGGCTCAAAGAGGTTCATCATAAATTCCAAAACAACACGTCCTTCGTTGGTGACAACAGACCTATTGCCTGCTGTTCAGTGTTTCTACACTACGGCACAGGATCATACCCGCCCTCATGGAAGGGATGACAACGCATAATACGCTTGAAGGCCAACCAGCCCCCCCTGCCTGCTCCGTACTTTTTAATAGCTTCCACCGCATACTCCGAGCAGGTGGGAATATAACGGCAGCATGGTGGTTTCAAGGGCGAAATATACCTGCGATATACCTCTATCAGGAAAAGCAACACTCTTTTCAACTGAAATCATCCCTTCAATACCTTCGCTTTTCTACCTAAATTGAGAAAAGCCTTTTCGATAACATCGTACTTTTCGGTGGTAGCTGCCTTGCGGCCAACCAGCAACAGAGTATAACCCTCTTTAATCTTAAACTGGTTTAGCCTGTAGCATTCACGCATAAGACGTTTGACTCTGTTACGCGTAACTGCATTGCCAAGCTTTTTGCCTGCGGCAAAGCCTACCCTGTCCTCCAGCCCGCTTGCTGTAAAGACATACATTACCAGATACCTGTTAGCATAAGATTTTCCGAAGCGGTGAATCTTCTGAAAATCGCTTTTGCGGCGCAGAATACGACCCTTCGGCAAATTGTACATGACAAAAACTCCATTTCAGCAATCCCTCAGGCAGCCATTAGATAAATTTACCAACAGCTGCCCTAGAGAAGAAACTTTCACAATAATAAAAATAGGTCACCGAGGTGACCTAATATTATGCTGAAATCTTCTTTCTGCCTCTCGCGCGGCGACGAGCCAATACCTGACGGCCACCCTTAGTCTTCATGCGCTCACGGAAACCATGAGTCTTCTTCTTCCAATGATTGTTAGGCTGAAAAGTCTGCTTCAAAGTAGTGCACCTCCTTATATATTTACGGGCAAATCACCCGGTCAAACCCAATTCAAACATTATACATTGAATCTAAACTACCAAAAATTATAGACTAAGCCACCCCCTGTGTCAAGGATTTTTCCCTTACCATTGTGGATAAATCTAAAATACCGTAGGATAAATTTTGCAGCTTTCCTTATTTTTACACATTTTTCTGTTGATAACTCCTCGTGTTTTTGATAGAATATTATAGGTCTTTTATGAGACTTATTCACAACCTGTGAATATAATTCATGACAAATATAATAATGAAAGAAAGGTGCAATTTTTACTGGCTCCTTTCTTCTTTTTCCCATTTATCCACAAATTTATTCACAGTTGTGGATAAATTTATTTATCAGTGGATAATTTTTTTGTGAGGTCGTTAACATATGGTAGAAAAACAGCTGGAAGAATTTTGGCAGGCTGCTTTGGTGGAGGTAGCCATCAATCTTGCTCCCGGAGCAATTGACAGATGGCTAAAGCCCCTGACGCCTGTGTCCTTTGAAAATAATACTTTGACTCTTAGCACGGACAATTCGGTGATTGTCAAATTTTTTGAGGATAAATACAAGGATTTTACCCTTGATGCCTGCCGTGAAGCCTGCCATAAGCTGGATTTTATGCAGAATCTTGAGGGGGATATTAACATTCAGATTGAATATCATCCCGTAGAGACGCCACCTCCTCCAACTCATGTCCACCATGACGAGGTACATGAGGACAGTCCCCAGGGACATTTGGATTTTGATACTCCACAGCCAGAATTTACTGGCCGCTCGGAAACCTTTTCCAAGGTGGCTCCTGGAGATGCATCATCCCTGAATCCAAAATATGTTTTTGACAATTTTGTTACTGGTAATTTTAACCGTATTGCCCATGCGGCAGCTCTGGCTGTAGCCAAGGAGCCAGGCAAAACCTACAATCCACTTTTTATGTATGGTGGCGTTGGCTTGGGCAAAACTCATTTGATGCATGCCATTGGCCATGAGGTTCTCAAAAACGATCCTACCAAAAGAGTTCTTTATATTACCTGTGAAAAATTCACCAATGAGCTGATTAATGCCATTCGTGATAACTCCACTGAAGCTTTCCGTCAGAAATATCGCCACATTGATTTACTTATGGTAGATGATGTACAGTTTTTGACTAAAAAAATTCAGACACAGGAAGAATTCTTCCACACATTCAATGCCCTTTATCAATCCAACAAGGCCATTGTCCTGTCCTCAGATCGTCCACCTCATGAGATTCAAACCTTGGAGGAACGTCTCAAATCCCGTTTCGCCAGCGGACTTTTGGCAGATATTCAGGCGCCAGATTTGGAAACCCGTATCGCTATTCTAAAGAAAAAGGCTATGCTGGAGCATCTGGATGTACCTCAGGAGGCTTTGATTTATATTGCCGGCCGCATTGATAACAATATTCGAGAGCTGGAGGGAGCCCTGACCAGAGTTGTTGCCTATGCTTCCTTAAACGGCAGCCGGATTACTACTGAACTGGTGGCAGAATCTCTAAAAAATATTTTCCCTGATAATACTACCAAGGAAATCACCTTGGAAATAATCAGAGAAGTAGTTGTTACCCACTTCAAGATTAGCATTGAAGATTTGAATTCCGGTAAGCGCAATAAGAGTCTGGCCCTGCCACGACAGATTGCCATGTATCTCTGCCGAGAGCTGACAGATACTTCCCTGCCTCAGATTGGCGAATTCTTTGGGGGCCGGGATCATACCACTGTCCTCCATGCCTATAAAAAAATAGCCAAGGACAGAACCTCCAATATTCAATTAGATAAAACCGTTCAGGAGCTTATTAAGAGCATCGAAAAGATGTAAGTTTCACTATCTACACAACCATGTGGATAACAGGTGATTTTTCCTGTATACGGATTGTGTATAAAATTAGGGGAAGGATTATCCTGTGCATAATGTGGATAACCTTCCCTCTTTTAATAAAATTCATTAACAGCTTATACACAAGAACCTTGTGATAACTATCAGTTTTAGCATAGCTTATCCACTTTTCCACAGCCCCTACTAATACGGCTACTAAAACTTAAAAAAAATAAACGAGTAATAATAACTAAAGGATGTGCATATCATGAAATTTAAATGTAAAAAAACCGATATAGTCCAGGCTTTATCCATTGTAATGAAGGCAGTATCTCCAAAGCCTCAAACTCCAATCCTCTCTGGTATCTACATTAAGGCAGAAAACAATCAGATTGTTCTTCAAGCTACAGATTATCAGCTGGGCATTATTTGCAATATCCCTGCAGAAGTGAATATTGCAGGAAGTGCAGTTCTTGCTGGACGGTATGCTCAGGAGATTATTCGTCGTCTGCCTGGTGAGGAAGTTGACATTGAATACAGCGCTGAGGAAAAGATGATTTACATCAAATCCAATCGTTCCCGTTTCTCCATTCTTAGTATGGAAGCAGAGGATTATCCTACTGTAACTAAATTTGAGGGACAGCACAATTTCCAGATTTCTGATGTTACCCTGAGGGATTTGATTGTTTATACCAGCTTTGCCTGCTCTGCTGATGAAGCTCGTCCTGTATTTACTGGCTGTCTCATGGATTTGCAGGAGGAAAAGGTAACTATGGTAGCTACCAATACCCATCGTATGGCTATCAAATCTGACAGACTGGAGGATTTCCACGGCAATCAGAGAATGATTATTCCTGGCAAGCTGCTAAATGAGCTTTCCAAGGTATTGCAGTCCGATATGCCAAGAACTGTCAACATTAGCTGCAGCAATACCCAGATTTCCTTTGAGGTGGATAATGTTTATATTTCCTCTCGTCTTATTGATGGCAAATATCCTGATTATGCCAGAGCTGTGCCTTTGGATTTCAAGACTAATATAACCATGCAGACTGAGGAAATCAGAGGTATTATTGATCGCGTAGCTCTTATTTCCCGTACTAATGACTACAATGTAGTTACCTTGGAATTTTCCAATGGCATGGTAAAGATTTCCTCTATGAATCCAGAAATTGGTAATGGTGAGGAATATGGTACAGCTGTAATTGATGGTGAGGACATTAGAATTGCCTTTAATGCAGATTATCTAAATGATGCCTTGAAGCTTATAAAGGAGCAGGAATTTACCCTGTCCATGAATGGTCCTCTTAGCTCTGCAGCTATTAGAACCGCCAGTGATCCATATTTCACCTATATTGTTACCCCTGTAAGAAGCTAAAGGCTAAGGAGAAAGTTTATGGAAAAGATTACAATTCATACAGAAAATATTCAGTTGGATCAGCTGTTAAAATGGGCCGGTATTGTGGAATCCGGCGGTCAGGTGAAGCTGATGTTGGAAGACGAAATCATCAAGGTAAATGGCAATATTGAAACAGCTCGCCGCCGTCGTCTCCATGAGGGGGATATTGTAGAAATAGAAGGTATAGGCTCCTGGCAGGTAGCTGTAGAGCAGAGCGAGGCATAAATTATGAGGGTGAACAGCCTGAAGCTGGTGAACTATCGAAACTATCAGGAACTGGAGCTGGCTTTTCAGCCAGCTCTTAACATCTTTATAGGTTGTAACGCCCAAGGCAAGACTAATATTCTGGAGGCTGTGTATTATGCAGCCTGCGGCAGTTCTTTTCGTGGCAATAGTGATGGGGAGCTGATTAAATGGAATGCTGACGGTGGCAGTATTTCCCTTGGATTCAGCCGGCTGGAGGTAGCAAATCAGCTGGATTTTGCCTTTCGTCGGGACAAGCGCCGGACTATTGTTTATAATGGACAGAAAATTCCTTTGCGGGAGCTTATAGGAGCCTTTAATGTGGTGCTTTTTGCCCCAGATGATTTACTTTTAATAAAGGGAGCTCCCGCTGGGCGACGAAAATTCCTGGATATGGAGATTTCTCAAGCTAGTCCTGCCTATTATCGTGAGCTTATTACCTATAACAGATTGTTGCAGCAGCGCAATTCTCTTTTAAAGGAAATTCGTGAGGGAAAAAGCAAGGCTGGTATGCTGGAATTTTGGAATCCCCAGCTGGCAGCCAGTGCTGCCAAAATAACCGCCAAACGATTGGAAGCAGTGCAAAAATTCAATATGCTGGCTAATTTGATGCAGCGTCGGATTTCTGGCAATGAGGAAAATCTCAGCCTTAGCTATCAGATTAAGGGCATGGAAAATGGCCAGCTAGCGGAAAATATGGAAATATGGTATAATGAAATGCTACATGGTTTAAATAACGAGGAAATTTATCGAGGAGTTACCTGTGTAGGTCCCCATAGAGATGATATTATTGTTTCCGTTAATGGCATAAATCTGAAAAGCTTTGGCTCTCAGGGACAACAGCGTACTGCTGTATTATCCATGAAGCTTTCAGAGCTGGAGTTTATTCGTTCCGAAACGGGAGAGTATCCGGTTCTTCTGCTGGATGATGTGATGAGTGAGCTGGATGCTGGCAGGCGGCAGCAGCTTTTGAACTTTATTGAGCGGGAAGGAATCCAGACTTTGATAACGGCTACAGACGAAGCATATTTTCAGCAGGCCCCTCTCAAAACCTATTTCCAGGTGGAGGCAGGCCAGGTCAAGGTAGTAAATAAGGTGTGATAGAATGGCTGAATCCAATTCCCGCAGTAATGGCCTGTTGGAACGGGTAGGAAATATCTTTCCTGAAATGCTGAAAAGCATGAAGTTGGGCAATGAATTTAAGCGGCGCATGGTTATTTATAATTGGCAGGAGATTGTAGGCAGGGATATTGCTGCCCATGCCAAGCCAGTAAAGCTGGAATTTAAGAGGCTGTTTATTCGTACTACTCATCCTGCCTGGGCGGAGCAGTTGAAATATATGGAGTACCAGCTTAAGGCCAAAATAAATAAATATGCTGGTGAGAAGCTTGTACAGGAGCTGGTTTTTACCAATTTACAGCCACCACAGGTTCAGGCTGTTGCTCATGTAGAGTCTAAAAAGCCGGATGTGGGCAGGGAGCTGCAAAAAATCAGGCTATCTCAGCAGGAGCTGGCGGAGCTGCACAGAGATTGCAGTCATGTAGCAAACAAGGATCTAGCTGCCAGCTTTGAAAAGCTGGGGCAGAACTTCCTTCGTTTGAGAAAATATCGCCAGCAAATCGGCTGGCAGCTGTGCCAGCAGGAAAATTGCCAATCTCAGTGTCCACCGGGAGAAAAATATTGTCAAAGCTGTCAGAGAAAGCTGCGTCAGGCCAGAGAACTGCGGTTGCAGAAGCTGCTTTATGATATGCCCTGGTGTAAATATGGTGATATTATTCAGGAAGAAAACTGTACGGAGCAGGAATTTAAGGCTATCCGCAGCAATCTTATTCAGCGGTTGGCAGCCAGAGTAAGCTATGGTGATACCACCAGTGTGGATGCTATTACCTTGGTTATGCTTTATCGCTCCATTCCACCGGAACAGCTAAATGAGCAGGTTATTCAAAAGACCTTGTATGCCCTGCGCTATGATTTGCGCTATGTGCCAGGTATGACAGGGAAGAAGGATAAGCAGCCAAAGGAGAAGGAAAAGTGATACCTGTATTTATTGGCGGCAATATGTCCATAGACAGCAATACTCTTGTGGGGATTGTTGACTATAGCTATTTTGCTCAGGGAGAAAATAAAGTACTTCTGGAAAAGCTGGCTCAGGAAAAAAGATTGGTAAATCTGGCAGCAGAAAGCAGTCCAAGAGCCTTGGTAATTACTACAGATAAGGCCTATATTTCGGCCATTGCCCCTTTAACTTTAAAAAAACGTACAGATCGTATGGGTAAGGGAATATATGAATTTTATAGTGTGGAGGAAAGCTAGAATATGTCCATGGAAAATACAGAAAATTTAGATGTAAAGCCAGAGGAAAACAAGGAGCAGGTAGCCTTGGATTTTGGCAATATGGCACCTGATGAAATTCAGGAGTTGAAGGAGGAGCCAGATACTACCGGCGTAAGAATTAATCTGGAAGATGTGGGCAACGAGGTATCTGCTGTAGATGGTGAATACGGTGCCGATCAGATTCAGGTTCTGGAGGGACTGGAGGCTGTCCGCAAGCGTCCTGGTATGTACATTGGCAGCACTTCAGAGCGTGGCCTCCACCATTTGGTATATGAGGTAGTAGACAACTCTATTGATGAGGCTTTGGCAGGCTATTGTACTGATGTTAATGTTACCATTCATCAGGATAACAGCATTACCGTTACTGATAATGGCCGTGGTATTCCTGTAGATATTCATGAAACTGGCAAGCCAGCTGTAGAGGTAGTATTAACTGTGCTTCATGCCGGCGGTAAATTTGGCGGTGATGGCTACAAGGTTTCTGGTGGTCTGCATGGTGTAGGTGTCTCTGTTGTAAATGCCCTTAGTGAATATATGGATGTAAAGGTAAAGCGTGACGGCAAGATTCATGCCATTTCCTTTAAACGGGGCGTAACCACTTCTCCTATGAAGATTATTGGTGATACAGAGGAAACTGGTACTAGTGTACACTTCCTGCCTGATAAGGAAATTTTTACTGTTACTGAATATAGCTTTGATACCTTGAAGCATCGTCTCCGGGAGCTGGCTTTTCTGAACAAGGAGATTACTATCCATCTTCATGATGAGCGCAGCGGCAAAAATGAAACTTTCCATTACGATGGAGGTATTCGTTCTTTTGTCCAGCATCTCAACAAGAAGAAGGAAGTTCTGAATCCAGAGCCTATTTATTTTAATGGCACCAAGGATGATATTGTGGTGGAGATTGCCCTTCAGTACAATGACAGCTATCAGGAAAATATTTATAGCTTTGTTAATAATATTAACACTGAGGAGGGCGGTACTCATCTGGCAGGTTTTAAGATTGCCCTGACCAGAGCTGGGAACGATTATGCCCGCAAGAATAATATTATCAAGAATAATCAGGGAAATCTCAGTGGTGAGGATATTCGTGAGGGCTTGACCTGTGTTATCAGCTTGAAGATTCGTGAGCCTCAGTTTGAGGGCCAGACCAAAACCAAGCTGGGTAACTCTGAGGTGCGAGGCATTGTAGATTCCATTGTTTCTGAGGGCCTTAATGAGTATTTTGAGGAACATCCTGACATTACCAAGAAGATTCTGGACAAGGCTGTTATGGCTTCCAGAGCCAGAGAGGCTGCCCGCAAGGCTAGAGAGCTGACTCGCCGTAAGAATGCCTTGGAGGTAAGCAGCCTGCCAGGTAAGCTGGCAGATTGCTCGGTTAAGGATCCAGAGCATTGCGAGATTTTCATCGTAGAGGGTGATTCCGCAGGTGGTTCTGCTAAGCAGGGCCGGGATCGTCGTTTCCAGGCTATTTTGCCAATCCGAGGCAAGATTCTCAATGTAGAAAAGGCTCGGCTGGATAAAATCTATGCCAACGCAGAAATCCGTACTATGATTACTGCTTTCGGCAGCGGTATCAGTGATGAATTTGATTTATCCAAGCTGCGTTACAACAAGATTGTTATTATGACAGATGCGGATGTGGATGGTGCTCATATTAGAACCCTGCTTCTGACCTTCTTCTATCGCTATATGAAGCCATTGGTAGAGCATGGCCATGTTTATATTGCTCAGCCACCTCTCTATCAGATTCGCAAAGGCAAGAAGCATTGGTACACCTATAGCGATGATGAGCTAAGCAGCAAGCTGGATGAGGTAGGCAGAGATGGTGCTACTATTCAGCGCTACAAAGGTCTTGGTGAGATGAATCCAGAGCAGCTGTGGGATACTACTATGAACCCAGAGGGCAGAACTATGCTGCAGGTAAGCATGGAGGATGCTGAAGCTGCTGATGAGCTCTTTACCATCCTTATGGGTGACAAGGTAGAGCCACGCCGTCAGTTTATTGAGGAGCATGCCAAGCTGGTTCGCAATCTGGATATTTAAGTTTTAACATATTGCTGTTTTGTTTTAGAAAACTTTGATTTTTAGACTTTTTTCAGAAATCAATGGTATATTTAAAGCATGGGTAGTTAGAAGTTGAAATTTAAGGAGAAATGATATTATGAACACGCTAAAGACTACTGTTCTCATGGCTTTGCTTATGGGTATTATGATAGCCGTAGGCGGAGCTTTCGGAGGCCGCGGGGGAGCTATGCTGATGCTGATTATATCCCTGGGCTTCAATTTTGTAACCTACTGGTTTAGTGACAGCATTGTGCTGAAGATGTATGATGCCAGAGAGGTAGATGGAAATAGTGCACCGGAGCTGTATGGCTTGGTAGAAAGACTGGCAGCCAATGCAGAGCTGCCTATGCCAAGGGTATATATTGTTAACAGTGGTGCCCCTAATGCTTTTGCAACAGGACGTAATCCATCCCATGCAGCTGTGGCTGTTACCACTGGTTTGATGAATACCCTGGATTATGAGGAAATCGGCGGTGTACTGGCTCATGAGCTTTCTCATGTAAAGCATCGGGATACTCTTATTTCCTGTGTGGCTGCTGCTATGGCAGGTGTTATTTCTACCATTGCTAATATTGCTCAGTGGGCGGCTATCTTTGGTGTAGGTCGTTCTGATGATGATGATAATGGCGGCTTCCTGGGCATGATTGTGACCATTGTTATTGCCCCTATTGCTGCGGCCTTGATTCAGATGGCTATATCCCGTTCCAGAGAATATGATGCAGATAAGGCTGGCGGCCAAATCTGTGGTAATCCAAATGCCTTGGCTAATGCCTTGGAAAAGATAGAGTATTATTCCCTGCACGGTCCAACCTTGGCAAATAGTACCACTTCTACGGCTCATATGTGCATTATCAATCCTTTGGCTGGCAGCAAGCAGACTTTTATAAATCTGTTTAGCACTCATCCACCAACACAGGAGAGAATTGCCAGACTGCGGCAGCAGGCCCTGGCTATGGGAAAATAAAATAAAATAAAATAAAATAAAATAAAAAACTGGAAGCGACGGCTTCCAGTTTTTTGATGGATTTTTACTTTTTAGATATATAGTTTAGCTTCTGAATGGTTTCTGCGGTAGCATTCACTGACAGTCCCATAATCGCCATAAGTTGATTAAAGGCAGTATCGATATCAGTGGTGTTCTTGATAATATAATCTGCGGATTTCCAGAAATTAAATTCGTTGTTGGATTCTGCATATTCAAGATGGTATTTCATATCTGTATTGTTAAGACCTAGACGCAGCATTCTATCCACAAGACTGACATAATCTGTCATAAGGTACACAGTTTTGAGATTTGCAGTCATGAGTTTAGCCAGCTGCTTGACACCATTTTGATCAAGAAGGGTTACACTGACTCGGTTGCTCTTGATGGAATCCAGCATATCCTGTTTTTTTATGCCGTAATAATCTCCCTTATAAGCTACCTTGACCATCCAATCCCCTTGGGCAAAGGCAGATTTACTAACAAAGTTAACCAGCCGCTTGTCTTTTTTTAGGCGCATAGCATCACTGGTGCTATAAACGGGAATATAATGAACACCTAAGTCCATGAGTTTGGAAATCAAAGTATTTTTGCCGGAAGCATATGGTCCTACCAATGCAAATATTTGGTTTGCCATAGGAATCACCTGCCTTACATAAATTTACGTTGCAAAGTATATATTTTATTTTAACACAGATTGAGGTAAATTTGAACAGAAAAAATTTGAAATACAAAAGGAGCGACAACCGATCGTCGCTCCTTTTGCATCAACCTCATCTGCCACCTGTACAAAACTCAGGAGAGTATGTACAACGCGTTGTCCCCACAACGCTTCACCCAAAATTATGTTATCATATTTTTTACATTTGTGCAAGTTGTTTTTGTATATAAATATAGATAATTTTTTGTCATTTTTGTGACAATTACAAATAGTGCAATTGGTTACAGCAGATATAGCAGATAAAATAGGTATATATATATATAATTTTAAATTTTTTTGTGCAGGTAAAAGGATATTTTTACTTTATAGCGAATATAAAAAAGCATAATAATTTTTGGAGGGATTTGTCATGATTCACGGCATTATTGATATAGGCTCTAATACAATTCGCATGGCCATATATGATATTAAGGGACAGCAAATAGATTTTTTGATGAAGAAAAAACATATGGTAGGTCTGGCCGCATATCTGGAAAATAATGTCATGAGTCAGGCAGGCATTGACAAGGTATGTGAGGTACTTTTTGAATTCAAGGCTTTTTTGGAGATTTTTCATATTACCAATGTTGATGCCTTTACTACAGCTGCTTTGCGCAATTGCAAAAACAGCCAGGAGGCAGTGGCAGAGATTATCCGCCGTACAGGAATACATGTGGAGGTTATTTCTGGGGATATGGAGGCCCAATATGATTTTGTAGGAGCTGTTCACAGTATTAAGGAGCAGGATGGAGTGTTGGCAGATATTGGGGGGGCTAGTACAGAGCTGGTAGCCTTTCAAAATGGTCAGATTGTAGATAAAATAAGCCTGCCTATGGGTTCCTTGGATTTTCGTACCAAGTATTGCAGCTCTGTATTGCCTAATGAATTTGAGGTTAGGCTTATGGAGAAACAGGCTAAGAAAATTCTGGCAGGGGCGGAGGCTTTTGCTTCTATTAGGTGTAGAATGTTGCTGGGCATTGGGGGTACCTTTAAGGGGACTTGCGCTCTTTATAATGGCATTTATAATTGTGAAAGAAAAAATTTGGTTATGGAAGCAGGGGCTTTAGAGAAAATGATACAGCATTTTTCTCAGTTGGAGGAGATTGGCTATGAGGATGCTGTGTTGCTGATGAAGCAGGTACCTGATAGAATTAATACTATAGTGCCAGGCATGGTTATTGCCAAGGTTTTGACAGAGCATTTTCAGTGTCAGCAGATTACCTACAGTGATTCCGGGGTAAGAGAGGGATTTATTTATACTCATTTGGTTAAATGAAGGTATAGAATTTAGGAGGAAGAATATGAAAGCGGCAATTATTTACGATTCAAGAACTAATACTACAGAAAAAGCAGCTGGCTTTATTGCTGAGGGCTTGAAGAAGACAGGAGATATTGAGGTAAAGTGCTTTAATATTGACAATGTGGATTTTGATTATGTAGCAGGTGTGGATATGGCTATATTTGGTTCTCCAACCTATATGGCTTCTGTAACTGGCAAAATGAAAAATTGGCTGGAGCTTAATGTAAGAAAATTGGGATTGGCAGGCAAGTTGGGGGGAGCTTTTGCCACAGAGCAGTATATTCACGGTGGAGCAGAGAATGCCATTAAGGAAATGCTGGTATTTATGATGGTTATGGGGATGCTGGTTTATTCTGGAGGGAATTCTTATGGCAAGCCGGTGATTCATTTGGGGCCTGTGGGGATGAGCCAGAATATTGAGGACTTTAGGGAGTTGTTTGTAACTTACGGAGAACGCATGGGGAAGCAGTTGCTGCGAAAGGGATAAATTTATGGTTTATACCAGCATTTATAAATCAATCTTGGGAAATATTACATTGGCTTCAGATGAAATTGGCATTACAGGTTTGTGGTTTGAGGGGCAGAAATATTTTGCTCACTCTCTGCCTAGCAAGATAATTAGTGGTGACAATGCAAGTATATCTAAGGCAAAAAAATGGCTGGATATTTATTTTGCTGGACAGCAACCGGATTTTATGCCTCCGCTTCATATGATGGGAACACCCTTTAGACAAAAGGTGTGGCAGATTTTGTTGGACATTCCATATGGTAAAACAATAACATATGGGGAAATTGCAAGAATATTGGCCAAGGAGCAAGGTGATTGCCCTATGTCTGCACAGGCTGTGGGAAATGCTGTTGGCCATAATGAGATTTCGATTGTAATACCTTGTCATAGAGTAGTGGGAGCGAAGGGAAATTTGGTAGGGTATGCAGGTGGGATTGAGAGAAAGATTGCTTTGCTGAAGCTGGAGCAGGTAGATATGAGCAAGTTGTATATGCCTAAGTTTTCGAAATACAGCCTGCGGTCATAACGACTTTTGCTCTGTCCGACTTAATGGCCCTATCTGATAGTTTATCCTGACGCACCAGTACCGCTTGTCGCTGAGCCAATTCACAGAGACCGTAACGATAGAGAGTGACACCGGGGCCACTTTTGCTACGCAAAAGCAGGAGTCTCCCGACGCAAAAGTGTCATGCCCCTCCGGCTGTTGCCGAATTATCAAGGCTTATCGATACTATCAATCCCAATAATTCTGCTATCTTCGTAGAAAATATGTCATTCCAAATTGTGCCAAAGCAGAAAGGCGCAATGAATACGCTAATAAGCGATATGGGAGTAAAATTAATGCAGGAAATCTCTTTAAAATGGCGGCAGCATTCTGTCCGTAGTATTTTCTTTTTAGCTGGTCTTGCTAGTGCTACTTGGGCTCCTATGGTGCCTATTGTGAAGCAGCGATTAGGTATAACTGATGATATTATGGGGATGCTGCTTTTGTGCATAGGCATTGGTTCCACGTGTTCAATGCCACTTACCGGAGCGATGGCTAAGAAATATGGCTGCCGCAAGGTGATTACAGTAGTCAGTATTTTGATGACAGGTATTCTTTTCGGCCTTAGTCAGGCAAATTCTGTTTATCTGGTAGCAGCCTTTTTGTTGCTATTTGGCAGTGCTATTGGCATGCTAGATGTAACCATGAATATTAATGCCGTGCTGGTGGAGAAAATCAGTCCCCGCAGTATTATGTCCAATTATCATGGTATGTGGAGCACTGGTTGTTTCGTAGGAGCCGGCCTTTTTGCCCTGTGTCTCTCCAATGGTCTTTCTGTTACAAATGCCACCTGTATTTCTCTACTTATAATGGCGGCTATTATTGCTATATTCTCAGGGAAGCTGTTGGAATATGGTGATGATAGCAACTCAGAAGAAAAAGCTCATTTGATAGCCATTCCCCAAGGGGTAGTTGTTTTCTTCAGTATCGTTACAGGCATTTCTTTCCTGGTAGAGGGTGCGGTTATGGACTGGAGCGGTATCTTTATTACAGAAGTACACAATATGGATATTGCCTTGGCTGGCACAGGCTATTCCATCTACTCCGCAGCCATGCTGCTGTGCCGTTTTGGCGGGGATGCGGCAGTGCGACGTTTAGGCCGTAAGACTGTAGCTCTGGGCGGTATGGTTATTAGCTGTCTAGGCTTTTTGCTATTAATATTATCCCCTTGGGAAGAGGGCACCTTTGCCTCCTTCTTTATTATGGGGATCGGCTTGGCCAATGTAGTACCAGTGGTATTTTCCATTATGGGTAAGCAGAAGGATATGCCATCCGCTCAGGCCATTGCCGCAGTAAGCACTGTAGGTTATATGGGTGTCTTAGGCGGCCCGGCAGCAATCGGCTTTATCTCCAACGCCACTAGCCTCAACATAGCCTTCGGGATTATTGCCATCTTGATTGTTATACAGACGCTGATTACAAGGTATGTATTTCAAAAAATGAATTAAATAACTGGTTTCCACATAAAAATCTCTGCATAAATTTTGCAGGGATTTTTATTATTCTTGTTTAAGGAGAAAATGGGATTAAGTTTGCTATATGTTTCCCTTTTTGTTACAATATTTGTAGAAATGGAGGCGTACTTATGCTTTTTAATATTATTAAAACAACAATGGCATATCTGGAAAGTATGCCCAAAAAAGATAGGAAAAAAATAGGCCAGTTTTTTACCAGTGCAAACACAGCTCAGTATATGGCTTCCTTGTTCAAAATTCCTAACAAGGAGCACATTACCATTTTAGACCCTGGTACAGGTACGGGAATTTTGTCTGCTGCATTGGTAGAAAGGGTGCTAAAACACAATGAGAATATTTTCGTAGAGTTGACTTGCTATGAAGTAGATGAAAATGTTTTGCCTGTTTTGCAGGAGAATCTGCACCATATGAAAAGTATTTATGGTGATAGATTAGATATTATTCTCAAACAGGAAGATTACATATTATCTCAGGCAGATGATTTTAACCATGATATTTTTGAAGCTAGGGAAGCAAAAAAATGGGATATTGTAATTTCTAATCCTCCCTATATGAAAATTGAGAAAAAACATCCTGCCTCCATGGCTATGTTTAAGGTAGTGCACGGTTCTCCAAATCTATATTTTTTATTCATGTCTATGGCTTTATTTAATTTAAGACCGGATGGTGAGATGGTTTTTATTGTGCCTAGAAGTTGGACTTCAGGAGCCTATTTCAAGGCTTTTCGAGAATATTTATTATCTCATGGAAAATTAGAATATATACATCTTTTTGCCAGCAGGGACAAGGTTTTTAAGGAAGAACAGGTTTTGCAGGAAACCATGATTGTTAAAATAAAGAAAACCTGTGAAGCAGTTAAACAGGTAATAATAGCTTCTTCGGAATCTAGTCATGACTTTTCCCATGTTGAAAGGATAAAACAGGCATATAATCAAATTGTTGTGGGCAAGGATAAATATGTTCTTTTGCCTGTTAATCAGGAGCAGGTATCTGTAATAAATATGGTTAATACGTATGATAAAAATATGCCAGATTATGGCTATAAAATGAAAACTGGCATTGTGGTAGATTTTAGACAAAAATATGCTCTCAGGGATAAATGTGATAAAAATACAATCCCCCTTTTCTACAGTCAGAATATTCAAAATGGCAGGGTTAATCACAATCCATCTGGTAAGGAATATGATTGGATGGTGACAGATTATGCAGGCTTGATTCAGGAAAATAAGGATTATGTTTTTTTGAAGCGTTTTACCGCTAAAGAGGAGAAGCGGAGATTACAATGTGGTATTTATTGTTCGGAACAATTTAAGAAATATCCCTATATAGGTACTCATAATAAAATAAATTTTATCGAGCGTACAGATAAGACGCCATTTTCCAAGCAGGAAATATACGGAATATATGCTTTGTTTAACACTACTATATATGATACATATTATCGTATTCTCAATGGCAGCACTCAGGTAAATAGTACAGAGCTGAATAATATGCCAGTACCGCCTATGGAAATAATTTCTAAAATAGGTGAGAAGCTAATGGATAATGGAAATTTAGATACCAAAAATTGTGATAGGATTGTTATGGAGATTGCCTATGGAAAAGAAAATTCAGGATGCTAGAAATATTCTTCAGCAAATAGGAATGCCTCTCTCACAGCAGAATGATATTTGCGTATATACATTATTGTCCTTGGCTGGCATCACAGATGATAGTAATTGGGAAGAGGCAGATAATCAATGGATTGGTATCCATGATATTCTGATGTTTATAAGGGACAAATATGGCAGGGATTATGCTGAAAATACCAGAGAAACCATAAGAAAAAATTGTCTCCACCAGTTTCGGGATGGAGCTGTGGTGGAGGACAATGGTAAAGCTACTAATAGTCCCTTATATAAATACAGATTAACAGAAGAATTTTGCAATTTAATCAAATATTATGGTACTGCTGCTTGGGATTTGCAATTAGGTAGTTATATTCATGAGCATGGAACCTTGGTTGATAAGTACAGCAGTAAAAAGGCGATGGAAAAATTGCCAGTGAATATTAATGGCGCTGATTTTCATTTTAGTCCCGGCAAGCATAATCAATTGCAAAAGGCCATCATTGAGGAATTTGCACCTCGCTTTGCACCAAATAGTATGTGTCTATATGTTGGCGATACTGTGGATAGGGATTTATATAAAGATGTTGATATGCTGAATAAATTAGGCTTCAGTATTACGAATCATGATAAAATGCCTGATGTGGTTTTGTATAGGCCAGATGTTGAATGGTTGTATTTTATAGAGGCTGTAACCAGTGTAGGACCTATGAGCTCAAAAAGAATCTTAGAGTTAAAGGAGATGACTCAAAAGGTTAATGTGGGCAAGGTATATATTACAGCATTTTTGAACATAGATACCTATCGGAAATTTGTGAAGGAAATTGCTTGGGAAACTGAAGTATGGCTTGCGGAGATGCCAGAGCATATGATACATATGAATGGGGATAAATTCATGGGGCCAAGATAGATATTATCTGGCAAGAAAAAATTAAGTATAAAAAAATGAGGTTGCCACTTTTCTTGTAGTAAAGCGATAACCTCATTTTTTATTTTGCAATTTAATTCCAGTAATCTAATTTTTCCGTAATGCCAATACTGGAGGCTTTAAAGACAGGATTTTTGCCAGCGTTGCGTTGCTGCTCGTAGTCCTTGAGGCAGGCCATAGCACGACCGCCCAGAATTACGATTACAGGCAGGTTAATAATAGCCATACAGCCCATCAATACATCAGCAGTATCCCACAACAGGCCCATGCTGGAACCGGAGCCAATGAAAATCAGCAGGCAGGCCAGCAGGCGATAGCAGGTCATAAACAGCTTGCCTGGCACAGCCTCATTAATATAGGCCAAGCAGTTATCTACATAGTAGAGGTTGCCCAAAAGAGTAGTAAAGGCAAATAACAGCATGGAAACAGTCAAGAAGATACCAGCACCATTGCCCAGAGTAGCATCCAGAGCCGCCTGAACATAAGGGGCACCAGCCATTTCCGCAGTAGGCTCTACACCGGAGCTCATGCACAGGAAGGCAGTAGCTGTACAGATAAGCAGAGTGTCAATAAATACAGAGAACATCTGCACAAGGCCCTGCTTAACAGGATGAGAAACATCAGCAGAGGCAGCGGCATTTGGAGCGGAACCTACACCAGCCTCATTGGAATAAAGACCTCGCTTGATACCAAGCATAACACAGGAGCCGGTGAAACCACCGAAGATAGCCTCAAAATCAAAGGCTTCTGCAAAGATTGTTTCAAAAACATGAGGCAGCAGGCCGATATTCAGCAGGGTAACCACACCAGCTACCAGCACATAAATCATGCCCATGAAAGGCACCAGAGTGGAGGTAATACGGATAATACGCCGACCGCCGCCAAAGATGCACCAGCCAACCATTATAGCCAGAATACCGCCGATTACCCAAGGGGTAGATTGTGCATCATAGAAGCCAAAGCCAGAGAAGGTGGACTGGAGGTTGTAGGCACACAGCATATTAAAGCCTACACCATAGGTGAGAATCAGGGAAAGTGCAAAAATCACCGCAATAAATCTGTTCTTTAGGGCACTTTCAATGTAGTAGGCTGGGCCACCATAGCTGCTATGAGGGCCACGCTTTTTGTAAATCTGTGCCAGAGTGCTTTCCACAAAAGCAGAGCCTCCACCAACAATAGCAGCCAGCCACATCCAGAACATGGAACCAAAGCCGCCTAGACACAGAGCAGTAGATACACCGATAATATTACCAGTACCTACCCGGGAGGCTGTGGAAACCATAAGAGCCTGGAAGGAGGAAACGCTGTTCTTGTCAGCCTTTTTCTCCGTAATAACCCGCAGGGTTTCCCCTAAAAGACGCAGCTGAATAAATCTGGTGCGGAAGGTGTAGTATAGGCCAACACCTATCAGCATGATAATCAGCAGCTTGCCATACATAAAATTAGATATGGCACCAATCAATTCTGCATACATTTCGAAATCTCCTTTTCTATACGTTATATATACAGATATATTATAATGGCATATAAGAAATAAAACAAGATTATAGATATAGGCAAAAATTTTATGCTTATACTAGCATAGGAGGCACAGTAATCTTCTTTACAGAATTAAGCAGGAAAAGATTGGCAAGTGAAATAAATACTGTACTAAAAGGGCTAAATTTGCTATTTTAGGGGATTTCATGGTATAATTAGAGGCTGAATATTGTTTATTATTTGATTGAGGTGAGAGTGTGGAATTTGGTAATGGTAGGATTTTACCGGTAAATCTGGAACAGGAAATGCGTAATTCCTATATTGATTACGCCATGAGCGTTATTGTTTCCAGAGCTTTGCCAGATGTCCGTGATGGCTTGAAGCCAGTTCATAGAAGAATATTATATGCTATGCAGGAGGCAGGTATGACCTCCGGCAAGCCTTACAAGAAATCAGCCCGTATCGTAGGCGAAGTTCTTGGTAAATATCATCCTCATGGTGATAGCTCTGTTTATGATGCTATTGTGCGTATGGCTCAGGATTTCTCCATGCGTTATATGCTGGCTGATGGCCACGGCAACTTTGGTTCTGTGGATGGCGATCCTCCAGCAGCTATGCGTTACACTGAGGTGCGTATGGCCAAAATTGCAGAGCTGATGCTGCAGGATATTGATAAGGACACTGTGGATTTTGTACCAAACTACGATGAATCCCTGAAGGAGCCTTCTGTACTGCCATCCAAGTTCCCAGAGCTTCTGGTTAACGGTACATCAGGTATTGCGGTAGGTATGGCTACCAATATCCCTCCTCATAATATGAGTGAGGTTATTGATGGTGTTTTGATGCTTATTGACAATCCTGATGCTTCCGTAGAGGAGCTGATGACTGTTATTAAGGGACCAGATTTCCCTACTGGCGGTTTGATTATGGGCACCACTGGCATTCGGGATGCTTATACCACTGGTCGTGGCTCTGTTAAGATGCGGGCCAAGGCACATATTGAAACCATGTCCAATGGCAAGCCAAGAATCGTAGTTACTGAGCTGCCTTATCAGGTGAACAAGGCAAGACTGATAGAGAAGATTGCAGAGCTGGCTAGAGACAAGCAGATTGAGGGCATTACTGACCTGCGGGATGAATCTGACCGCAAGGGTATGAGCATTGTTATTGAGCTGCGCAAGGACATTAACCCTGATATTATGCTGAATCAGCTGTACAAGCATACTCAGCTGCAGGATACCTTTGGCGTAATTATGCTGGCCTTGGTGGATAACCAGCCACGCATTTTGACTTTGAAGCAGGTATTGCATTATTACATCCAGCATCAGGAGGATGTTATTACCAGAAGAACCAGATATGAGCTGTCCAAGGCAGAGGCTAGAGCTCATATTTTGGAGGGTTTGACCATTGCTCTGGATCATCTGGATGCAGTAATTACCACTATTCGTGAGTCCCAGACTGCTGATATTGCCCGCAATGCTTTGATGGATGGCTTCAAGCTGTCTGAGAAACAGGCCCAGGCTATCCTTGATTTGCGTCTCCAGCGTCTTACCGGTTTGGAGCGGGAAAAGATTGAGGAGGAGTATCAGGAAGTTCTGAAGAAAATTGAGTGGCTGAAGTCTGTACTGGCTGATGAAAGCAAGATTATGACCATTATAAAGGAAGAGCTGACTGCGGTTAAGGAGAAATATGGTGATGCCCGCCGCACTACCATTACCTATGATATGTCCGAAATGAGCGAGGAAGATCTTATTGCTGACGAGGATGTGGTACTGACTATCAGCCACAACAACTATATCAAGCGCATGAAGCTGGATACCTATAACAAGCAGAACCGTGGCGGTCAGGGTATTCTGGGTATGTCCACCAAGGAAGGGGACTTTGTGGAGAATATTCTTATTACCACTACCCATCATACTATCCTGTTCTTTACCAGCCGTGGCCGGGTACACTATCTCAAGGCATATCAGATTGCTGAAGCCAGCCGCCAGGCTAGGGGTACAGCTCTGATTAACCTTTTGAAGCTGGACAAGGGAGAGAAGATTACTGCTGTATTGCAGGTACGGGAGTACAATCCTGCCAAATTCCTCTTTATGGCTACTCGCAAGGGTATTGTCAAGAAGGTTCAGCTGTCCGAGTTCAATACTACCCGCAAGCTGGGCGTTATTGCTCTGAAGCTGGATGATGATGACGAGCTGATTGGTGTTAAGCAGACTGATGGCCAGAAGCAGATTGTTATCGGTACTCGCAATGGTTATGCCATTATCTTTGATGAGGAGGAAGTACGCTCCATGGGACGTATTGCTAGAGGTGTCAAGGGTATCAAGCTGCGGGATGGCGATGAGGTTGTAGGCATGGATACCATCAAGCGGGATTCTGAGATTCTGACAGTAACTGCTGGTGGCTATGGCAAGCGTACCAAGGTAGAGGAATATACTACTCATCATCGTGGCGCTATGGGTGTTATTAACCTGAGAGTTACCGAGAAAACCGGTGAGGTTATTGGCTTGAAGGTAGTTCGTGATGGTCAGGAGCTGATGCTTATCAGCACCAATGGAATTATTATCCGCACAGGTCTGGATAAGATTTCTGTTATTGGCCGTGCCTCTCAGGGAGTTATCATTATGAAAACTGCTGAGGATGATAAGGTAGCTTCTATGGCTATTCTTACCCAGAAGGCTGAATAAAAATCGAGTTTATACACAGAGAAGATCTTGATTTTCTCTGTGTATTTTTTTGCAAAAAAATTCCCCTTCAGGGAGAAGAAATTATCTTCTTTCCTGAAAGGGAATAGTTAATGTTTTAATTTGAGGTTTTGCCAGTTGTTGGCAGGCTCATGCTAGGCGCTGGAGCTGGTTCTACAGCTTCTGGCAGATTCTGCTCACTGTTTTCCCTTGGTTCCTTATCTGGAATCTTGCTGCCCCTGGTATCTTCCTCATCTCGATATGGATCGGAGAGGTCTTCTTTGTCCTCGGTGTACTTTTCTTTGGAGCTGCTATGTTTTTTGTCCTTGCTCTGGGCGGAGTCTATATCCTCATTATAGCGATCCAGTCCCAGCTTGTGCATGGTAGCCTCATCCATAGGAATTTCCTGGGCATCATCCGGTACGGAGTTTTCATATTCCAGCATTTCCCGCTGAGTAGCACTGCGCAGATCAGGACTGATTTTTACATCCAGAGTGTTGGCTACCGTAGCCCGCAGCTTGGACAAATCAGGAATCCAGTAGCTGACACCACCAATATACATAGGACGTCCTGGCAGCATTTCTGTCTGGAGGCCATTGCTTTGTGCTTCCTTTAGGGCAGCCATAAATTCAATCATCTGTTTTACAGAAAGGTCTGTATTGATGGAATCTACAACCTGACCGATAATAGCTGGAATGCGAGGAATAATCGATGGTGAAGTAAGCTTATCCATAACAGCCTTCATGAATTTCTGCTGTCTGGTGATACGGCCAATATCTCCCTCTTCATCTCGGTATCTTACGTAGGTAATGGCAGTGTTGCCATCCATATGCTGCTGGCCGGGATAAAGATTAATGACCAAGCCACCATTATCATCCCAAGGATCCTCATAATACATACGCTTTTCTACGTTAATATCTATACCGCCAATGGCATCAATGATTTTGGTAAAGGCATTAACATTAATAATAACGTAATGCTCCATTTCCACTCCAAGCAAATCCTCAATTGTGCTTTGGGTAAGTCTGTGACCGCCGTAGGCGTAGGTAGCATTGATTTTGTCAAAGCCATGTCCCTTGATTTTCACACGGGTATCTCTAGGTACAGAAAGGATGGCAGCCTTGTGTTTCTTGGCATCCAGTGTAGCAATCATCAGGGTATCGGAACGGCCTACATCCCCTTCCCGCTCATCTACACCCATTAGCATAACCACGGTTTTATCCGGGGAGGCCATACGGGCAGCTTTATTTTCTGTAGGCTTGTCATCAAATAGACTGGAGGAAGCAAAGAGAGCTCCAGCTACAGCTGCTAGGGCAAAGGCGCCAAGCAGTAAGACAATAGGCAGCCAGGAGTTTTTTTTCTTCTTTTGATGCCGCTCCCGTCGGGAACGATAGATAGGCTGTTTTTCATCATATTGTTTTTTTGGCAATATATTTCATCTCACTTTTTTAGAATAAGCAAGCTGTCGCAGCTATTTTATGCCTTTGCTCTTGTAAAAGCAGGCTATGCCCTATCGACAAGCATACTACACTACATTATACAACCTTTTGTGAAAATTTGCTTGAAGAAATAGAGAAAATCCAGAGGCAAGAAAAAAATAATATTTATACACAGAACAGGGGATAAATAGATATTATACAGGGAAATTTGTGGATAAAGTGGAATAATAGAGGAAAAGTTATCCACAGGTGTGGATAATATTGGGGATAATTCAAGATATTGTAGCTATATTAATAGAATAACACAATATCTTGATATGAAAATCAGAGATAAAAAAATATCCCTGTGGATACCTGTGAATAAGTAGTGAATATCTTTGGTGAACAAATGAGTAAGTATTGGTAATATTAGCGAAAAAAAACAGCTGTCCCAGAGATTTTCTCTGTAAACAGCTGCTGTTATCCACTGCTGTGGATAAGTTATTCACCATTATAAATAAGTTCTACGTTGTTATTATTAAAGAAGTCAATATATTTTTGAGTTGGTTTTTTGTCCATAATGACAGAATCAAAATCCTTTAGGGCATTGTAAGAAACCAAGGATGGAGAATCCAGCTTTGAGGTATCCATCATTAAATAATGCTTGCCAGGCTTGGTAGCCAAAAGATACTGAATCTCACAATCTAAAGGGGAAGCACTGGTGGCGCCATTTTCGATGGAAACACCAATGGTGGACATAAAGAATTTGGAAATATTATACATGCTAAGGCTGCGGGCTACGCTAGGGCCAACAAAAGCCTTGCTAGGGGGATAAAGGGTGCCGCCAGTGGCAATAATGTTGAACTTCTCTGTTTCTACGGCTGCGTTAATGGCATTAATATTGGCGGTAACTACAGTGACGTTCTTTTTCTTTTCGATATATGGCAGCATCAATGCTGTGGTGGTGCCAATATCAATATAGATAACATCCTCGTCATTTACCAAATCTGCCGCCAGCTGGGCAATCTTCATTTTCTCGTCAATATTAGTAGTATTCATAACCCAGTTATGGCCTGGCCTGTTTTCAGGTTCAGGTTCCTTGGTATCGTTTAGGACAATACCGCCATAAACTTTTTTAATGCTGCCATTTTTGTCCATCTCAGCAATATCTCGGCGAATGGTGTTCTTGGAAACATTGAAATACTCGCATAAATAGTCAATGGACAAGCTGTGCATATCCATGAGAAGTTCTTCAATTTTGCGGATACGATTAACTTTCATTTACTCACCTGTTCATAATAAATGCTTCTTTTTGTAATGTTTTGGGTAACTTATATATAATTATACCCAAAAAATATACAAAATACAAGAATCTTTCCCGCAAAAATAGAATTTTGTAGATATTCTTGTTTTATTAAAAAATTTGTGTCAAAATGGGAAAAATGTCGGTAAAAATCAAAAAAATTTTACTGACAATTTTTTTAAAATTCTGCTATACTATTAATACCATTTGTGGGTAGAAATGTTAAACACTGCCTGGCAAATGGTTTTATTTTTCTGTAAGAAAGGTGCGATAATATGTATAAAAAACTCATGGTAATCTACCTTGGTATTCTGGCGGCTATGGCTCCCCTGGCCACAGATATGTATCTGCCCTCCCTGCCTGAGCTGCAGGCTGATTTTGGCAGCAGTACGGCTTTGATTCAGCTAACCTTGACTATGACTACTTTAGGTATGGCAGCAGGACAGATTTTTGCTGGGCCAATTAGTGATTTGCGAGGCCGCAAGGTACCTGAGTACAAAATGTTGTTTGCTTCTATTGCAATGCAAATTTTAGGTAGTATACTGTTATTGGGCACCTTTGCTTTTGCAGATAATTTCTGGCTGGTACTGCTTTTCCTGGCTATTAGCGTTATGCCTATTCCAATTATTGGTGCCGTAAGCTTTTCTCTGGCTCTCAACGGTCAGGGACGGAATGCAGGCAGTGCTTCCGCTTTGTTGGGATTCTTCTCCATGTTTTTGGGAGCTTTGATGATGCCTGTAGCAGGTTATATTGGCACAGATACTGGTATACCTATGGCAGTAATTATGCTGTGTGGGTTCCTGCTGGCTATGCTTTGCTATTGGACTATGATTCAGCCTGAGCATCAAAGGTAAATTTGTCTTAGTTATCCACATAATTCTTGTGTATAAGTCAGTGGAAATGTGGATAACTATTATATATATGTAGATAATTTACATATGAGTTGTGAAAAAATAATGGCGTGTTGTTGAAAAATGGAGGTTTTAGAATGAGTTTTAAGGAAATTGCACCAGAAAATTTCGAGGAAAGTGTTTTCAAGGTAATTGGTAAGGATTGGCTGCTGCTGGCTGGCACCAAGGATGGTAAAACCAATGCCATGACTGCTTCCTGGGGCGGCATGGGGATTATGTGGGGCAAGCCTGTAGCCTTTGTATTTATTCGTCCTCAGCGGTATACCAAGGAATTTGTGGATAATAGCCAGGGCATGACCATTTCTGTTTTGGAGGATCCAGATCACAAGGTAATGAGTTACTTTGGCAGGGTTTCCGGCCGTGATGAGGATAAGATTGCCAAGAGTGGCCTTACTAAGGTAGAGGAGAATGGGCAGGTTTACTTTGAGGAAGCAAGAATTGCTATGGTTTGCCGCAAGCTTTATGCTCAGGAAATGAAGCCTGAATGTTTCTTTGATAAGGAAAGTGATGCTAAATGGTATCCTAATAAGGATTACCACACTATGTATGTTATGGAGATTGAAAAGCTGCTGGTAAAGGAGTAATGATATGTATGATTCCGTTAGAAGTCTGCTGGAACTGGTACAGGAAGCTGTTTCTCCTTGGCATACAGTACAGGCAGTCAGAAAAAGACTAAGCAAGGCAGACTTTCAGCCTTTGAAATTGGGAGAAAAATGGCAGCTGGAGTCAGGGAAAAGTTATTATTTGGAAGCCTTTGGTTCCACGGTTTTAGCCTTTAACATAGGCTGTAATGGCTATACAGAGGCCAATAATCTACGGATAGCTGCCTCTCATACAGATTTTCCGGGCCTTAGAATCAAGCCTCATGCCAGCGTTATCAAGGATGGCTATGGGGTGCTGAATATTGAGTCCTATGGGGGATTGATTCTGGCCAGCTGGCAGGATAGGCCCCTGTCCATTGCCGGGAAGATTACCTTGAAGGGCCAGGATGCTTTTCATCCTCAGGTAAGGCTGGTGGATTTTGCCAAGCCTCTTTTGACTATTCCTGAGCTGGCTATTCATATGAACCGCAAGGTAAATGAAGGAGTACCCCTCAAAAAGCAAAAGGAAATGTTACCTTTAATGGCGGTGCTGGGCAAGGATGGGGATAAAAATTTCTTTGACCATTGGCTGGCAAAAGAATTGGGCTGTGAGCCAGAGGAGATTCTTGCCTATGAACTGAATCTTTATCCCTACGAGGCTGGCTGTCAGCTGGGCTTGGCTGGAGAACTGGTTTCGGCTCCTCGCTTGGATAATATTACCTCAGTGGAGGCTTGTTTACAGGGGATTGTTGCTTCCTCTGACGAGGCTCAGGAGCTATCTGGTATTCGTTTGGCAGCTTTTTTTGATAATGAGGAAATCGGCAGCCGCACCAAGCAGGGAGCCGGCTCAGGCATCCTGCTAGAGGTGCTGGAGCGGATTTATTTGGCTCTTGGCTATGACAGGGAGGCTATGTGGCAGGCTGTTAGCGGTGGCTTTATGTTGTCTGTGGATGTGGCTCATGCTCTGCATCCGAATTATGGGGAAAAATATGATCCTTATACCAGACCTGTACTAAATGGCGGTGTAACTTTGAAGCAAGCTGCTTCTCAGTCCTATGCTGGAGATGCTCAGGCAGTGGCCATAATTAAGGCTCTTTGCCAGCAGGAAGGTATTCCTTGTCAGATGTTTGTGAATCATGCTGACCAGCCTGGTGGCTCTACTCTAGGCTCTATTGCTTCTGCTTTAGTGCCTATGCGAACTATGGATGTAGGCGTGGCTATGCTGTCCATGCATTCTGCAAGGGAAACTATGGGGGCTGCTGATCAGCAGGCTCTTAATGAGTTAATTAGCAAATTCTATACAGTATAATTTTCTTTACATATTATGAGAGATAGGAAAATTACCTGAGCTGGGTATTTTTTCTGTCTCTTATTTTGTGCGCAGATATTGGGGGATAATATATATTCAAATTTTTAGTGAAATATTGATATTCTTAATGAGTATGTTTTGGATATGTTTTTATACTCATTGTCCTGCTTGAAAGGAGTAAGTTCCATATAAATCGGAATTGTATACATAAAACTATACTATTGTCAGTAAATATCAGATAATTCTCATGATATATGAGTATGTTTTGCCTTTAAAGAAATTATACATGGTAAACTTTTGGTTATTTTTTTAAAAAAATCATAAAATACCCTTGACATACTCATAAAGGTGTAGTATTATATAACCATCGACAGGGACATAGCACAGAGCGAAAGACAGAATCGGTTAGTCGGAAGCTCAACACCCCTCGCTATGAAACTTCGATATACCCCTTTTACGCGACATTCCCCTGTGTCGCAAACCCCTCTCTTTTAATAGATACTTCTTCTTTTACCTAAAAGAGGAAAAAGGCTGTGAAAACGTCGCCTATCGTTTTTACAGCTTTTTTCTTTGCCTAAATTTATTTTAGCTGTTTTGTACAGTTGGGTGGATGTAGGGAAAATTGTAAAGTAGAGCCAAAGACTTATTTGCATAACGGCATACATATACTCTTTACTGAGGCATGGCATATACCCTTACAGGCACGCTCGCGCTATATTGATGTGCCTTCTATTTTGTGTATTCATTGCGTCTTTCTGCTTTGGCACTATTCGTAATTTTGACGTATTTACTGAAATGGAACAGCAGATGATAGTACCCTAAGAAAACCCTTGCTAAGCCTCGGTGCTTAATGAGTTCAAGCCGTAAGGCGCAGAAGGAATTTAGCATCCCTCGGGTAGTTAAGCTAGAGGAAATCCCTAAGGATATTTATATGTAAAACAAAATTGGCAGGCTAGAGATAATTCTAACCTGCCAATTTTTATGGAAATTTTCACTTAGCTAAGCAGCAGTGCATCAGAGTTCAGCTCACTGCCAGCAGCTTTTTCAAACATAGCCAAAAGGTCTTTGATGGTAAGATGCTTCTTTTCCTCGCCCTTAACATCAATCAGGATTTTGCCATCATGAAGCATAATCAGGCGATTGCCACAGGCCAAGGCATCCTTCATATTATGGGTAATCATCAAGGTAGTAAGGTTGCGCTTGTGGACAATATCCGTAGTCAGGGATAATACCTGGGCAGCAGTCTTAGGATCAAGAGCAGCAGTATGCTCATCCAAAAGCAGCAGCTTTGGTTCCACCAGAGTAGCCATCAGCAAAGTAAGAGCCTGACGCTGACCACCAGACAGCAGGCCTACCTTGGATTCCAATCTATCTTCCAAGCCCAGATTCAAGGTTTTTAGCTGTTCCCGGAAAAACTCTCTCTGAGCCACAGGGGCACTCCAGCGAAGGGTAGGAGTTTTGCCACGACGGGCAGCAATAGCCATATTCTCCTCAATCTGCATATTGGCAGCAGTACCCATCATAGGATCCTGGAATACACGGCCAATGTATTTGGCTCTTTTGTGCTCAGGCCATTTGGTAATATCCTGACCATCAATAACAATTTTGCCTCTATCTACTGGAAAGGTACCAGCAATGGAGTTCATCAGAGTAGATTTACCAGCACCGTTACCGCCAATAACTGTAACGAAGTCACCTGGCTCCAAGTGAAGGGTAACTCCCTTTAGAGCCTTTTTTTCGGTAATAGTACCTGGGTTAAATGTTTTGGCAATATCTTCAATTCTCAGCATTAGTCCTTCGCCGCCTTTCTCTTATTTAATTTCGCTTGGAACAGAGGCATGGACAAAGCGGCTGCTACCAGAATAGCTGTAAAGAGCTTCAAATCATTTGGTGGCATACCCATCTGCAAAACAATGGCAATAACAGCACGATAAGCAATGGAGCCAAGAATAACAGACAGCAGGCAGTTCTTGAAACTGCGGGTGCCAAAGAGCACCTCGCCGATAATAACAGAAGCCAAGCCGATAACAATGGTGCCAACACCCATACCTACATCGGCAAAGCCGTTGGCCTGGGCTACCAAAGCGCCGGACAGGGCTACCAAAGCATTGGAAATCAAAAGGCCCAGGATAACAGTAATATCAGTATTGACGCCGTTGGCCCGAATCATATGAGGATTGCAGCCAGTAGCACGAATAGCAGCACCGATTTCTGTACCAAAGAAAAGATAACAGCCTACAGCAGTAATAATAACAGCAATTAGACCAATAACCAAAATCATTTGGGACAGCTCCAGGCCAGGAATGGCATAGAGAGAAAATACGGTATCAACCTGCAACAGAGAAATATTTGCCTTGCCCATAATCCGCAGGTTGACGGAATACAGGGCAATCATGGTCAGAATACCCGCCAAAAGAGCAGGTATTTTTAGCTTGGTGCACAGAATACCGGTAATAATACCGCCCAGCATACCTGCAAAGGCAGCAGCCATCATGGCAGGAATAGGACTCCAGCCCGCTACTAGACAGGCAGCCGCAGTAGCTGCACCTAGAGGGAAACTGCCCTCTACAGTCAAATCAGCAATATCAAGCACCCTAAAGGTAATGTATACACCTATAGCCAGCAGGGACCACAAAAGTCCCTGAGATATAGTAGGAATTATCAGATCCAAAGTCAATTCTCCATTCTAAAAAACAGCTCCAGGCTGCTTTGCCGGGAAATAAATCAGCGGCAGGGGCGCCCGGAGCAAATATTTTCTTACTTATAAATATTACTCTACTACGTCGGCATCCTTCAGCAGATCATCGCTAAGGGTAATGCCTAACTTAGCAGCATCAGTCTTGTTAAACATAGCCTTGAGAACCTTGGCAAACTGAATTGGCATATTGGCAGGCTTGGATTTTCCCTCCAGAATATCAGCAGCCATATGGCCGGACTGCTTGCCCAGCTCATAGTAATCAATACCATAGGTAGCCAGACCGCCGTTCTTTACCATATTTGGCTCACCGCAGATAACTGGCTTCTTGGCAGCATCGGTAACAGATACCAAAGTAGGAATTGCAGAAGCAATTACATTGTCAGTTGGCTCCCAGAAAATATCAACCTTGCCCACCAGACTCTGAGCAGCCTGCTGAATATCATTTACATTGGAAATGGTAGCAGACTCAACTTTCAGGCCCTTGGACTCAGCATATTCCTTCATAGCTTTGAACTGAATCTCAGAATTGGCCTCGCTGGAGGTATAGATACAGCCAATGGTCTTAGCATTTGGTGCAATCTTCAGCAGCAGATCAATCTGCTCCTTGATAGGATTCATATCGCTGGTACCAGTCAGATTGCCGCCTGGCTCATTATTGCTTTTAATCAGCTTGGCACCTTCATAGTCAGTAATAGCAGAAGCTACAATAGGAATATCCTTGGTAAGATTGGCTACAGTCTGAGCTGCAGGTGTAGCAATGGCATAAATCAAATCAACCTTGTCATTAACAAAACGCTGACCGATATTCTGCAGATTGGACTGGTCGGCCTGAGCATTTTGCTGGTCAATTATCAGATTCTTGCCCTCCTCAAAGCCACGCTCCTTAAGACCATCTACAAAGCCCTTGTTGGCAGCATCCAGAGCATTGTGCTCTACCAGCTGAACAATGCCTACCTTGTACTGCTTGTCGCCAGAGTTGTCAGCCGCCTTGTTAGAGCCGCAGCCAGCTAACAGGCCAAAGGACATAATAGCAGCGGCGCAGAGAGCAGCTGCCTTTATTTTCTTACCGAAAATCATTAAAACCACCCCTTAAACATTATAGAAAAACTTAAATAGTATTATACATTATTAAAAGACAAAAATCCATAATTATATTTACCTTTTAATAGGTTAAAGTAAAATTAAATAAAAACTGTTGAAATAAGTATGTATTTAGCAATGACAAAGGGATAGCCAACTAGCAGCTATCCCTCTGTCTATAGTGTATGTTGTGTGGATATCTATTTCTTTTCTCCAGGAATGTCCATTATAGCCTCTGGACCTCTCTGGCCTGTACGAATGCGGACAGCATCGGTCAGCTCGGTAACGAAGATTTTGCCATCACCGTAGTTGCCAGTGCGGAGAGCCTTTTCGGCCGCATCCAATACAGTATCAACAGGAATCTCGCAGACAACGGTTTCCAATTTGATTTTTGGAACCAGATTTACATCATATTTTTTGCCACGATAGACCTCTTCATGGCCTTTCTGCAGGCCACAGCCAAAGACCTGGCTGACAGTCATACCCAGCACACCAATATCATTTAATGCTTCCATCAGCTCATCCAGCTTGTTGGAGCGGGTGATAATCTCAATTTTGGTCATCTTCATTATATTGTGCCTCCCTTGGCATTAACCTTCATGACAGTATTGGCCAGCATTTCGCTGGAATCCTCAAAGCTGCCCATAATAGTACCGCCTACAACGGAGCGGCCATAGCCACGCTCGCCATGTTCCACGATATCCAAGCCAGCCAGTTCCTCGGACTCATCAGCACGCACATCACAGATAGCGCTGACAATCTTGAAGAGGATGAAAGTACCTACAATAGCCAATGCATAGGCTACAACAGTGGAAATAACCTGAGCTACAAACAAATCAGTTTCCCCATAGAAAAGACCGTTGGCACCAGCTGGGTTTACACCAGTGGTAGCCCAAAGACCGGTGGCCAGAGAACCCCAGGTACCGCCTATACCGTGAATACCAAAGGCATCAAGGGAATCATCATAGCCCAGCTTGTCCTTAAGAACGGCTACGGCAAAGTAGCAGATACCGCCGCCTATCAGACCAATGATAATGGCAGGTAATGGCTCTACAAAACCAGCAGCTGGAGTAATAGCTACCAGACCTGCAATACAACCGGAAACAGCACCCAGAACAGTTGGCTTGCCGTTAAACTTCCACTCCATGAGTACCCAGGAAACAGTAGCAGCGGCAGCAGCAGCCTGAGATACTACAAAGGCACTGGCAGCCAGTGCATTAGCACCAAGGGCACTGCCGGCATTGAAGCCGAACCAGCCAAACCACAGAATCGAAGCACCTAGAACAGTCATTGGCAGGTTATGAGGCAGCATGGCGGTTCTGCCATAGCCACTGCGCTTGCCAAGTAGAATACAAAGAGTCAAACCAGAAACACCAGAGAGAATATGGATAACCAGGCCACCAGCAAAGTCCAAAGCACCCAGCTCGGCCAGGAAGCCACCGCCCCATACCCAATGAGCCATCGGGTTATAAATTAATACAGCCCACAGCAGCATGAGAATGGCAAAGGCCTTGAACTTCATTCTCTCAGCAAAGGCACCAGTAATCAGGGCTGGAGTCAATGCAGCAAACATACACTGGAAGGCTACAAAGGCCAGCTCTGGAATAGTACCACCCTCCAGAATCTTCATGCCAATGCCGGTTAGGCCGACCTTGCTGAAATCACCAATAAAGCCATTTACATCAGGGCCAAAGGCCATAGTGTAACCAATAACGATAAACTCTACAGAAATCATGGCCAGAATGAACATGCTCTGCATAATAGTGGTCAGTACGTTTTTGCTTCTAACCATGCCACCGTAGAACAGGGCAAGGCCAGGTGTCATAAAGAATACCAGGGCCGCGCTAATCAGGACCCAGGCAGTATCGCCAGTATCAATCATGTTAATCAAATCCTTTCTCCACACATACACAACTACTTAAATAATAGATAAAAACGGCTTTGCCTTAACAAAAAATGCCGTCCCATAGCTATTTGTCTAAATAACCATAAGACGACATTGTCTCGGCAGATGAAATTGTGATATATATATCATTCGCCCGGAAAACAGAAAAGTCCCGAAAAACCTGATTGGCTTTCCGGGACTCCATTGTCCGTTTGATGTAATTTATTATAGTCACATGGCTTGGGAATGTCAATAGACAAAGGTATTGTATACGTGGATACAATAGAAAGATGGTGAAAGGGATATTTATTTTTCTTGCCAAAGTAGGTATAATATCATTGTTATGTTATTGACAGAATACTATTTTCTTGACCTTTGGAGGAAAATGTGTTATCATGCAAAACATACAGGAAAACAATGTTTTTAGGAGTTGAAGCCTGTGATTGATTTATCCCATATTGAGAAAATCTATGACAGTCCCTCTGGCCCGGTAAAGGCTATTAAGGATATCAGCCTCCATATTAATAAGGGAGAAATTTATGGTATCATTGGTCTTAGCGGTGCTGGCAAATCCACCTTGGTACGGTGTATCAATCTTTTGGAGCGCCCTACCAGTGGTGTGGTAACAGTGGATGGTCAGGATATAACAGCCATGAGCGAGAGCCAGCTTAGGCAGGCCCGCAAAAGTATTGGTATGATTTTTCAGCATTTTAATCTGCTGTCCTCGGCAACGGTATATGACAATGTTGCCTTTCCTTTGCGGTTGGTTAATGCCCCCAAGGAAAAGATTCACAAGAAGGTTATGGAGCTTTTGGAGCTGGTAGGTCTTGCTAATAAGGCAGATCAATATCCATCCCAGCTATCTGGTGGTCAGAAGCAGCGGGTAGGTATTGCTAGAGCTTTGGCCAGTGAGCCAAAGATTCTGCTGTGCGATGAGGCTACCTCAGCCTTGGATCCACAGACCACCAAGTCTATTCTGCAGCTTATCAAGGATATTAATGCTAAGTTGAAACTTACTGTAGTGGTTATTACCCATGAAATGCAGGTTATCAAGGATATTTGCGATAAGGTAGCTGTTATTGACAAGGGCGTTATTGCGGAAAAGGGCAGAGTGCTGGACGTATTTACCAATCCCCAGCAGCCTATTACCAAGGAATTTATCAGTGTGCTGCTCAGTAATGATTTGCCAGTAGGCTTTCGGGAGCGGGAAGTTAAGGCAGAGCCATTCCCAGATAGTCTGCTGTTAATTCGTCTAACCTTTATTGGAGAATCTGCCAATGAACCAGTTATCAGCAAGTTGATTAAGAATTTCGACCTGGAGGTTGGCATTCTCTTCGGCAGTCTGGATGATATCAAGGATGTGCCTTTTGGCCGTTTGATTATCAGTTTGGATGGCAGCCAGGAGGAAATTGACAAGGCTATGTCCTATGTAGAAAAACAAGAACTGAAAGTGGAGGTGATTGGCTATGTCAGCAGACATGATTCCACTCATCACTAAGGCTATGGGAGAAACCGTTTATATGGTGGCTCTGTCTATGGTGATAGCCTCTATAATCGGTGTTCCTCTTGGGGTGTTGCTGCACACCACCGCCAAAAATCAGATTTTGGAATGTGCGGTAATTAACAAGGTATTAGGTGCAGTAGTAAATGCTGTTCGTTCTATTCCTTTCGTTATATTAATGGTAGCAATTATACCTTTGACTCGTCTGTTGGTAGGCAGTTCTATTGGTACAACGGCTGCTATGGTGCCATTGGTACTAGCCTCTGTGCCTTTCATCGGACGTCAGGTAGAAACCTCTCTCAGAGAGATTCCAGAGGGAATTGTGGAGGCAGCACAGGCTATGGGTGCCACCCCTATGCAGATTATTACCAAGGTGCTTTTGCCAGAGGCTATGCCTAATATTGTGGCTCAGCTCACAACTGTTGTTATCAGTCTGGTAGGTGAATCTGCTATGGCTGGTGCCATTGGCGGCGGTGGCCTGGGTGATTTGGCTATTCGCTATGGTTATCAGCGCTTCCGCCCTGATATTATGATTGCCACTGTAGTAGTGCTGATTATCATGGTGCAGGTTGTGCAGTTTGCTGGTAATGCTTTGGCCAAGAAACTGGATAAGCGATAAGTTTTTTATGACAAATGGTGCAACATAAATGCATTTATTTGTCCAACATAAAAAAGGAGGAATATATATTATGAAGAAAGTATTAGCAGTTTTGGCAGCAATGGCTGTAGCTGTTCTGGCTTTGGCTGGCTGCGGCGGCACTGATGATAAGAAGGCTGCCACTGAAACCAAGGTACTGAAGGTAGGTGCTACCGCAGTTCCTCATGCTGAGATTCTGGAGCAGATTAAGGATGATCTGAAGGCAGAGGGCATTGATTTGCAGGTTGTTGAGTTCAATGACTATGTACAGCCAAACCTTGCTCTTAACGACAAGGAGTTGGATGCCAACTACTTCCAGCACGCTCCATATCTGGAGAACTTCATAAAGGAGCATCCAGAGGTAAAGCTGGCTAACGCTGCCGGTATTCATATTGAGCCAATGGGCATCTATTCTCACAAGGTAAAGAGCCTGAATGAGGTTAAGGATGGCGCTACTGTAGCTATTCCTAATGATCCTACCAATGGCGGCCGTGCTTTGATTCTTTTGAGCAAGGCTGGTCTTATTACCCTGAAGGATAACAACGATATTGCTGCAACTGTAAATGATATTACAGCTAATCCAAAGAACTTAAAGTTCCAGGAGCTGGAGGCTGCTCAGGTGCCACGTTCCATTGATGATGTAGATCTGGCTGTTATCAACAGCAATTTCGCTATGCAGGTACCTTTGAATCCAGTAAAGGATTCCCTGTATATTGAGGATGCTACTTCTCCATATGTAAACATCGTAGCTGTTCGTCAGGGTGATGAGGAGCGTCCAGAGATTAAGGCATTAATCAAGGCTCTCCAGTCCGAGAAGGTTAAGAAGTTCATCGAGGAGAAATACCAGGGTGCTGTTGTAGCAACCTTCTAATTTCATAGTAATTGTAGAACTGTCTCATTGGTCAAAATGCGGCAGTTCTATTTTTTTGAGATTGTTAGAGTTACATTTTAAGATATTTTGCTGGTGGTAATTGATGTAAATAATTTGTACAACAAATTTCATTACGCTATAACAAATTGTTCAGTTGACAGACAGTTTTTACCCATAATAAGCATTATTAGAAGGAGTCCTTGCAATTTACAAGAAAAATCTATTTTTTCTTATTATTTTTGTTGACTTCTTAAATGTGTTAGGGTATTATAAACATATCAATGAAATTTTGTTGCGATTGGATTTTTATAATGTGCAATCGGAGGAAAATTCAAATATGAGGTACCGGTAAAGCATAGGCATTATTGATTATTCGTGTATTTCCGCTGTATCTCATAGTGAAGCACAGCTTCTGTGTGTATTATAGAAAATGGGGGATTGTTATGGTAAAGGACAAGGCTACGGTTGTCGTTGTAGGCGGCGGAGCTACAGGTGTTGGTATCCTGCGCGACCTGTCCATGCGCGGTATCGACGCACTTTTGATCGAGAAACTTGATATGGTCAATGGTGCTAGCTCTCGTTATCATGGTCTTTTGCACAGTGGTGCAAGATACGCTGTAAAAGATCAGGAAGCAGCAAAAGAGTGTATTAAGGAGAACACTATTCTGCGCCGTATCGGTAAGTCCTGTGTAGAGGCTACTACTGGTATGTTTGTTCAGGTTGAGGGTGATGATCCTGACTTTGTTGATCCTTGGCTCAAGGGATGCGCTGAAAGCGGCATTTCCACTCGTGAGCTCAGCAAGGAGGAGGCTCTTCGTTTGGAGCCAAATCTGTCTCGCAAGCTGAAGGTTGCTTATGAGGTTCCAGATGGAGCTATTGATGGTTTCCGTATGTCCTGGCAGAATCTGCAGTCTGCAGCTCGTTATGGCGGTCGTTACAAGACCTATACTGAGCTGATTAAGGTAAACATTGAAAATGCTACTGTAAAGAGCATTACCGTTCGTGACAATGTTACCAAGGAAGAGTATGACATTGAGTGCGAGATTTTGGTAAATGCAGCTGGTCCTTGGGCTGGCAAGGTTGCAGAACTGGCTGGTTTGGAATGTAATGTAAGCCCATCCAAGGGTACTTTGATTGCTTTTAATCAGCGTATTACCAACCATGTTGTAAACCGTCTCCGTAAGCCATCCAATGGCGATATTTTCGTGCCACATGGTTCTATTACCATTCTTGGTACTTCCTCCATAACTATTCCAGATCCAGAGGATACCTCCACTTCTTGGGAAGAGGTTGAAGAACTGATGAAGACCGGTGTTGGCGTATTTGAGCATCTTCGGGATTATCGTATCCTCCGCGTATTTGCTGGTTCCCGTCCTCTGTATGTACCAAAGGGTGCTGAGGGCGGCCGTAATGCATCCCGTGGCTTTGTTACCATCGACCATGAGAAGGAAGATGGTCTGAAGGGCATGATGACTATTTGTGGTGGTAAGTTCACTACCTATCGTCTCATGGCTGAGAAGTTCTGTGATGTTTTGGCTCCAAAACTTCACAATACTGCTAAGTGCCGTACTGCTGAGGAGGATTTGGTTCCAGAGGTTTCAGAGGCAGAGAAGAAGGCTGCTCGTCAGTACTTCCCATCTTATGGTGTAAATTTGGCTGCTACTCGTCTGGGCGTAGAGAAGTTTGGCGATGTTGTTAAGACTTTGAAGGAACAGCCTGAGACTAGAGAGGTTCTTTGCGAGTGCGAGAATGTTACTATGGCAGAGATTCAGCGCATTGCAGCTGAGCCTACCAGCCATTGCGTAGCAGATGTAAGAAGAAGAACCCGTCTGGGTATGGGTACCTGTCAGGGTAACTACTGTGCTATTCGTAGTGCTGCTGTTGCCAACAAGCTCTTCAAGAATAAGTTTGAAGGCTGCAGCGATTCACTTTCCGATATGAAGAACTTCCTCCAGGCAAGATGGAAGGGTATTACTCCTGTAATGGCAGGCAAGACCCTCCGGGAAGCAGAAATGACAAGAGGCATGTACGAGCTGTTGTTTAACGTAAATGGGGGTAGACGAGGATGAGCAAATCTGATGTAGTTATTATCGGCAATGGCGTAGCTGGCTTGATGGCTGCGTTGGTAAGTGCTGATGAAGGAAAAAAGGTGACTCTGCTGTCCTACGGTGCTGGTACTTTTCCATTGAACAGCGGTGTGATTGATATACTGGGTTATGATGAGCAGGGCAAGGCTGTAAATAGTCCAATTACTGGTATTGACCAGGTGCCTGATTCTCACCCATATAAGAAAATTGGCATGGCTGCTATTGAGGATGCTATTAAGTACTTCAAAAAGACTGTAGCAGATGAGGGTTTTGCTTACACTGGTTCCCTCAAGGAGCAGCAGTGGCTGATTACCGGTATCGGTACTTTGAAGCCAACCTGCCTGCTGCCTGAGTCCTTGCAGGGTTCCAGATGCTTTGATGCCAGCGAGATTGTTATTGTAGGCGTTAAGGGCTTAAAGGATTTCTATGTAGATATGGTTAAGGAGAATCTGGCCAAGGAGCTGGGTGCTGACAAGAAGTATACAACTATCACTGTTGACACCTATATTACTGGCCGCGATTTGACTACCCGTGATGTAGCTAAGTGGGTAGAGAGCGATAAGGGCTATGGCGAGTTCCTGGCACAGATTAAGGGCCAGGCTGGTGCTGGCAAGGCTGTTATTGTTCCTCAGATTCTTGGCACCAAGGGTGACTATGTTGTATATAAAAAGCTGTCCAAGGATCTTGGCTGCACTGTAGTAGAGACTACTGGCATGCCTCCATCCGTAAACGGCATCCGTCTCCGTGATGTGCTCCTGAGTGCATTGAAGAAGAAGGGCATTCGTGTGGTTGAGAATGCCAAGGCCGAAAAGGCTATTGTAAAGGGTGATAAGGTTACTGCTATTGAGGCTGGCGGCGAGGTTCGTACCCAGACCTATGAGGCAGACAAGTTCATCCTGGCTACTGGTGGCTTCTACAGCGGTGGTATCACTATGCGTGACTTTGGCGAATACAAGGAAATGGTATTCGGACTGCCTGTTGAGGGTGACTGTGTAGAGGAGAGATGGGTAAATAAGCAGCTCTTCTCTGATAAGAAGCAGGCATTCTCTATGGCTGGTGTACGAGTAGATGACTCCCTCCGTGCTGTGGATGAGTCTGGCAATGTTGTTCTGAAGAATGTATATGTTGTCGGCCGCAACCTGAGTGGCTATGATTTCTGCTTTGAGCATTCCGGCAATGGCGTAGCTTTGACTTCCGCGTACAAGGCTGCCAAGGCGTAATGGAAAGGGGTATTATATTATGGAGTTAGAAGAAAGAGCTAGAGATTCGGCGGACAACTGTATTGCCTGCACATCCTGTATTGTAGCATGCCCAGTTACCAAGGCCAATCCTGAATACAAGGGACCAAAGTTGGTAGGTCCTGCTCATAGCCGTATGCATTTCTCCGATCCAAGCGACTATGAGGACACCTTGATGTTGTGTTCCAACTGTAAGAATTGTGATATTACCTGCCCTAATGGTGTATCTGTTTCTACTCTGAATATGTTGGAGAGAGGCAGATATCTGAAGGCACATCCAGAGGCTCACAAGCCTGAGGATAAGATGCTGAGTCATGGCTTTGAGATGGCTGATATGCTGAATAAGATTCCTTTCGGCAAGTCTCTGGCTAATCTGGGCATGAGCATTGGCGAGGCTTTAGGCGTAATGGGAGCTATGGGGATGGCTCCAGAGCGCAAGACTCCTCGTTATGCTTCTGTATATTTCCGTGATCTGTTTAAGACTATCAAGCAGCCTTCCTCTGACAAGAAGGTTCTGTTCTTCCCAGGCTGTTACATTGATACCAATGAGCCTTGGGTAGGTACTGCTTTCGTTCAGGTAATGAACGAAAATGGTTATGAGGTTCTCATGGATAACCGTTTTGTATGCTGTGGTTCTCCACTGGTTGTAGGCGGCTATCTGGATGAGGCACGTCAGCATGCAGACACCAATGTAGCTATCATTCAGGAATATGCTCAGAAGGGCATTCCTGTAGTAGCATGCTGTACTTCCTGCTCTCTGATGCTGAAGAACGAGTATACCGAACTATTCGCTCAGTCTGAGATGAAGGAAGCAGCTAAGAATGTATGGGATGCTTTTGAGTTCCTGACTATGCTGGCTGAAGAAGGCAAGCTGAAGAAGGTAAACATCAAGAGCGATCATAAGTTTATCTATCATGCACCATGCCATCTGCGGGCACAGGGTATGGGACTGCCTGCCTTTGACTTGTTGAAGGCTGCAGGTCTGAATGTTGTTAATGCTGATGCTGGCTGCTGCGGTATGTCCGGCAGCTATGGCTTCCATAAGGACAACTATGAGACTTCCATGAAGATAGGCCAGGCTTTGTTTGATGCTATCAATGCTGATAATTATCACAAGGTAATCTGCGATTGCGGTACTTGCCGTATGCAGATTCAGCATGGTACAGATGTCAAGGCTGTACATCCAATAGAAATTTTAGCAAAGGCTTATAAAAAAGCTTAACAAAATTTCAGTTGTGTGTTATAATAACAAATGTGGAGTGAACGATACCAAATCTGATGGGGTTGTGAAGCGTTTTTGCTTCCAGATAGGGGTATCATTCATAAATAAAACGAAATGCTTTTTGAGAGGGGCGTTTCAGTAAAAAGTAATTATTATTTACTATTCAAGAGGGGGATTTTCAAAATGGCAAAAAAGTATGTAATGGCGTTAGACGCAGGTACCACCTCCAACAGAGCAATCATCTTTGATGAGAACTCCAAGATTGTAGGCGTTGCACAGAAGGAGTTTACTCAGTACTTCCCTCAGCCTGGTTGGGTTGAGCATGATGCAGATGAGATCTGGAGCACCATGTGTGAAGTAATGAAGGGTGCTTTGGAGCAGAGTGGTCTGGAGGCTAGCGACATCGCTGCCATGGGTATCACCAACCAGCGTGAGACCGCTGTAGTTTGGGATAAGAATACTGGTCGTCCAGTATATAACGCAATTGTTTGGCAGTCCCGTCAGACCGCTGACATTGCAAATGGCCTGAAGGCTAAGGGACTCACTGGGGAGTTCAAAGACAAGACTGGTTTGACCATCGATGCTTACTTCTCCGGTACCAAGATTACTTGGATTCTCGACCATGTTGAGGGCACCAAGGCTCGCGCAGAGGCTGGAGATTTGATTTTCGGTACTATTGATACCTGGCTGATCTGGAAGTTGACCGGTGGTAAGGCTCATGTAACTGATTATTCCAACGCTTCCCGTACTTTGATGTACAACATCAAGGAGTTGAAGTGGGATGACGCTCTCCTGGGCTATCTGGGAGTTCCTAAGTCCATGCTGCCAGAGGTTCGTCCTTCTTCCAGCGTATATGGCTATGCTGATCCAGCTATTCTGGGTGCTCCAATCCCTGTTGCAGGTGCTGCAGGTGACCAGCAGGCTGCCCTCTTTGGTCAGAACTGCTTCAACCCAGGCGAGGCTAAGAACACCTATGGTACTGGCTGCTTCATGCTGATGAATACCGGTACTGACATCTATGATTCCAAGAATGGTCTGGTAACTACTATTGCTTGGGGCTTGGATGGCAAGGTTGAGTATGCTCTTGAGGGTTCCATCTTCGTAGCAGGTTCTGCTATTCAGTGGCTCCGTGATGGCGCTCGCATGGTAGACTCTGCACCTGATTCCGAGTGGGTTGCTAAGAAGGTTCGTGACACCGGCGGTGTATATCTGGTTCCTGCATTCGTAGGTCTGGGTGCTCCATATTGGGATTCTAATGCTCGTGGTATGATTATTGGTATTACCCGTGGTACTACCAAGGCTCATATCGTTCGTGCAACTCTGGAGTCTCTGGCATATCAGACTAAGGATGTTCTGGGTGCTATGGAAGCTGATTCCGGCATTAAGCTGGCTGCCCTGAAGGTAGACGGCGGTGCTGTTGCTAACAACCTGATGATGCAGTTCCAGGCTGATATTCTGGGTGTACCTGTAGATCGTCCTCAGATTATCGAGACTACTGCTCTGGGTGCTGCTTATCTGGCAGGTCTTGCTGTAGGCGTATGGAACAGCAAGGAAGAGCTGAAGACCGCTTGGAAGCTTGATGTTCGCTTCGAGCCTGTAATGGCTAAGGAAGAGGCTGACAAGCTCTACAAGGGCTGGAGAAAGGCTGTTAAGCACGCTATGCATTGGCTGGATGACGAGGAGTAATCCTTACTGTATAGACAATAAAGTTGTGGGTTAAATAATAGGATTCACTATTCGCTGCCGGCGGTCTAAGCTGGCAGCGGATATGAATTCGGATATGTGTAGGGAACATATCCGGCATAGAAATTTTTCATATGTTATACGAAAGAGGGATGTAAAATGGATAATCTGTTAGGCGAGTTCATGGGAACTATGGTTCTGATGGTTTTCGGTGTTGGCGTTAACGCCAACTTGAACCTGGCAAAGTCCTACGCAAAGGGCGCTGGTTGGATTTGTACTGCATGGGGTTGGGGTCTCGCAGTACTCTTAGGTGTTTACACTTCTGTTGCACTGGGTGCACCACAGGCTGATATTAACCCTTCCGTTACTATTGCTAAGACTTACCTCGGTATCTACACTCCTGCACAGTTTGTTGCAACCGCTCTGGTTCAGACTGCAGGCGGTATCGTAGGTTCCATCATTGTTTATTTCTGCTTCCTTGGTCATTGGAGCGAGACTGAAGGTGGCAAGGTAGGTATCTTCTCTACCGGTTCTGCTACTGGCGGCTGTGTAAATGGTTTCATCTCCGAGTTTATTGCAACCTTCTTCCTGATGTTCTGCATCATGATGATCTTTGCTACTCCTAATGGTCCATTGCCTGCTGGCTTCGGTCCTTATGCTGTAGGTCTGCTCATCGTTGCAATCGGCCTGTCCTTGGGTGGATGCTCCGGTTATGCTATGAACATGGCTCGTGACCTTGGCCCTCGTATTGCTTTCGCAATCCTGCCTATTCCTAACAAGGGTGACGGCAACTGGGGTTATGCTTGGGTTCCATGTATTGCTCCTATGTTCGGTGCTCTCGCAGCTGCAATCGTAGCTGTTGCACTGGGTACTCCAGGTTGGGGCTGATTAGTGTTAGTCACTGATTAACTAATTAAAAATGCATCCCTATCTGCTTGCAGATGGGGATGTTTTTTTTGATATTATTTCGGAAAGTAATTTTCCTAGATAATATCAAAATATGGTATAATACCCTTGTAGTTAATCTAGTATTTGTGGGGGGACACAAGCATGAAGGGAAACAAATTTAGAATTTTGGGCATTGCCATAATCGTAGCAATTCTGGCAGTGGCCTATCAGGCATATTCTACATCTGTAGAAGAAGATTTTAATAATATCTCTCGTACAGAAACCTATCGTATGGGAGATCATTATACTGGTCAGTATCATCGTCCTGGCTGTCCAAAGCTAAAGCAGACCTATGGTGGTGGGAAGCGCTTTGAAAGTGCCACTGCAGCAGAACTTGAGGGCTATGCAGCCTGCAAGCGCTGTGATGCTGCTGGTCCAGATGAACCCGCGAAATAAAAATAAAGGGGCTGTGGTGACAGCCTCTTTTTGTTATAGATAATGAAAGAAAGATGGTGCTTATATGGCTATAAAGGCCCCAACGCCACCAACTCCCCCTACGGCTCCAGTGGTGCCGGGGGCTGAATCTCATACAGAGGCTGGTCAGCCAGTTGTAAATAATACATCGGATAATGGCAAGGAATTTGGAGTTCATGTTACTATCAGCAATCCACAGCAAAATCAAACTAGCTCACCTAGTCAGCAGAGCACTTCTCAGCAAGGTGTAGGAAGTACCCAGGGCCAGTCTCAGCAGGAGACTGGGCAGTCGGCAGAAAATGATGCAGCTCAACAGGCTCGTCAAGATATGGTACAGCAGGCCTTGGGCATGAAAGATGGGAAGGCTGACCAGCAGGATACGCAGGCGACGGTACAACAGAATACCCCAGATGGAAATTGGCCTTTGCCGGGAGGTCATATGTCAAGTATGTCCTTTTTGCCACTTTTGATTGTATTTATAGCAGCTTTTATTACTTTTATGCTGCGCAATCTTAGTAAAAAGCCAAGGCTAAAATCTCAACCTCCTGTGAAGTCACAAGAAAAAAGAGCCGTGAAAACCAGGTTGCAGGAGAAAACAACGGAGGATAAGGATAAAAAATCTAAGGGCAGTCATTTTGAAATGAGAATTTAGGATAAAATTTTTATCCCATGCTAACGGGTGCTAAGACTCCCTCTTCTTAGGAGGGAGTTAAGCACCCGTAAAGCTCTGGATTTATTCGACTAAATTCAGTGGGAGTCTAAAGCTCCCACTGAATAAGTCTCATTTTACAAATTGAAAAATATCAAGTATAATAGATTCGATATAGATAAAATGGCGAAGCCATAATTTGTGGGGGCGAACACTTTGTTAGATATTAAATTTGTCAGAGAAAATCTTGATGCAGTTCAGACTATGCTGAACAATCGTCAGAATAAACTTTCCTTGGATGGCTTTAAGGAGCTGGAGGAAAAGCGCCGTGAGATTATCAGCCAGGTTGAGGTGCTGAAGAATCAGAGAAATACTGTTTCCAAGCAGGTTGGCCAGATGAAAAAGAACGGTGAGAATACAGATGCTATTTTTGCTGAGATGCGTCAGGTAGGCGAGAAGATTGATGCCTATGATGCAGAATTAAAGCAGGTAGAGAACGATCTCCGGGATATTATGCTGAGCATTCCTAATATGCCAAAGGAGGATGTTCCTATTGGTGTAGATGAGAATGACAACCCAGAGGTTCGCCGTTTTATGGAGCCTACCAAATTTGACTTTGAGCCAAAGGCTCATTGGGATTTGGGTGATGCTCTGGGCATTTTGGACGCTGAGCGTGCTGCCAAGGTTACTGGTGCCAGATTTACCTTCTACAAGGGCTTGGGTGCTCGCTTGGAGAGAGCCTTGATTAATTTTATGATGGATCTGCATTCCAACAAGCATGGTTATACCGAGATGCTGGCTCCTTGCATGGTAAATACTGCCAGCATGTATGGTACTGGCCAGCTGCCAAAGTTTGCTGAGGATATGTTCAAGGTGGAGGGTACTGATTATTATATGGTACCTACTGCTGAGGTTCCTACAACTAACTATCATCGTGAGGAGATTCTGGATGGCAGTCAGCTGCCAGAGTATTATTGCGCCTATACTGCTTGCTATCGCGCTGAGGCTGGCAGCGCTGGCCGTGATACCCGTGGCCTGATTCGTCAGCATCAGTTCAATAAGGTAGAGCTGATTAAGTTTGTTAAGCCAGAGGATTCCTGGGATGAATTGGAAAAGATGGTAGAGGATGCTCAGGATGTATTGAAGGTTCTGGAGCTGCCACACCGTGTTATTACTCTCTGTACTGGCGATATGGGCTTTACCTCTGCTAAGACCTATGATATTGAGGTATGGATGCCAGCTCAGAATACCTATCGTGAGATTTCTTCCTGCTCCAACTGTCAGGATTTCCAGGCTCGTCGTGCCAATATTAAGTTCCGTCGTGAGCAGAAGGGCAAGCCAGAGTTCGTACATACTCTGAATGGTTCCGGCTTGGCTGTAGGCCGTACCTTTGCAGCTATTCTGGAGAACTATCAGCAGGCAGATGGCTCTGTTGTTATTCCAAAGGCATTGGTACCTTATATGGGCGGCATTGAGGTTATTAAGCCTCAGGAGCTGTAATAAATATATATATATGTAAGTAAAGAGGCTTGCGCTATAGAGCGGAGCCTCTTTGTTGTTGAAATTATCTTTGTTTGAATTTTTTGCGTCTGATAGAAGTAATAGAGAGGGGAATTTATATGCCAAAGCGTGCAGTATGGGCCGAAATAGATTTGAAGGCTCTGGAAAATAATATCCGAAACATAAAATCATGTATCAAAAACAAGGCAAAATGGTGTGCAGTGGTAAAGGCAGATGCCTATGGTCATGGGGCTGTAGCTGTGGCCAGAAAGGCTGTGGAGCAGGGGGCGGATTATTTGGCCGTAGCTGTTATTAGTGAGGCTATTTCCCTGCGACAGGCTGGCTTTACTACCCCTATTTTAATTTTGGGAACTACTCCTGTGGAAGCCTCTGCTGATTTGGTAGCCTACGATATTACCCAGGCTGTGTATACGGTAGAGCAGGCTAAGGCTATATCTGCCGAGGCGGTAAGACAGGGAAAAACTGCTAAAATACATATGGCAGTGGATACAGGTATGAGCCGTATTGGTGTAAGACCAGAGCAGGCTGGAGATTTGGCTCAGGCTTTGTCTGTTATGCCGGGAATAGAGCTGGAGGGAATGTTCTCCCATTTTGCTTTGGCAGATGCCAAGGATAAAAGCTTTGCCTATCAGCAGTTAGAGGCCTTTAAGCTGGCTATTAGCAAGGTTGAGGCAAAGGGAGTTAATATACCTATTAAGCATATTGCTAATTCTGCTGCCATTCTGGAAATGCCAGAGGCTCATTTTGATATGGTAAGGGCGGGGATTATTCTCTATGGTCTGTGGCCATCTGATGAGGTGGAGCATGTTATTGAATTGCAGCCAATTATGGAACTAAAGGCGCAGATTGTTTATGTAAAGAATCTGCATCCTGGAGAATCCATTAGTTATGGCTGTACCTTTACAGCTCAGCGGGAAAGCAGAATCGGTACTTTGCCTATGGGTTATGCAGATGGGTATACCCGTATGTTTACTGGCAAGGCTCAGGTGGATTATCATGGGAAAAGGGCACCTATTGCAGGAAGAATCTGCATGGATCAGTGCATGGTTGATTTGACGGATATACCGGAGCTGCAGCAGGGAGATGTTGTAACCTTATATGGTTCAGCTAGTCTTACTATGGATGAGGCTGCCAGCTGGCTGGGGACTATTAACTATGAATTGCCATGTATGCTGAATGCCAGAGTGCCCCGGGTGTACATGGAATCAAAGCAATAAATGCACAAAATAGCTATTTAATGGATAGAAGGTCATGAAAAAACGCTCGATGGCATAGATGGAGATTCTATGCTGACGAGCGTTTTTGGGTGGTGGTTTTACTGTCTGCCGGGCAGAGGGGAGATATTTATTACGGGGTTGTTATTTATTATGCGTCATATCGTACAGGTAATGGGCTACATCGGCTACCCCGCCAAGGCTCTTGGTGGTATCAATAATGGCCTTGGTCTGGTCTTCGACAATAGCGGAGGTATTTTTGCTCCTGATCACGGTTTTTTCTACGGATTCATTGATGGCAGACATGAACTGCTGGATGTTTTCTACGGTTTCACTGGAGCTGGTGGCAAGCTTGCCGATTTCCTCTGCTACTACGCCAAAGCCGGCTCCTGCTGCACCGGCACGGGCCGCTTCAATGGAGGCATTCAGGCCCAGAAGTCTGGTCTGCTTGGCGATATTCTTGATAAGCTCGGTAAAGCCGTGGATTTTGCCTGTGATTTCCTCTACATTGCGAATTTCCTCGCTGAGCTCCCGCTGGTTTTTATCAACGTTGCTGGCGGAGGCGTCCAGGGCCTCCATAGCCCTCATGGCCTGATTGACGCTTTCGTTTACGTCCTCGGACATGCCCCGCAGCTTCTGGAAGCGGTAGCGCTCGTATCCCATGTCAGAGAGCTTCTTGGCAAAAAGGTAGAAGGCATCTGCTGTTTTTTGCAGCTTTTCCTTGGAAATGCGGTTTGCCTTTTTGGCGGCTGTCAGGTAATCATCAGGATTGAGGCCCAGCTCCTCGGCATAGCGACGGAATTTTGCCTCATCAATATCGGAGGTGATGGCCTGGCCACCGAGAATAGAACCGATCTGACGTCCCTGCAGCATGATTGGCACGCCAAAGTCCATCAGCCCTGCATGGCATTCGTATACGGCAGGCCTGCCGGTCTGGGCAGCCTGTGCACCGCCTTCCCGGTCGCATTTCATGCAGCGCTCGTTGCCTTTGGTACAGCCCCGGTTGTAATTCATGCAGAAATCAGTAAAGTTGGTAGGCCTGGTAACAGGATTTCCCTCCAAGTCTACAGTAATAGCGGCAATGCCGGCTATTTCCGCAAAGGTGTCCTGAAACTCCTGCAGGAAATCCAAATCAAATAAATCTCGTAAGGTTACATTATCAAGTTCGTTGTTTGCCATACATATCACCTGGTTTATCCTTTCCACTTCAGCATCAGTGTATTATAACTATTTCCAGTTTAAATTATTCTATAAAAGTTTCCAATTTCCTGTTAGATTTGAAAGAATTTACAAAAAATTTATTATTGGAGCTATCCGGATAATTTCCTGTCCAATTCATAACGGCTGGGAATCTACAAGAGCTTCACCATTAGGTGGCAGGAAATTGCCTGGGAATAAGCCGGTATTTTTGCCAGAATAAGGGGCTGGGAAAAATTTTAGAAAAAATTAGTAAAAAGTGTTGACAGGTTATTGATTTTAGTGTAATATATACATCGTTGTCGCTGAGATGTGACAAATGTGAAAAGTTCACTGAACATCTGATAAATGATTCACTGAGCTGGCCACAAAAAATATTTCAAAAAAGTTCTTGACAAAATGAACGCTTTGAGATATTATATAAAAGCTGACTCACACAGCGGCTTTACAAAAAGCTTGCAGAGCTTTTATGAGTCGTTGATGAAGGAGAGGCAGTGTTCCTTGAAAACTAAACAATGCAAATAGGAAATCATGCACACATGATTTCAAGCCAGATGTTGGAATCACATTAAGTGATTATTTTATACAAGATTTGTGCAAAACAAACCTTAATTCTTTTATAAGAATAATTCAAATAACAAGAGCCAATCGGTTCTTCAATAAATTTATTGGAGAGTTTGATCCTGGCTCAGGACGAACGCTGGCGGCGTGCTTAACACATGCAAGTCGAACGGGCTGA
>NZ_JADYTY010000015.1 GCF_021531495.1 Anaerovibrio lipolyticus
AAAGTCGTTATGACCGCAGGCTGTATTTCGAGAACCCACTGACATAACGACTTTCATTTCCAATATTTAGGGAGATAGGCCACTCTGCAAATCAGAATTTTTACTCTTGTAGATTACAGCACTGTGGGATTTGCATATAAAAGAATTAATACACCCAATAGGTTATGATAGAGAATATTGTCAGCACAATAATCTCTATCATAACCATTTTTTTCAATACGGCAAAGAAATCTGCTTTGAAATAATCAGTGGTTACCGTGAAGCAGACATGGGTTGGGGTTATCATCTGGCCAGCTACGCCATATACCATAGCTATAGCCGCCAGAGTAAGGCTGCCAGTCTGCATAGCTGCTACAATGGGCATAACAATGGCTACATGAGCCTGGCTCATGCCTGTAAGCATACCCACCACCAGAGAAATGCCAGCGATAATTACCGGAATAGGCAGAGGGGCTGCCTGAAAGGCTGTTACCAGCTCTGCCAGAGTGTTGGTAACAGTCAAGATCTGAATGAAATAGAGAATGCAAAGAACATTGATAAACATCTTTTTATCAATAGAGCCAGTAATCATTTCCTTTAGGGAAACCTGACGGCCCAAGGCTTTCAGAATGCCATAAAGCAGCAAGGTAGTAATTCCCATAGCTACAGATGCATTAAGACCAGCAAAAACTACCAACAAAAAGGTAAAGCCAATAGGAAAGATAGCCAGTAGAATATCCAAATAGGAGCCGGATGATGTACGGCTTTTATTCTGCATCTCTACTTTGGCAGAGCTTTTCATTCGTAAAGGTGTTAAGAGCACCAGCCAACCTACCATAAAGCATAACAGGGATACCCAGGCAGTCTGGCCCACAAAGTGAGCATAGGGTACCTGAGCAATGCTGCAGGCCATAATCATGCCAGGAATAATGGGATTGGAAAATTCATAGGGATGACGGAACCAGAAATTAATAGCCGCCCTGTCCTCTGGCGTAGCCTCCAGCTTGCCGCAGGCTTCCTCCACAATAGGCGCCGAGAATCTTGCTCCACCGAGAGAGGGCAGCAGACCTAGAAAGCCTGGCATAATAGCCAAAGTAACCTTGGCACTGGAAAACAGCCTTTGCAGGGCCATTACCATTTTGCTAAGAGTGCCACTGGTACGCAGGGCAATTTCTAGACACATAACCAGATAGAGGGAAAATACCAAATCGTAGGTGCGTCCCATCATCATAGTTTGCTGTAGAGCGGTTAGCAAATCCAGAGGCTGTCCAGACCGCATTAGCCAGATAAAGCCACCACCAGCCAGCATACAAAGGCCCACATAGATATGCCGCCGCATTAAGAGTATAATAATTGTCATGGAAATTACAAGAAGCAAAAAAATATTCATGAATACATCTCCTAGGGTTAAGATTTAACTATTTGTCATTATAGCACCTAAACTGGCCCAAGAAAATGCTTCTATATTTTTTGCATGGTATAAATAGATAGGAGAATATATTAGCCAAATAAAATGAGACTACCTGGCGATAGTCTCATTTTGTAAGTCCGATTATGAATATGGGGGATAAGGTATAGTAAATCTCAGGGAGAGGTGGATAGGATTATTTAATTACCTTCAGGGACTGGCGATCAGCAAAGACAGCTACGAAAATCAGGAAGATAACGCCCTGAATCAGCTGCATGGTCTGAGTAGTCAAGCCCATCATGGTCAAACCGCTGTAGAGTACATAGTACAGCAGAGTACCAACAATAATATTGGAGAAGCGAACCTTGGCACCGCCGGAAATAGGCATACCGCCCAGAACCAAAGCAATCAGAATCTGGGTTTCCAGCTGATTACCTACATTAGCTGTAGCAGAGCCGTTTTTGGCAATATTGATAAAGGCTGCCAAACCAGTCATAGCACCAGCCAAGGTGTAAATCAAGAATTTCATGCGGTCAGTACGGATACCAGCAAACATAGCACCCTTTTCACCAGCACCAATAGCCTTCAAATAAGTACCGAATTTGGTGTAGCGGAAGGCTACAAAGGAAATAGCAATAATCAACAGCATCAAAGGCAGCTTAATTTCAATGTGGTCAAAATTGTACACATCCATGCTGGCCCGGATAGGGGAGTCGGAAGCCATGTACTTGATGAAGCCACGGAACAGGAACATGGTACAGATGGTAACTATAAAGGAAGCAATTTTGCGGTTTACATAGAAATAGCCGTTAATCGCACCAATCACCGCACCAGCCACTACGCCACCGGCAATGGCAATACCAATACCATATTGGGAAAGAATACATACAGCAATGGAGGCAATACCCAGAATAGAGCCTTGGGAGAAATCCAAGCCTCCCATAGTCATGATAAAGAATACACCAGTTGCTGCAATCATACCTACATAAATCTGATTCAAAAGCAAGGTCAGATTTCTTTGACTGCTCATACCTCCATCGGTAAGGAAGTTGAACAGGGCAAATATTGCCACCAGGCCAACTACCGGCAGATAGGTCCGGATTTTATTCATACGGGAAGCCTTGGCCAGTTCTTCCTCTTTGGATAATATTTTTTCTTTGTCAGCCATAACTTTCTCCTTATACCATCTTGGAAATGAGCAGGTTCTCATCCAAATCTCTGCTTCTTGGCAGCTCACCGTTTAGCTTGCCGTCTTTCATAATAATGATACGGTCGCACATACCAATAAGCTCCATTAGCTCCTCAGAAATCATAATAATGGATTTGTTGTGCTTGCGCATGGTATCCATTAACTGATAAATATCCTGCTTAACCTTGATATCAATACCACGGGTTGGAGAATCCAGCACTAGAATATCAGAATCCTTGCCAATCCAGCGAGCCAATACAACCTTCTGCTTGTTACCACCGGACAAATCAGAAACAAACTGATCAATATTCTGCATCTTAACAGACATCTGAGCAGCAAACTTGTTGGCAAAATCGCTGAGCTTCTTGTCGCTAAGCAGCTTGCATTTGCCAGCTAAATCATCCAGGGAAGGGAGGGTAATATTATCACCAATGCTCTGGTTCATAATAATGGATTCATTATCACGATCCTTGGAGGTATAGGCAATGCTATGTTTGATAGCAGTAGGAATATCATTGATTTCAGTGCCGTCTGCCAAAGTAACAGTACCGGTACGGTCATAGGAAGCACCAAAGATGGCCTTGCCGATTTCGTGCATACCAGATTCAGACAGACCTCCAAAGCCTAAAATCTCGCCTTTGTGTAAGTCAAAGGAAACATCCTCCAGCACATTTGGTACAGAAACATTACGGACAGAAAGTACAACTTCATCAGAAACCTTTTCGCCATAGTCTGGACGATAATAATCACCAGTAACCTCACGGCCAACCATGAGACGCTTCAAATCGTCCTCTGTTACATCGGCACTTTTTACCGTATCAATGTAGACACCATCACGCATGATGGTAATGGTATCAGATTTGTCCAGAATCTCTGGCAGGTCATGAGAGATAAAGATAACCGTATTGCCTTCCTTGCGGATGCGGTCCATATGCTTGTACAGCTCTTCACGGCCTTCCTGGGAAAGGGCGGTAGTGGTTTCATCAATAACTACAATTTTGGGATGGAAGTAGGTGGCCTTTACGATTTCCACCAGCTTGCGATCCTCAAAATTGTATTCATCAATCTGATGCTCAGCCTTGATATGCTTGAAGCCATATTGCTGCAGCAGTTCGTTGGCCTTGCGGTTAATAGCCTCTCTGTTTTTGATGCCATGCTTTACAAACTGATCCTCATGGCCTAAGAAGATATTCTCTGCTACAGTCAGGCCAGACAAAGTGCCTAGCTCCTGTACAATAATGGAAATACCCTCCAGGTTGGCCTCTACCTGATTCTTAGGATGAACTTCCTTGCCATCCAGAATAAATTTGCCACTGCCAATTGTGTAAATACCTGTCAGCATATTAGTCAGGGTAGATTTACCAGAACCGTTTTCTCCTATGAGGGCATGAACCTCGCCTTTGTTGATATTGAAGGAAACATTCTGCACTGCCTTGGTGATACCAAAGGATTTACACAGATTCTGAACCTGTAATCTTATTTCACTCATCTATGCTCTCCTCCTTATTTTACGATTTCACCCTTGTTGATTTTAGTGGTAAGGGTAATGATAATCAACAGTGCAAAGCCGGTAATTACGTCCTGAATAGCGGTTGGTGCACCTAGTGCAACGAAGCCATAGAAGATGATATTAATCATAAACTCGCCTAAAATAATGGCCTGAATAGGCATGCCGTATTTTTTGAAGGCAACGCCGAAGAAGCATCCCATAGTAGGAATAAAGTTGCGGCTCATGGAAGCCATACCGGTTACAGCCACCATAGATGAACCATAGCTGATAGTGAGAATAGACATAATACCGAAGAAAATACCACTGATAACAAAGGCCAGAATCTTGTACTTGTTAACATTGATACCCATATTTTTGGCAATGAACTCGTTGCTGCCTATTGCATAGGTATAAGTACCAATCTTGGTGTAGTTCAAAATGAAATATGCTGCGGCAAAGGTAAGCAGGGCAAGAATTAAGTTGCCAGGCATCTGACCAAACATGCGCAGATCGGAGGGGAGAGTCTGCTCTACACCGCCAGCAATAATATTGGCAGTAGCCTCATAAATCAGAGCCAGACCAGTAGTTACAATCATAGATGGAATACGAAGCTTGATGTAGAAAACACCATTGAGAATACCGATAATGGCGCCTGCAATCAGACAGCCACCAATAAGGCCCATATAGCCAAGGCCCATAGAAGCGGCCAGCTTACAGCCGATAATGGAGGCCAGGATAATGGCGGCACCAATGGAGAAATCGAACATTCCCATAACGAGAACGAAGTAAAAGCCTACGGCACCAGCTGAGGCAATGAGACTTGCCTGAAAATAGCTGAGCATATTTTCTGGAGAACCGAAGTTATCCGGAGTTAAAATCTTGAATATGAGCCAGGATACAAATACCAAAGCGAAAAGGATAAGATAGCCCTTTACCTTGGCAGACATTTTTTTCCCGCCCACAGCATTCTTAGTTGAATCCATGTCGTCTCCTTCTGGGATAAATCCCTACAAAAATAGCCGGCATCGGTTTTGATGCCGGCTACCTTCCATTGCAGTGTTTATTTCAGCTTTGGAAATAAATTATTTAGCTGAACGTGCAGCTGCATCTTCGATAGACAGCTTGGAAGCTGCTTCCTTCAGCTGATCCAGTGGCAGCTTAGCCATCTCAACCAACTCGTCTTTGGTGTAAGGAAGCTGCTTTACAAAGTACTTGTCATACTCGCCATAGTCCTTGGAGGAGGATACATACAGATAAGGGAACTGAACATCAATGAAGTTGTTCTCAATACCAGTGTAGTTGCCCTTGATTGCGTTGTAAACCATCATGAAGGCATAGAGAGGGTCGCAGAAGTGACCGCCGGACTCACCAGCGATGGAACCATTCTCCAGTCTTTCGCCCAAGTCAGGCAGGAAGTCGGTGGAAACGATTTTGATGGACTGAGTCTTGCCAGCACGCTCTACAGCTGCAATAGCGCCCTGGAGAGGGTCGCCGCCGCCACCAGCAGGAATCAAAGCATCCAAAGTAGGATCTGCGCTCATGAGAGCCTCGGCAGCCTTTGCGCCACCTTCGGAGGAAGTACCAGCATACTGAGGATCGGACAGCTTAACCTGATCGGATGGATGAGCAGCATTCCACTCCTCAACACCAGCCTTGTAGCCTTCCCATCTGCCTAACCAGGTAGCATCGCCCTGCTCCCAGCCAATGAGGCCGATGTTGCGGCACTTCTTGTCAATGAGAATCTGAACCAGCTTCTTGCCGTTCTCAACTTCATTCTCGTGCACAGCACCAATGTAATAAGGGGACTTTACAGCCTGCTCATAGATATCAGCGTTCTTGTTCTTGTCAATAACACGGAAGAACTGAGCAAGATATACACCATTGTCGTTACAGGTCTTGATAGCGGAAGCCATCTCAGTATCAGAGGAGTTGCAGATGATGATACCCTGGCAGCCGGCTGCTACCAAAGATTCAACAGAAGCAGTAACTTTCTCGGATACATGGCCCTGGTCGACATACTGAACCTCTACGTTCAAAGCATCTGCAGCTGCATCAATGATGCGCTTGCACTGGGATCCTAATACGTCAGTGGAGCTCCAAATGGAAACACCGATTTTTATTTTACCATCGGCGGATTTTGCAGCCTGTTTGTCTCCGCCACCACAGCCTACCAGCATTAAGGTAAACATGAGCACACAGGTTAACACACATATAATTTTCTTCATTGTTATACCCCTTCTTTCCTAGATTGATAATTCCGAGCTTTGCTTTTCCCTGTTAAGTAATTTCTTAAGCTGTCAAAGCTCTCCTTTGAAGCTAAACAAGAAGCTAGCTTCGTTACTAAATCCTCTCCTCCTTAAATAATCTTTGATGACATTACAGTAATAACTGCTTGCAAAACTGTTTGACACTATATTGACTGTGCTCCTGTCCTATTTTCAGCTATGGTCTATCGCCCCTAAGACCTTGCCGTATTGCTAGACTAGGTAATACACATTACATCTTGTACCGTCAATTGTTAGTGCTCGTGCACAGTTCTTATTGTTATTGTAGACTGATATAGTTATTTTGTCAAGTTGAAATTTTCACTCAATTAAGAATTCTTTAGAAAAAATTGCTTTGGAGGTTGTTGTGGAAGAAATATATCTTGTTTTTAGGGAGAAAACAACGTGTTAGAGTATTTTAAAAGATGCATTAATAAAAAAGATGATTATATGTCAAGTGGATTGAGCATATCATCACCTTTCGTAAATAGTTAATAAGATATTCTATTTCTGATTGTATTCGATTATTTTGATATCCTTGTGCTGATTCAGATCCACCACATTTTCCTGGTCTATGCGAACCAGAGGATGCTGGGCAAAATCATTAGGATAGTTGACAATGGTTCCCTCAAGGCCGTTGCTTAGCATAACCTTGGAGCCTAGGAAGGCATCCTTGATTCTTTTGAGGATGGTAACGCTAATGGTTGGATCCAGCTTGGAATACATATCCTCAGTTATTTTGGCAATAGCATCAAAAGGAGTCTGCCGCACAAAGCCCTCCCGCTCAGTGGTAATATTGTCATATAGGTCAGCAATGGCAATGATTCTGGCGTATTCGTGAATTTCCTCACCCTTGGTGCCAAATGGGAAGCCACTGCCATCCATATATTCGTGATGCTGGAGAGCAGCCAGCTTGATGCCATCCGCCAGATGGGGATCCTCATTAATAAGATGGGAGCCATCAATGGTGTGCTGCATATACCGTTCAAAATCTTCTCCTTTTAGGGTTTCTACCCGGCGGGATTGGAGACGGTCAGGAAATTTGGTTTTACCAATATCGTGGAGGAAGCCAGCTAGAATCAGGTCATTGATTTCACTAGGCTTTTTGTACAGCCATTTGCCAATCACACCTGTTAGGATAGCCACTCGCATGGAATGGTTGTAAAGATCATCAGCCATGTGATTTAACTCGTAGAGATAGTCAATAACACCGCTTTGCTTGGACATAGGAGCCAGGGAGCTATGTACAAGATTTTTGCTTTTGTCTACAGGAATCTTTCCAGTATGGGTAGTAGCCTCAATAATGGAATTTACTTTCCGGAGTACCTCCTTGTACTCAGAGGCAAAGGCATTGCCTCGATTGAAAAGTGCCATTACAGATTGATAATTAGGGCTTAGCTCGTATTCGTCCTTGATGTATACGGATGGAATCTTTAAAAATCCCAGTCTGGTAATATGTGCCTTGGTGAGCAGGGTATTTTCTGAAAGAATTACCACCATGTCGTCATTTACGACTGTGCGGGCCAGCTCCATACCCGGCTGCAGCTTGTCTACGCTGATAGCCTTCATACTGTCCAATCTCCTTTACGCCGTTTATATAATAAAATTAATTTCAAACAAATTACATTACTAAGTATATATAATATCCTACCATAAAATCAATAAAAAAGAAAAGGGACAATAGTAGCATAAGAAAAGGAACCGCTTCATTTTTGGTAAATTTAATGAAACGATTCCTTAATCATGTTATTCTGCTAAACCAGCTTTAAAGATGGTGGTGGAGTTCCAGGTGTTGCCTCGTTTTAACACAGGCTGTGGAAATTCTGGATGCATAGGAGAGTTAGGGAAATACTGAGTTTCCAGGGCAAAGCCACTGCGGCGCTTGCAAGGAATATCCTTTTTGCCAGGGGTGCCATCCAGGAAGTTGCCACTGTAGAACTGCATACCAGGCATATCAGTATATACGGAAAGTGTAATGCCGCTTTCCTCAGAAACAGCAAAGGCAGCCTGTCTCAGGCCATCCTTTACAGGGCCACTGAGAATCCAGTTGTGATCATAGCCGGCACCCCAGATAAGCTGCTGGAAGTCATCGTCAATTCTTTCTCCAATAGGAGTCAGTTGACGGAAGTCCATAGGAGTTCCCTCGGCCTGATAGATTTTGCCGTTTGGCAAAGCCTCAGCATCGGATTCAGTAAGGCTATCTGCCATAATCTGCAGCTTGTGGTTGAGAATGGTACCGCCGCCGATGCCATTTAGATTAAAGTAGCTGTGGTTGGTCATATTGCAAATGGTATCGCTATCGCAGGTTACCTGATAGTCAATCTTTAGAGCATTGTCCTCAGTAAGGTCATAGGTAACCTGAGCGGTAAGAGTACCAGGGAAGCCACCCTCTCCATCTGGACGGAACTGATACATCAGCAGTTTGCCATTGTTGATTTCTGCACCCCAGATTTTGTCATGGAAGCCGGTGCTGCCACTGTGAAGGCTATTGGTGTGGTTAGCGCCATCATTGCATTCCAGGTAATAGGTAGTATTATTAATGGTAAATTCTGCATTCTGAATACGGTTGGCATGAGGACCTACAATAGCTCCCATGTAAAAGGTTTCTTCCTCGTAGCCCTTGGCAGTATCAAAGCCTAGAACGATATCCCTGAAATTACCCTCCTTATCAGGAACTAAAAAGCTCTGGATTCTTGCGCCATAGGTGATAATAGTAGCTTTTGCACCAGCACGATTTTCCAAGGTATAGCTATATACCAGGGAGCCGTTGCTGAGACGGCCAAATTCTTTTTTTGAGATTGATGCCATAATAAAAACCCCTTTTAAAATGTATAATTTTACGAATTACTTCTCTATGATGGCAGGTAACAGAGATAAAAGCCATCATGGAAAAACCTCATTGTTACTATAACATTACAGGCTGTTTATGTCAAAGTTGCATCCAATTGCCTGGCTCTGAAAAGAGAGATGATAAAAAATAAAATGTGCACGGACACAAAAAATCATTGACAATGGATTCCATAAAGTGTAGTATAGAAGCATAAGGATAAAAGACGAAAAAATACTGTGAAAATGTAGTATTTTCAGAATCTTTTGTTTAGGACTGGCCGGTTATTGCTGGGGAATGCAACTGACTGGACTGCAGGATTTTAAAGCAGAGGAGGGAAGAGGAAGTAGCTGCTCAGAAACAGGGGTGTTATCTGAGTCTTAGAGTTGGTAACTCGCTTAAAAGAAGGAGAGGATTTCTAAATGAAGAAAATTATCGCATTGGTTGTCTCCATGATGATGCTGCTATTGGCTGTTGGCTGTGGCGGCGGTGAAGAGCAGTCTAAGAAGGACGGCGACAAAATAACAATGGGTTTCTCTCAGATTGGTGCAGAATCTGAGTGGAGAACTGCCAACACTGAATCTGTAAAACAGGCTGCCAAGGATGCTGGCATTGAGCTTCAGTTCTCTGATGCTCAGCAGAAGCAGGAGAATCAGATTAAGGCTATTCGTTCCTTTATTGCCCAGGGCGTTGATGTTATCGCTTTTGTGCCAATCGTAGAGACTGGCTGGGATACTGTTCTGAAAGAAGCTAAGGATGCCAAGATTCCTGTTATTATTGTAGACCGTGACTTGAAGGTAGAGGATGATTCCCTCTATGTTGCCAAGATTGGTACTAATATGCTGACTGAGGGCCAGAAGGGCTTTGAGTGGTTGGCAAAATATGCCAATGAGAAGCAGTTGAAGCCTCGTGATGGTGGCAACAAGCTGAACATTGTTGTTCTGGAAGGCACTGTAGGATCTACTGCTGCTTTGGGCCGTACCAAGGGCTTTAATGATGCTATGGCTGCATCTCCAGATAAGGATAAGTTCAATATTCTGGCTTCTCAGACTGGTGAGTTCACCCGTCAGAAGGGCCAGGAAGTTATGGAGTCTTTCCTGAAGTCCTATGGTAACAAGATTGATATTCTGGTAGCTCAGAACGATGATATGGCTCTGGGTGCTATTCAGGCTATTGAAGCTGCTGGTTTGAAGCCAGGCAAGGATATTACCATTCTTTCCTTTGATGGCGTTAAGGGTATCTTCCAGGCTATGATTGAAGGCAAGAGCAATTGTACTGTTGAGTGCAACCCACTGCAGGGCGAGCTTTTGATGGAAACTGCCAAGAAGATTCTGAAAGGCGAGAAAGTTGACAAGATTGTTTATGTAGATGAAGGCGTATTCCCTGCTGACGTAGCAGAGAAAACCCTGCCATCCCGCAAATACTAATCGGGGCTGTAGCCTAGGTTAGCTGTAGTTAAAATGAGCCGCGCCCCGGCTCTTGGAGTCTGGGCGTGGTTTTTTATACCCTATAATAGGGTATTTTTGATAAGGGAGAGGATTTTTATGGCAGCTGCATTGTTGGAAATGCGCCATATAGATAAAGTATTTCCAGGCGTTAAGGCCTTGTCAAATGTAGATTTTACCTTGCATGCCGGAGAAATACATTCCTTGATGGGAGAAAATGGCGCAGGCAAATCAACTCTGGTCAAGGTGTTGACAGGGGTTTACCCCAAGGATGGTGGTACCATACATTTGAATGGTAAGGAAATTTATCCTAAAACACCAAAGGAGGCTCAGGAGGAAGGTATTTCCACTGTTTATCAGGAAGTAAACCTTTGTCCTAACCTAACTGTAGCAGAGAATATTTTTATTGGTCGGGAGCCAAGAAGATTTGGCTTTATTGATTGGAAGGAAGTAAATAGAAGATCTATAGAACTTCTTAAGAAATTAGATGTAGACATTGATGTAAGCAAGACACTGGACAATTATCCAGTGGCTATTCAGCAGATGGTGGCTATTGCCAGAGCTGTAGATGTAGACGCTAAGATTTTGATATTGGATGAGCCAACATCGTCTCTGAATGAGGTGGAAACCGAGCGGCTCTTTAGGATTGTGCGGCAGTTACAGAAGCAGGGAATGGGAATTATCTTTATATCTCATTTCTTGGAGCAGATTTATGAGCTGTGTGATCATATAACTATTTTGCGCAATGGTGAGCTGGTTGGCTCCTATGAAGTAGCAAAATTGCCAAGATTGGAACTCATCGCCAAGATGGTTGGCAAGAACCTGAATGACGTTAAGGATATGGATAAGATGGCAGAGAAAAGCGTGCCGTCTGATGAGGTATTTATTGAAACAAATCATGCTGCCAGCACAGGGCAGATTAAGGATGTGTCTTTGCAGATACACAAGGGTGAGGTTATAGGTCTGGCAGGTCTTTTAGGTTCTGGCCGCACCGAAACTGCCGAGATGATGTTTGGCCTCAAGGAGGTTACTGGCGGCAGCTTGAAAATTAATGGCAAAGAGGAAAAACTCTCCAATCCTATGGCAGCTATGAAGGAAAAAATTGCCTTTTGTCCGGAGGATCGGAAGCTGTCCGGTATTATTGGAGATCTTACTGTACGGGAAAATATCATTTTGGCCTTGCAGGCTATGGATGGTATGTTTACGCATATTCCCTATAGCAAGCAGGTGGAACTGGCAGATAAATTCATTGACAAATTGCGGATAAAGGTATCAGATCGGGATCAGCTGATAAAGAATCTGTCTGGTGGCAATCAGCAGAAAGTTATTATTGCCCGCTGGCTGGCTACCCAGCCTAGATTCCTGATATTGGATGAGCCTACTAGAGGTATTGATGTAGGCACCAAGACCGAAATTCAGAAAATGGCAGTGGAGCTGGCTAAGAATGAAGGCATGTCCGTAGCCTTTATCTCCAGTGAAATGGATGAAATGGTACGTACCTGCTCCAAGCTGGTAGTAATGCGAGACCGTAAAAAGGTGGCAGAATTAACAGGAGATCAGATAAGCTCTGAGGGTGTTATGGAAGCAATTGCCGGAGGTGAAAAATAATGGATAAGTTAAAGAGTTTTACCTCCAGTTCCCTGTTTTTGCCGATTGTGGCTCTGGCGGTACTGTTGATTTTTAATGGCATTTTTGTAGAAGGTTTCTTTGATATACAGATTACCGAGGATGGCCGACTTTTTGGCCGTGTTATTGATATTCTTACCCGTTCCAGCTCTCTGGTTATCCTATCTCTAGGTATGACCTTGGTTATTGCTACCAGCGGCATTGATATTTCTGTAGGTGCAGTGGTGGCTATCTCAGCTGCTGTTGTTTGTACCTTGATTGGTGGCCGTGGCGATGGTGCAGCAGAAACTCCTATGGCTTTGGCTATGCTGGCTTCTGTGGGAATTGGTATTTTGTGTGGTATTTGGAATGGTATTCTGGTAGCCAAATTTAAGATTCAGGCAGTTGTTGCGACTTTGATTCTGATGACGGCTGGCCGTGGTATTGCTCAGCTTTTGACAGAAGGACAGATTGTAACGGTTTATTACAAGCCCTTTGCTTCCATTGCCGGTGTAATTCCTGGTATGCCATTGCCAACTAATGTGTTCATTGCTTTGGCTATGGTATTGCTGGTGGTTTTCGTTATGAAGAAAACCAGTATTGGCTTGTTTATCCAGTCTGTAGGTATCAACCCTACAGCAGCTAAATATGTAGGTATCAATGTAACTTTGGTTCTGTTTCTGGTATATGCTTTCTCTGGTTTCTGTGCTGGTGTAACTGGTTTGATTGAAAGCTCTTTGATAAAGGCAGCTGATGCCAATAACGCAGGTTTGAATATGGAAATGGATGCCATTCTGGCTGTTGCTTTGGGTGGTACTTTGCTTTCCGGTGGTAAATTCTATCTGGGTGGTTCAGTTATAGGTGCTGTTACAATTCAGACCTTGACTACAACCCTGTATGCCTTGGGCGTATCTGCTGACCAGCTGCCAGTAGTTAAGGCAATTGCGGTTATTGCTATCTGCCTGATTCAGTCTAAAAAGGCTAGAGATTTGTTTGATAAGTGGAAGAGCGGCCGCAGTGCCAAGGCTGTGACAGCTGATGCAAAGGCGGTGAACAAGGCATGAAAAAGAAGATAAGTGAGTTGATTGCCTCCAAGTATTTTTCCTTTTTTGTAACCGTAATACTTTTTGCCATACTTTATGGCGTAGGTATTGGTATGTATAAGGGATTTATGAAGCCACAGGTATTTTTGAATCTCTTTATTGATAATGCAGCCTTGATTATTGTAACCATCGGTATTACCTTCACTCTGCTAATAGGCGGTATTGACCTGTCTGTAGGTGCAGTGCTGGCTTTGACCTGTATGGTATTGGCTTGGCTTTTGGCAAACACTGGCATATCAGTATTTGCTGCTATAGCCTTGGTGCTATTAATGGGAACAGCCTTTGGGGCAATTCAGGGATATCTAATCGCTAAATTCGATTTGCAGCCCTTTATTATCACCTTGGCTGGTATGTTGTTCTGTCGAGGTATGACAGCGGTTATATCCAGAGAAACTATCAATATTACGAATCCTACCTTTGTGGCTATGGCAGATTTTAGACTGTCAGTGGGAGCAGGATTTGTATCTATGGGTGTTATTATTGCCATTATTGCTTTGATTGTGGCAGCGGTGGTACTGGGCTTTACAAGATTTGGCCGTAATATCTACGCACTAGGTGGCAGCGAGTCTTCAGCTTCACTGATGGGCCTGCCTGTATTTAAAACTAAGGTAAGTGTATATACCATTAGTGGTTTTTGTTCCGCTCTTGGTGGTATAGCTTATGCTCTGATGATGTTGACTGGCTATAATCTGCATGGTATGGGCATGGAAATGGATGCAATTGCTTCCTCTGTTATTGGCGGCACATTGTTGACTGGCGGTGTAGGTTTTATTCCAGGCGCATTATTTGGTGTATTGATTCAGGGCGTTATCCTGACCTTTATCAGTTTTCAGGGAACCCTGTCTGCTTGGTGGACCAAGATTGTGGTAGGTGCTCTGCTGTGTGTATTCATTATCATGCAGGCCTTCATTACCGAGCACAAGAGCAAGCTTACAGCTAAGAGCTCCTTGGAAGAAAATAGTTAAAAATGGTTTTTATATAGAAGGAGGAAACAACTGTGTTAGAAGAATTGAAGCAAAAGGTCTATGAAGCAAATATGCTGCTGCCAAAACATGGACTGATTACCTTTACATGGGGCAATGTTTCCGGTATTGACCGGGAGTCAGGCTTGTTTGTCATTAAGCCATCTGGGGTGGAATACGATGTTATGAAGCCAGAGGATATGGTGGTTGTAGATTTGGATGGCAACAAGGTTGAAGGGGAACTGAATCCTTCTTCCGATACAGAAACTCACAGAGTTCTTTATAAGGAATTTCCTAATATTGGCGGCGTGGTTCACACTCATTCCCGTTGGGCTACTACCTTTGCCCAGGCTGGTCAGGGTGTGCGGGCTTATGGCACCACTCAGGCAGATTATTTCTATGGAGAGATTCCATGTACCAGAGATATGACACCAGAGGAGATTCAGGGTGAATATGAATATGAAACTGGCAGAGTGATTGTGGAAAGATTCAAGAAGTATGGTATCGATCCAGATCATGTACCTGCTGTGCTGGTAAAGAATCATGGTCCATTTACCTGGGGTACGGATCCTTTTAACGCCGTACACAATGCGGTAGTCCTGGAGGAGGTAGCTATGATGGCTTTCCACACCCAGATGTTAACAGGGGATAGGGATGCTATGCCACAGGTTTTGTTAGACAAGCATTTTATGCGGAAGCACGGCCCTAATGCTTATTATGGTCAAAAGAAAAAGTAATTTTGCAAGCAAGGTAAGGAGGGGACTATCTTGACAGTAGAAAATATCAGGGAAAAAATCGTTAACGGAGAAACAGCCCTGGGCATAGAGTTAGGCTCTACTCGTATTAAGGGAGTGCTGTTAACCTCAGAGATTGAAACCATTGCCGTAGGCAGCTATGGCTGGGAGAACAAGCTGGAGAATGGGGTATGGACCTATGATTTGGCTGAGGCCTGGAAAGGTGTGCAGACCTGCTTTGCCAATCTGGCTCAGGAGGTAAAGACCAAATATGATGTGGAGCTAAAGAGAATCGGCTCCATCGGCATTAGTGCCATGATGCATGGCTATCTGGCTTTTGATGCCAAGGATGAGCTGCTGGTGCCATTTAGAACCTGGCGCAACAATATTACTGGCGAAGCAGCAGATTACCTGACCAAGGCTTTGGAATTCAACATTCCTCAGAGATGGAGTGTGGCTCATATTTATCAGGCTGTGCTGAACAAGGAGCCTCATGTACCTGAAATCAAGTTCTTCACAACCTTGGCTGGCTATATTCATTGGCAGCTGTGCGGTGAGAAGGTATTGGGTATTGGCGATGCTTCTGGTATGTTCCCCATAGATGAAAATATTGCTTCCTACGATAAGGATATGTTAAAGAAATTTGATGAATTGGAAAATATCCGTAATCTGCCTTGGAAGCTGGAGAATATTTTGCCAGCAGTTTTGCCAGCAGGCAAGGTTGCCGGTATCTTGACTGAAGCTGGTGCAAGGCTGTTGGATCCAACTGGTGTGTTGGAGGCGGGAGCAACTATGGCACCACCAGAGGGTGATGCAGGTACTGGTATGGTAGGCACCAACAGTGTAAGAAAACGCACTGGTAATATTTCTGTAGGTACATCTGCTTTCTCCATGAATGTTTTGGAGGAGCCATTAAAGGCAGTACACAGAGATATTGATATTGTTACCACACCTGACGGTGCACCAGTAGCTATGGTGCACGTTAACAATTGCTCCTCAGATATTAATGCCTGGGCAGGCTTATTTGGTGAATTTGCCAAGGCATTGGGGGTAGAGGTAGCACCAGATACTCTGTATAGCGTGTTGTTCAATCAGGTTAAGGAAGCAGCTGCTGATGCTGGGGGCTTGGTAAACTATAGCTTCCTGTCTGGTGAGAATATTACAGATACTCAGGCTGGACGGCCTATGTTTGTTCGCACTCCTCATAGCAAAATGAATCTGGGCAATTTCATGTTGGCTCAGCTTTATTCAGCCTTTGCTACCTTGAAAATAGGTATGGATGTGCTGATTAATGAGGAGCATGTCAAGACTGATGTCATGCTGGCTCAGGGTGGCTTGTTCAAAACTCCGGTTATTGGTCAGCAGGTATTGGCTAATGCCTTGGAAATTCCTATTACCATTATGGATAGCGCTGGCGAGGGTGGTCCTTGGGGTATGGCTGTATTGGCTGTATATACCAAATTCTGTGATGACACCGTGGCTTTGGCAGATTTCCTGGATGAAAAGGTATTTAAGGATGCTTCTGCTACTACCTTGGCACCACAGCCAGAGGGGGTAGAGGGATGCCGCAGCTTTATCAAGCGGTTCCAGGCTGGTATTGAGGTAGAGAATGCTGCTGGCAAAGCATTTGTAGATGAATAAAATCTGTTAACAAATTTTACAGTTAAAAATAAAGGAAAAATTCGTAGAAACAAAGGGGCGAAAACAAAATGTTAAATGTAAAGGATTATGAGTTTTGGTTTGTAGCAGGAAGTCAGCATCTTTATGGTGAGGAAGCATTGAAGGCTGTAGAGAAGAACACCAAGGAAATTGCTGATTATCTCAATGGCACTGGCAAGCTGCCTTACAAAATCGTATTCAAAGGGGTTATGACCACTGCCGACGGTATTACTCAGTTCATGAAGGATGCGAATTACAATGACAATGTAGCTGGTGTCATGGTTTGGGCTCATACCTTCTCCCCAGCTAAAAACTGGATTCGTGGTACCAAGCTGCTGCAGAAGCCTTTGCTCCACTTGGCTACTCAGTATCTTAATAAGATTCCTTATGACACCATAGATTTTGATTATATGAATCTCCACCAGAGTGCTCATGGTGACAGAGAATACGGCTATATCAATTCCAGATTGAAGCTGAACAACAAGATTGTTTATGGTCATTGGCAGGATGAGGAGACTACTGCTGAAATCGCTGCTTGGCAGGATGTGGCTGTAGCCTACAACGAAAGCTTTAATATTCGTGTTTGTCGCTTTGGTGATACTATGCGTGATGTTGCCTGCACTGAGGGTGACAAGGTAGAGGCTCAGATTAAGCTGGGCTGGACTGTAGATTATTATCCTGTAGGGGATTTGGTTGCCTATGTGGACGCTGTGGCTGAAGCTGATATTGATGCAGAATATGCCAAGCTGGCAGAGGCATATACCCTGAATCCAGGCCACAATACTCAGGAGCATTTTGAGCACTGTGTCCGTTATCAGCTGAGAGAGTATATTGCCATTAAGAAATTCCTGGAGGATAATGGCTACAATGCTTTCTGCACCAATTTCCAGACTTTGTTGGGCTTGGAGGAGCTGCCAGGCTTGGCTGCTCAGCTGTTAATGCGTGATGGCTATGGCTTTGGTGCCGAGGGTGATTGGAAGCTGGCGGCCTTGACCAGATTGCTGAAGGTTATGTCCCATAATGACCGTACTGTATTCATGGAGGATTATACTCTGGATTTGCGTAAGGGCCATGAGGCAATTCTGGGTGCTCATATGCTGGAGGTAGATCCTACTATTGCCAGCGATAAGCCTAGAGTAGAGGTTCATCCATTGGGCATTGGTGACAAGGATGATCCTGCCCGTTTGGTATTTACCGGTGCCGAAGGTGATGGTATTGATGTCACCATTGCAGATTTCAGAGATGGCTTCCGTCTGATTAGCTATCCAGTTGATTGCCGCAAGCCAGAGGCTGAGACTCCACATCTGCCAGTAGCTAAGCAGCTTTGGACTCCTAAGTGTGGTCTGAAGAAAGGCTCTACTGAGTGGATTAAGGCTGGCGGTGAGCATCATACTGTATTGAGCTTTACCATTACTCAGCAGCAGATTGTGGATTTGGCCACCATGTTTGGCATTGAGATGGTTGATATCCAGTAATTAAATAGCCCTTTCCTTACTCAATTTTGAGTATTACTTTTTTCCCTTCCTCCGGCAAGGAGCTGTGAATATATTTTCACGGCTCCTTGCTTTTTTGTGGTGGAGATAAATCTATTTGCTACAATTGTGACAATATTCTCCATCTATAGTCCTATTTATCTGATAGAGAAATAATATTACAATTAAAGTGTGAGTGAATTTTTTATATGGGTTAGGGTATGATTATGGAGAAAAATATAAAACAGTTTAGGAAGAATGTCCTTATGGCCGGCAGGCCTGGTTTTCTTGCGGATTTTTTGCGAAACTGCCTGAACAAGGAGGGATGGGATACCTCTGATTATCAGGAGGAGAGCTTCAATCTCTACAATCCTAGTGCCGTAATGTATTTCTCATATGGCAAGGAGGAGGGGGATCTTTCCAGGGTATTGGAGGATATAAGAACCCACAAGATAGAGCATTTCCTTTATGTTACTAGAGGATTGTCAGTTCAGAGATGCTACGAGGATTTTGTGTTGGCATGGGGCAAAACCCATCAGCAAAATGTTAGCGTAGTTCATATGCCAGAGGTATTTGGTCAGGGACAGCAGCCAGAGGAAGGCACTATTGCCAGATTACTGACGGCAGCTTGGGAAAAGAAAGATTTTTATTTGGCTGGTTCAGATACAGAGCCTGCCTCGGTGCTTTATGCCAAGGATGCGGCTTATGCCTTGTTTTCCATTTTGCAGAAAAAAATAAATAACAGTCGTATTGTGGTGGAATCTCAGGAAACAGTCAGCTTTACCCAGATTGTGTTGACTGTAAACGGCTTTGCTCAATTGCCTCAGATAGAAGTGGCTGGCAAAGGAGAGGATTTCTTTGTTGCCAACAGCTGGCAGGCAGATGAGGAAAATACTTACTATTTTGTTCTAAAGACCAAATATCCTGTGCTGGAAATGCTAAAGCCGGTTTACAAAAGTATTGCTGGCTCGGCAGAGACTGTTGAACATGCGGAGGAGAGCTGGAAAACTAAATACTTACCTAAAATCAGGCCTTATTTAGAAAATATAGGCCTTTTTCTGGTGGTGCTGTTTATTAGCATTTTGCAGGGAGGCACTCCGGTTAATCAGGCTACAGGCTTGGATATTTGCTATATTTACATTATTATCATGGGCATTATCTATGGCAAAAAGCAGTCTATGCCAGCAGTATTGCCCTGTATAGCATTGCTTACCTGGGGCTTTTTGAATAGTCATGGGGAAATTGCCAGCATATTATATATTCCAGAGAATCTTTTTCATTATTCCACCTATCTGTTTTTAGGTGTTTTCACCGGCTATGTGGCAGATAGCTGGCAGGGAAAGCTGGAATCTATGGGATATAAGCTGGACCATATGTATCAGCGCTATGGCTTCCTGCAGAAAAATTATGAAAAATCTATTGAGATTAAGGACAAGCTTTATTATCAGATTGTTAATTCTGATGATAGTATTGGCTGGCTATACGGTATTATTCAACAGTTGGATACAGTACAGGTGGAGAATATCTTTACCCAGGCGGCAGTTATTACCAGCAAGATTATGGGAGCCAATAATATTGCTATATATGTTATGGGCAAGGATCAATACTATTTGCGCCAAAAGGTGCGTTTGGGAGATAAAACCAGACAATTGCCTCATTCCCGTAAGACTGAGGAAAATGCCTATATTGGAAATATGCTGGAGAATCACCATCTTTTCGTCAATCATGGTCTGCAGCTGAATCTGCCTGATTTGGCCGCACCTATTATTTATAACGGTCAGGTTATTGCCATTATTGAGATTTATGGTATGGATTTTGACCAGTGGAGTATTTATCAGCAAAATCTGTTGTCTGTAACGGCGCGCTTGATTTCCATGGCTATGGGCAAAGCCTATGTCTATGAGAATGGTATTCAGAGTAAGAGATTTGTGGCAGATACCAGAATTATGCAGGAGGAAGAATTTGCCAGACATCTGGCTGGCATTAAGGAAAGAGCACAGCTGCAGCATGATGTGCATAATGTACTGCTGGAGCTGGGAACAGAAAATGTTAATTATCAGGAGCTGGATAATCGTCTTAGTGGCTCTATTCGTCAGGAGGATACAGTGGGCATTATGGATGGCAATGTCTATCTGCTGCTGCATGATACAGACGAATATGGCTTGCAGCTGGTTAAGCAGCGTTTGCAGCATCGTGGTATAGAAATCAAGGATATTAGGGAGCTGGTTTAGGATGGATGGATGGCTTTGGCCAATGGCAGGGTGCCATCTGATTATGGTGCTGGCTGCCTATTTGTACGCTCGCAGACAAGGGGATGCTATTCAGGGAGCTACGGAGGCCTTGATAGTCTTCCTTATGCCAGTGGCAGGCTTTGTGCTGGTAGTGGGAGCAAGAATTATCAAGGGAATAAAGCCCTTTCAGTGTCATATAGATCCTCACAAGCTAATGAACCAAAACAATGTATTTACCAATATGATTAGCTATGATGAAAATGTTATTCCCTTGCATGACACCTACTTGGTAGATGATGTTAGTGCTAAGCGCAAGGTTTTTTTGGATGCAGTTAAGCAGAATGTTTTGGAAAATCCAAGAGTTCTGAAAATGGCCACCTATGATCAGGATCGGGAAATTGCTTATTATGCCGTGTCCATGATTTCTGGTCATATTGAGGAGCTGGAAAATAAAATCAGCAAGGTGGAAGGGAAGCTGCTTCAGGATAAGGATAATATGGAGCTGCAGAGAGAGTATGCCTATCTGCTAAAGGATTATCTGGAACAGGAATTTGTGGATAATATTACCAAAAAGAATCGTACTGAGCAATATGTAGCCCTACTGGATCGTCTTTTGCAGGCATATCCTGATGAAGTGGAATTTTTGCAGGAAAAAATCCGCAAGGAGATAATATTGGAAAATTATACCAAGGCTCAGGAAGCCTGTGAAAGTTTTCAGCAGGCTTATCCAGACCGGGAGGAGCCTTATTTGGAATACATAAAATTATATTTCCATATGCGGCAGCCGGCTAAAATGGAGGAAAAGCTCAATGAATTAAAGGCTATTCCGGGAGAATTATCATTGCACGCATTAGAGTTGGTGCGTTATTGGGGAGGTATTTCCCATGGATAATTTTAAGAAAGAAATCTGGAGTGTATTTATTATCACCGCCCTGCTGGGGGTATTTTTTCAGATTAATAGAATGGATGCCTTCTTGCATCTTAATTCCTGGCAGAACAATATTCAGGCAGGAAATATTTGGCAGGATATGGAAAATTCAAAGGCTGCCAAGGAGAATTATTTGCTGATTTATGATCCGGCAGATGTGCAAAGTGTGCTAAGCAGGCATATTGTAGAGAAAATTATTCGTGACCAGAAAAAAACTGTTCAGACCATACCTTTTTATCAGCCAGTGGCGATTGACAACAAATGCCAGGGGGTAATTATTGCTACCAACAGGCTGAAAAGCATAGCAGGTATGTCTGCTGTGGCAGGGTATGTTGAGCAGGGTGGCCGGGCGGTTATTTTGCGTAATCTGCAGGGAGAGCTGTTGCCGGAGGATATGACAGCTAAATTAGGCATAGCTTCTATCGGGCAGGAAATTTCTGTGCCTGGTGTTCGTGTGCCGGGAGATATGTTCCTGGGATTGCAGGGCTATGGCTTTGATTCTACTAGCTATATGACTGGGGTGACAGATGTACAGCTGACAGGGGATGCAGTGCCAGAGGTTACATCTCAGGATGGACATCCTATTATCTGGAGCCATAATAGCGGTCAGGGAAAATATATTGTCTGCAATAGTCGGGAGAGAGACGACAAGAATAATTATGGTACATATACAGCTATTCTTAGTCAGTTGAATGAGGACTATATTTATCCAGTGATGAATATAAAATTGTTCTATATAGATGATTTTCCCTCTCCTGTACCAGAAGGAAATTTTGACAAAATATATCAGGAAACAGGCTATAATACCTCGGATTTTTATCGTCGTCTTTGGTGGCCTGAGATGCTGAATAACGGAGAAAAATATAATGTTAAGTATACAGGCTTGATTATTGAATCCTATGGGGATCAGGTAAAGGGGCCATTTAAGCCTTTGGACAATGGAGCGGCTCGCAATAGTCTGATTGCCTACGGCAGAGAGCTGTTGAAGGCTGGCGGTGAGCTGGGTATTCATGGCTATAACCATCAGTCCCTGGCTCCTGCTGGCTATGGACAGGATAAGCTGGGCTATGCCACTTGGGAAAGTCAGGCTGATATGGAGGAATCCCTTAGAGAGTTAAAGCGCTATATTGAGGATGTATATCCAGGCTATGAAATTCATGCCTATGTACCTCCATCTAATATTCTTAGCCCAGAGGGCAAGGCAGCCGTTAAAAATGTCTTTACAGATATAAAAGTATATTCTTCCTTGTGGGAAGGATTGGCTACAGCCAAGGAATATTTCCAGAATTTCCAGTTGAATAGTGATGGCACCAGCGAGATACCTCGCGCTTCCTCTGGTTATGCCCCTAGCCAGGAGGAAATCTGGGAGGCCTATAATGTTTTAAATTATAATGGTGTATTTTCTCATTTTGTCCATCCTGATGAAATTTTCTATGAGGAAAGTGAAAATTTGACCTGGGCTATTATGAAGCAGGGCATGACGGATCTTTTGTCAGAACTGCAGAATAGATTTGGCTGGCTGGAGCCAGTTACAGCTACTGAGGCCTATGAAAAGCTGCAAGATTATGTTCAGATGGATTACAGCTTAACAAGGAGTAAGGAGGGCATCAAGATTAACGCTTCTAACTTCCAGAAGCCACTAACCTTTATTTTGCGTACTGATAAGGAAATAGGCTCTGTAACCGGAGGCAGTGCCAAAAGGATTCAGGCAAATGCCTATGTGCTGACTGTGACGGATAGAGATTTTGAAATCAAATGGGCGGGTGAAGAATAATGAGAATATGCATGCTGGTAGAGGGGGCCTATCCCTATGTCGTAGGAGGTGTTTCCTCCTGGCTTCAGATGCTGATGGAGGGATTGCCTGAATATGAATTTTTTATTTATGCTATTGGGGCAGATTCTCGTGATAGAGGTAAGTTTAAATACAAATTCCCTGCCAATGTGGTAGGCATTCAGGAGGTTTTTCTGGATGAGATTTTGAGCTGTCATTCACCTAAGCTGCAGGAGAATATTCTCAATGAACAGGAAAGACAGTGCTTATATGATTTGGTGGTGGGAGAAAAGCCCATTGATATAGAAAGTATTGTCAATATGTTTTCTCAGGCAAAGCACAAGAAAAATCCTTTGACCATTTTTATGAGTAGTGATTTTTTTGATATTATTAGTCAGGTTTATGCGGATAAATACAGCTATCTGCCCTTTACAGATTTTTTCTGGACCATGAGGTCCATGCTTTTGCCTTTGTTTTATTTCTTCCATCATCCTTTGCCACAGGCTGATTTATATCATACCGTGGCAACTGGATACTGTGGTATTATTGGCAGTATTGCGGCCAAAATGTATCATAAGCCATTCTTGATTACGGAACATGGTATTTATTCCCGGGAAAGAGAAACAGAAATTGTCAAATGTGGCTGGGCCAAGGGAGATTTTAAATCTGTCTGGATACAGTATTTTTATAATATTGCTAAGCTGGCCTATACAGCTGCTAACATGGTGGTAACCTTGTTTGAGCGCAATGCTATTATTGAGCAGGAGCTGGGCTGTCATCCTGATAAAATCCGCATTGTGCCTAATGGTATCCGTATGGAAAGATTTGCCCATATACCGGAGCTTACAGATCATGATGGTCCGTTGGTTATTGGAGGGGTAGTGCGGGTGGTGCCTATTAAGGATATTGTTACCATGCTGCGAGCCTTTCTTCTGGTGCAGCAGGTTTTTCCAGATGCCTGCCTTAAGGTAATTGGGCCTTATGCTGAGGACCCGGATTATTATAAAATGTGCCTTCAAACAGTGGAAACCCTAAAGCTGAAAAATGTGGAGTTTACTGGCTCTGTAAATGTGGCAGAGGTATTCCCTCAGCTGGATATTGTATTATTGTCCAGTATCAGTGAGGGACAGCCTCTGGCGGTACTGGAGGGACAGGCCGCCAGACGGCCTTTTGTTACCACAGATGTGGGCTGCTGTCGAGAGCTGATATATGGTGGCTCTAATGATGATTTGGGGCCGGCAGGAGCAGTGGTGGCTCCTATGGATTATGAGCAGATGGCCAAGGAGATTATCCGCTTGGGCAAAAATTTCCCTTTAAGGCGCAAAATGGGCCAGGTAGGTTGGCAGCGGGTAAAAAATGGCTATACCTATGAATATTTCATTGATTCGTATCGAAAGATATTCCAGCAATTGGAAGGAGCTGAGAAATAAATGGCAGGAATTGGCTTTGAGCTGAAAAAACTTTTTAATCGCCGTACTCTGACTGGTCACGCCATGGCCTATGGCTATTCTGCGGTGATTACAGCAGGCCCCTTTGCCTTGCTGACCACTATGGTTTTGGCTATTCAGCTTTTATTTCTTCGCTATAGCATTGATGTAAATAACAGCCAGCTATATGTTTCCTCTGTTATTTATCCCTTTGTATTTTCCCAGTTGATTTCCTGTGGTTTTTCTATTATCATAACCAGATATCTGGCAGATTGTTTGTATGAAGGGGAATATGATAATGTATCCGGTTCCTGCTATGGAATAATTTTTATGGCTCAGCTGGCAGGGGCAGTGGCTGCCCTGCTGTTTTATTGGGATAAGCCTCTGCCCTTGCATCTGAAGCTGATAACCTATACCTTCTTTGCAGAAATGATAGCCATGTGGCTGCAAATGGTATATTTAACAGCTCTCAAGGATTATAAATCCATATTTGTCAGTTATTTTGCGGGAGCGGCTATAAGCATTGTCCTTACCTGGCTGAATCTGCAATATGGTTTTATGGCTCCTGTGGAGGGCACCATGCTTTCTATGTGTATAGGAGTAGGTATTTTGGATTTGTGCTTTATGGTGCAGATTGTCAGGTATTTTGGTTATCCATCCCATGCTATGAATTTTGAGTTTTTGCCATATTTTGAACAGCATTACAAGCTGTTTCTGCTGATAATTTTTTATACCTTGTCTATCTATGTGGCAAATTTTATTGTTTGGAACAGCTCCTGGGGAGTTATGGTGGCAGGTACGTATCTTTATTCCCCAAGGTATGATGTAATTACTTTCTATGCCTTTTTGTCCATCCTGCCGATTATGATTATGTTTGTGGTTTCTATGGAGCTGAAATTTTATGAGCAATATGCCATATATTTTACCTATATTACGCAAAAAGGTAATTTTAAAGAGGTGGATGATTCCCGGAAAGATTTGCTTTATACCCTATGGACAGAGTTTAAGAATATCATGGAGTTCCAGTTGGTATTTTCTTTGATTTTCCTGGCCTTGGGCAGTTATTTTCTGACTTTGGGAGGAATGGCTTATCAGGATGTAAATATCTATCGTCTTTTGGTTATAGGGGCATTTTTCTGTGGCATCCTGCAGGTGGTATATACCCTGCTTCTCTATTTGGAGGATCAGCATGGTGCTTTGATTATAACAGGCAGTTTCCTGCTGGCAAATCTGGTATTTGGCATAGCAGGACAGATGGTGGGAGAGATAAGCTATGGCTTTACCTTTTTCCTAGCAGCTGTGCTGGCTTGTGCTGTGGCTATTTGGCGGTTACAATATTTTTGTCAGAGAATTAATTATTTTGTATTTTGCAGCAGGCCGGTGTTATTTGAACACACTAATGGTATTTTTACCAAATTGGCAGCTTATCTGTATGGGGATAAATTAAACTGAGGAAAGGAGGAAAACATAATGCGAATGTCCAGAATTCGGCAACGCCGTTTGTTACTGCAGCAGCGCAGGCAAGCCAGTCACAATCGTCAAAAAGCTGCAGCTGCTGTTTTGGGAAGCTTGGCGGTAAGTGTTCCCCAGCAGTCTAATGCTGCGCTGAATGTATTACAGGATATTAATAATGATTTTGATTATATGCAGGATAGCTTGGAAAGCATTAATGCTTATGATGCAGCTAAGGATTGGGTGGTAGATGCTGTCAACAATGTAGCTTTGGCTCAGCAGTATTTGGATGAAGCTATCCAGACCTGTCGGGATGCAGAGGAGAATCTTTTGCAGGCTCAGGACAACCAGCAGCAGGCAGAGGAAGTTTTGGCAGAAACAGAAAAGGAACTAACGGAGGCAAGGGCGAATCGTATAGAGTTGACACAGCAGGCTATTGCCAGCCAGCAAGCTGTGGCAGACTATCTACCTACATGGTATGAGGCTCAGGCCCAGCTGCAGCAATGTGTGGATGTGCAGGAAGCAGCTGCTTTAGACCAGCCCTATAGTGCAGGGGCTGGTGGTGGCTGGACAGCTAGTGATGAACAGCGGGCTCAATGGATTCAGGAGGCCTGGGCGGAGGTAGGCTATGAAAGTAATCGCCTGCCAGAGATTGAGGCTAGATTCAGCGGTGAGGGAGGTGGCTACGATGCTGCTGAGGCTCAGGCTGAACAGGATGCCTATTGGGAGAGAATGGCTGAGCTGGACAGAGAGGTAGAGGAAGCTAGAGAATATTTCGATTCTGTTAGTGAGTATCTGGATGAGTTGAAGGCACAGCAGCTGGAGGCTGAGGAGGCAGAGGCTGATGCTAGACAGAATGTTATAGAGCTGCAGATAGAGTTGGCTCAAAATAAGCAGGATTTACTGGATTGCATTCAAGATGTCAAGATTTGCACTAAGGAGAAAGATGAAGCTATCACCAATAGACAACAGGCTGTAGTAGATTTGGATGAGGCTCATAAGGATGAGGACTTGGCTCGCTTTGGCCTTTTGCATTTTGGTGAAGGTATGGGGGCACAAAAGAGCCTGGAATATTATAGCTGGCAGGGACCGGAGGGATGCAGCGGTCATCAGCTCTACAGTGGTAATTCCTTTTATTGGAGCAAGAATCACTATGATTTTTCTTTAAGCAATGCCTATGTTATGTCCAATACAGGCTTGGCTGGAGGAGAGATGTCAGGGGTGACGGATACTTCTTTGACAGCTATGTATACCAATAAGCATCCTGTTTATGATGTGCGTTATGGCTTGGAGGTTAATCTGCCTACAGGAAGCAGCCGGACAAATAATAATGCTGTGGTGCCTGATTATCTGGCTAGGGTTTCTAGACTGGGAGAGGGCTGGAATTTTACCCCTCGCCTGGAAGTCGTTCGCCATTTGGATAAATATACCAGTATGACCTGGCGAGGCTCCTATTCCTTCCGAGGAGCTTATGAGGAGGACTATGATGGTCTGACTGGGAATACGCATCCCGGTAATCAATGGACTAATGAGCTGGAATATTTGCATACAGATAAGAAAACTCATTATATGTTGAAATTCCAATATACGAATAATAGTGATAAATCCTCTATTAGTGGCACAGCTAATGATTATAGCTTTACCGAGGGTGATGGCCTTGGGCTGCGGGGGTATTATCGCAGCTGGTTTACACCAAAGGATTCCTGGGGAGCCTATGGCGCCTGGACCTTTGATGGTGGTACAGCCTATGATAATGGTTTGGCTCCTGGCTCAGGTGTTCATCGGCTGTATTATGGTGCGGGGTATTTTCACCAATTTGATAGTAAAAGACAGCTGAGATTGTTTGCCAATTGGCTGCGAGCAGATGGAGAGAGCTATGATCCTTTGACTAGGCTTATCAGTGCCTCTGGGCGGAGGTTTTCTGTTTCTCTTGGCTATGATTGGCGTATGGATGATAAAAACAGCTTGTCCCTGGATATGGAGCGGGGAATATTGCGACAGCAGGGAGATGCCAACTATCGCAGCTGGGGTGTTATGCTGAATTACAATAGGAGCTTTTAAATGAACATAAAAATTTTGCTGGCTGCTGCCGGAATTGTTGCTTCTCTGGCAGGGCTGTATACTTATCACAATATTGCTGCCGCCAATAACAGTAATAAGGAGGAGATTGCTTACCGTCAGGAAATGGGCAATCTTATTTGTGATATTAAGGAATATGGACAAGAACATGGCAAGGGAGATTTTTTCATTATAGCCAATGGTGGAGCTGGCCTGATGGAAAGCAATGAAATGTTTCCTGAGGATGATTGCGACAAGATGAAAGCCCATTTGGATGGGGTAATGGTTGAGTCTGTAAATTATGGCTGGGATATGGCTATGGATAATCCTACCCCTGTAGAGGATCAGGAAATTTTCCATGATTTATTGGCAGAGGCCAAAAAATCTGGGGTAGTACCTTTGGTTTTGGATTACTGTCGAGAAAAGCCAGAAACTCAGAAATCCTATCGTGAGGATAGGGATTATGGCTATTTGGGTTGGGTATCTGCCCGCAGGGATTTGGATAGATTGCCTAAGGAAGCACCTAATAATAACAATGATAGGGCCTGCACAGAGCTGTCTCAGGCCAAAAACTATTTGGTACTGTTAAATCCAGAAGCATTTTCCTCTAAGGAGTCTTATATTGCTAGTTTGGCAGCCAGCAATTATGATTTGCTCATTATAGATGCTTATTATGGGGACTCCATGTTGACACCTCAGGATGTGGCTAGGCTGCAATACAAGCCAGGTGGCAGCAGACGTCTGGTAGCTTCCTATATGAGTGTAGGGGAGGCAGAGGATTATCGTCCTTATTGGCAGCCTAAGTGGAAAACAAATCCTCCTGACTGGATGTGGATTGCCAATGGTGATTGGGAAGGCAATTATAGAGTTAGATATTGGAGTAAGGATTGGCAGAAGATGCTGATGGGAAGTCCTCAGTCCTATTTGGACCAGATATTGGCAGCTGGCTTTGATGGAGCATTTCTGGATGTAATTGATGTCTTTTATGCGTTTGAGGATATTGCTAATCAGTAAAAATCTTGTTAGAATGTAGATAAAGTAAAATGAGACTTATTCAGTGGGAGCTTTAGACTCCCACTGAATTTAGTCGAATAAATCCAGAGCTTTACGGGTGCTTAACTCCCTCCTAAGAGGAGGGAGCCTTAGCACCCGTTAGCATGGGGTAAATTTCTGGAGGTGCGGGTAATGTCAGCTCTTATAGATAAACTTACCGATTATGGCTGTAAGGTGAATGAGTCCATGGGCAGGTTTTTGAATAATGAGGATTTTTACGGAAAATGCTTTACAAAATATATACATGATGAATCCTTTGGGGAATTGGGTGAAGCTATCAAGGCTGGTGATGTGAAGGCGGCTTTTGGGGCAGCTCATGACTTAAAGGGTATTAGTGCCAATATGGGGATTACCCCGGTATATGATTTAGTCATAAGCATTGTGGAGGAGTTTAGAGCAGGTAGAATGCCAGAACATGCCTTGACCACCTGGGAAGAAATTATGGCTGTTAGAGAAAAATTACAAAAAATTATTGAATAAATGCTTGCATTTTTGAGATGATAGTGTTATAATTACCAATGTTGTGCAGGAAAGAGCTAAAGACGAATTTTGAAAAAAGCAAAAAAATGCTTGACAGAGTTTGAAAGATGTGGCATAATATTTCTTGCGTTGTCGGGGCGTAGCTCAGTTTGGTAGAGCACCTGGCTTGGGACCAGGGGGTCGTAGGTTCGAATCCTGTCGCTCCGACCACTTTTCGCGTCTGTAGCTCAGTTGGATAGAGCAACGGCCTTCTAAGCCGTGGGTCGGGGGTTCGAATCCCTCCAGTCGCACCATTTTTTGACAACAACGATTTCATATATAGCTTGCTTGTGTTTCGCATCAGTACGACGATGAAATAATGAAGTATGATGGCGCGAGACGAAGTTAAAATCGGGGCGTAGCTCAGTTTGGTAGAGCACCTGGCTTGGGACCAGGGGGTCGTAGGTTCGAATCCTGTCGCTCCGACCATTTGTAATCAGAACTTCTCAGAAATGAGAAGTTTTTTTTTGCCAAAATTTCACGGGAAATAAATTTGTCATACATATAATGAGAAAGAATAAGAATTTTTTTCTACAGATTAGTACAAATTTTGAATTTGTGGTATAATATTTGTGTAAGTTGGTTCAATCAATTACTATGAGTTATAGTAAGCTTTGTACTGCATAAATTTGCAATATAAAATAAGATAAAGTACATCAGTACAATACATTATTTCAGTGGGTAAATACATTTTTACAAATGTTCAAAAACCATAAAACTATCAGCAAAACCACTACTTGACTGAATTTGTGTATAGTGGTATCCTTTTAAATAAGGTTAATATGTACTGTGAATTTTATGATAACTTGTCCTTGATAAGACGATAACTTTTAGTTATAAACTGAGCAACCTTAGTCATCGGCATAAAATTCATAGCAGATTTTAGGTATATACAGGGGGAGATTTTTGATGATTGATATTCTCAATCGTGTACGCAACAAAGAATTACAGGCAAAGATCGTAACTGCAGAAGAGGCAGCTGCTTTCATTAAGCCAGGCATGAATGTTGGTACCAGCGGCTTCACCCCATCCGGCTATCCAAAGGCAGTTCCAATGGCCTTGGCAGCCCGTATGGAGAAGGAACATTTCCAGATTAATCTCTGGACAGGTGCATCCACCGGCGACGAAGAGGATGGTGCACTGGCAAGAGCCAATGGTATTAAGTTCCGTATGCCATACCAGACCAACAAGGATATGAGAAACGCCATTAACAGCGGCAAGATTGATTATTGCGATCTGCATCTGTCCGAGTCTGCTCAGTTGGCTCGTTACGGCTTCCTTGGTGGCAAAATTGATGTAGCCATTGTAGAGGCTTGTGCTATTACTGAGGAGGGTAATATTATTCCTACCACCTCTATGGGTAACAGTGCATCCTATGTGGAGACTGCAGATGTAGTTATTGTAGAGGTTAACACCACTCAGCCTATGGAGCTGGAGGGCATGCACGATGTTTATGTACCTCTTGATCCTCCAAATCGTCTGCCAATTCCAATCGTAAAGCCAAATGACAGAATCGGCACACCTTATATTCCATGCACACCTGATAAGATTAAGTTTATCGTACCTTGCGATATTCCAGATCATACTCGTGCATTGGGTGAGATTGATGAGAATTCCCGCAAGATGTCTCAGAATTTCATTGAGCTTCTCCACAAGGAGGTTGCTGCTGGCCGTATGCCAAAGAATCTGCTGCCATTGCAGTCTGGTGTAGGTGCAGTAGCCAATGCAGTTATCAGCGGTTTTGTTGATTCTGATTTGAAGGATTTGACAGTATTTACCGAGGTTATTCAGGATGGTATGTTTGATCTGATTGATGCAGGCAAGCTGTCCTTTGCTTCCGGTACTGCTTTAAGCCCATCTCCAGAGGGATTGGAGCGTTTCTACAAGAATATCAAGGAATACAGAAAGCATATCGTACTGCGTCCGCAGGAGGTTGCTAATAGCCCTGAGATTGCACGTCGTATTGGTATTATCGCTATGAATACCGCTATTGAGTGCGATATCTACGGCAATGTTAATTCCACTCACATCATGGGCTCCAAGATGATGAATGGTATTGGCGGCTCCGGCGACTTCGCCCGTAATGCTTACCTGACTGTATTCTTTACAGTTTCCACTGCCAAAGGTGGCGCAATTTCTTCTATCGTGCCTATGTGCTCTCATATTGACCACACTGAGCATGATGTTGATATTATTGTTACCGAGCAGGGTTTGGCAGACCTGCGTGGTTTGTCTCCTCGTCAGAGAGCAAAGGTTATCATTGAGAACTGTGCACATCCTGACTACAAGCCAATGCTGATGGATTATTATGAGAGAGCTTTGAAAGAGACCAAACAGGCCCACACTCCTCATATTCTCACTGAAGCACTTTCCTGGCATGAAAGATTCCAGGAAACCGGTACCATGAAAAAATAATAGGGGGTTTTTAAAATTATGAGCAATGAAAAAATTCAGGCTGGTTTAGAGAAATATAATGCCAGCGTAGAGAAGGCAATTTCCCGCTTCCCAGAGCGTCCACACCTGCCAGAGCAGCGTTTGTACACTCCATTGGATATTAAGGATACTGACTATGCCGATGAAATTGGCTTCCCTGGTATGTATCCATATACTCGTGGTGTACAGCCTACTATGTATCGCGGTCGTTTCTGGACTATGCGTATGTATGCAGGTTTCTCCACTGCTGCAGAGTCCAACAAGCGTTATCGCTATTTGATTGAGTCCGGTGCTACTGGTTTGTCTTGTGCTTTCGACCTGCCTACTCAGATTGGTTATGATTCCGATGATGCTATTTCTGAGGGCGAGGTAGGCAAGGTTGGTGTTGCTATTGACTCCCTTGCTGATATGGAAGTTCTCTTCGACAAGATTGACCTGGGCAAGGTTTCCACTTCCATGACTATCAACGCACCTGCATCCGTTCTGTTGGCTATGTACATCGCTGTTGCAGAGAAGCAGGGTGTACCAGCTGACCAGCTGAAGGGTACTATTCAGAACGATATTTTGAAGGAGTATGCTGCTCGTGGTACTTATATCTTCCCTCCACGTCCATCCATGCGTCTGATTACCAATATCTTTGAGTATTGCTCCAAGAACGTTCCAAAGTGGAATACTATTTCTATTTCCGGTTATCATATCCGTGAGGCAGGCTCTACTGCTTCTCAGGAAATTGCATTTACCATTGCTGATGGTATTGCATATTGCGAGGCTGCTATTAAGGCTGGTCTGCACATTGATGATTTCGCAGGCCGTCTCTCCTTCTTCTGGAATGCACATAACAACGTTCTGGAAGAAGTTGCTAAGTTCCGCGCTTCCCGCCGCGTATGGGCTAAGGTTATGAAGGAGCGTTTCCACGCTGAGAAGCCAAAGTCCATGATGCTGCGTGTTCATACTCAGACTGCAGGCTCCATGTTGACTGCACAGCAGCCTAACAACAACATCGTTCGTGTTGCTCTGCAGACTGCAGCTGCTGTTATGGGTGGTACTCAGTCCCTCCACACCAACTCCCGTGATGAGGCTTTGGCTCTGCCAACTGAGGAATCCGTAATGATCGCTCTCCGCACCCAGCAGATTGTTGCTTATGAGTCTGGTCTGGCTGATGTAATTGATCCATTGGCTGGTTCCTACTATGTAGAGGCTCTCACCAACAAGATTGAGAAGGAAGCATGGGAATACATTAACAAGATTGATGAAATCGGCGGTGCTGTTGCTGCTATTGAGAAGGGCTACATCCAGAAGGAAATTCAGGATTCTGCTTACAAGTGGCAGATGGATGTTGAGTCTGGTGCAAAGACCATCGTTGGTGTTAACAAGTTCCAGGTTGAGGAAGAACCTCCAAAGGGCCTGCTGAAGGTAGATGCCTCTGTTGGTGTTGCTCAGTGTGAGCGTCTCCATGCCATGAAGGCTAAGCGTGACAATGATGCTGTAAAGGCTGCTTTGGCTGACCTGAAGGCTGCTTGCCAGGATGAGAATGAGAACCTTATGCCACACATTTTGAAGGCTGTACACACATATGCAACTCTCGGTGAGATTTGCGGTGTAATGCGTGAAGTATTTGGTGAGTATGAGGCTCATGTAAATCTGTAATTAGTAGTTGGAGGTACATAGAAATGGAAAAGCGTATTAGAGTTTTAGTTGCAAAGCCAGGCCTGGATGGCCATGATCGTGGCGCTAAGGTTGTTGCCCGTGCACTCCGTGATGCAGGTTTTGAGGTTATTTATACTGGTCTTCGTCAGACTCCTGAGCAGATTGCTGAGGCAGCTCTGCAGGAGGACGTAAATGTTGTAGCAATGTCTATTCTTTCCGGTGCTCATCCACATCTGTTCCCTAAGGTTGTAAATCTGGTTCGGGAGAAGGGCATGGATGATGTTCTGATTATCGGCGGCGGTGTTATTCCTGAGACTGATATTCCAGCTCTGAAGGAAGCAGGCGTAGCAGAGGTATTTACTCCTGGTACTCCTACCAGCGCTATTGTAGACTTTATCAAGGCTAACGTAAAATAAGCTTTAGTAAATAATTTTGACAGAGGCGGTCATTATCCGGAGGAGTCTTTAGAGGCTGCTCTGGATATCTGGCCCCTGTGTCATTGTACTTATTGGTGGTGCAGAATGGACATTGTAGAAGAATTGTTAAAAGGCAACCGGCTAGCTTTATCCCGTGCTATCACTGCTATTGAAAATGAGTATGATGAAGCTGTGGACATAATGAAGCGGCTTTATGCTCATACTGGTCACGCTTTTGTTCTGGGAATTACCGGGCCTCCGGGAGCAGGCAAAAGTACCTTGACTGATAAGCTGGCTAAGGCTTATCGTGCTCAGGGAAAGACTGTTGGTATTATTGCCATAGATCCTACGAGCCCATTTACTGGTGGTGCTATCCTAGGTGATCGTATTCGTATGAATAGCCTAACTATGGACGAGGGTGTTTTCATTCGTAGTATGGGAACCCGCGGCAGCCTGGGTGGATTGTCACATAAGACTGCGGATGCCATCAAGGCAATGGATGCCTTCGGTAAGGACATTATTTTTGTTGAGACCGTAGGTGTAGGACAGTCTGAGGTTGACATCGTGAAGGCTGCGGATACAACCATGGTTGTGTTAATCCCTGGCATGGGTGATGATATTCAGGCTATCAAGGCAGGTATCTTGGAGATTGGTGATGTATTCACTATCAACAAGGCAGACCATGATGGCGCTGACAAGCTGGTTCGCGAACTGAATATGATGCTGGATTTGGATGCTCATGGCATGCAGATGGAACAGACCGATACTGAGAAAGCCTTAGCTGATCAGTTCCACCATCTCAATGTGGCCAAGCATGCTGTAGGAAACACATGGCGGCCGCCTATCCAAAAGGTTATAGCCAGTCAGAATGAAGGCATCACTGAAACTGTTGAGAATATCGAAAAGCATTTCAAGTACATCAGTGAGACAGGAATTCTCCAGAAACGTCGCACTGAGCGTTCCAAGAATGAAATGCTGGATGTTCTACATAGCAACATTGGCAAGTATATTACTGGCAAGCTGGATGAAACCGGCAAGCTGGATGAATATGTAGAGCAGATTAAGCGTCGGGAAACCGATCCTTATACTGTAGTAGCTGATGTTATGCATGATATGCTAAAAGAGTAATTGTATTTTAGGGGGTATGCTAAATGGCATTCAAGATTTTAGGTGTAGATCACATTGGTGTTGCTGTAAATGATTTGGAAGAGACTCAGAACTTCTGGACTGCAATCGGACTTCCTTGCACTGGTCAGGAAACTGTAGCTGAGCAGAAGGTTACTACTACTTTCAATCCAACTCCAAATGGCTCCGAGATTGAGCTTTTGGCAGCAACTGAACCAGATAGCCCAATTGCTAAATTTATTGAAAAGAACGGCGGCCGTGGCGGTATTCAGCACATTGCTCTCCGTGTAGATGATCTCCCTGCTGCTATTGCAGAATTGCAGGAAAAGGGCATCAGAATGATTGATACCAAGCCTCGTAAGGGTGCAGGCGGTGCAGATATTGCATTTGTACATCCAAAATCCACCTTTGGCGTGCTCCTGGAGCTCTGCCAGCACGAGGACAGATAAATAACTCAGCCAATTATAGGGCTGTTGAGGAGGTAAAAAATGGCTACAGTTCAGGAAAAAATTGAACTTATGAACGCCAAGAAGGCACATATCCTTCAGGGCGGTGGTGAGAAGCGCATTGAGAAGCAGCATGCAAAAGGCAAGATGACTGCTCGTGAGCGTCTGGAAAAGCTTTTTGATGAAGGCTCCTTTATTGAGCTGGATCAGTTCGTAAAGCATCGTTGCACCAACTTTGGTCAGGAGAAGAAGGATTTGCCAGCTGAGGGCGTTGTTACCGGTTATGGTACTGTTGACGGCCGTCTGGTATATGCATTTGCACAGGACTTCACCGTTGAGGGTGGTTCTCTGGGTGAGATGCATGCCAAGAAAATCTGGAAGGTTCAGGATCTGGCTATGAAGATGGGCGCACCTATTATCGGCATTAATGATTCCGGTGGTGCTCGTATTCAGGAGGCTGTAGATGCTCTGTCTGGTTATGCAGGTATCTTCTATCGCAACACTGCTGCATCTGGCGTAATTCCTCAGATTTCCGTAATCATGGGTCCATGTGCTGGCGGTGCTGTATATTCTCCAGCTATTACTGACTTTATCTACATGGTAGATAAGACTTCCCAGATGTTCATTACTGGTCCTGCAGTTATTAAGTCCGTAACCTATGAGGAAGTAACTGCTGAGGCTCTGGGTGGTGCAGTAACTCACAACTCCAAGTCCGGTGTTGCTCATTTTGTAGCAGCTAATGAGGATGACTGCATCCAGCAGATTCGTTATCTGCTGAGCTTCCTGCCAAGCAACAACATGGAGGAGACTCCTATCGTTGCTACCAATGATGATCCAAACCGTATGGATCCAGAGCTGAACACTGTTATTCCTGACAATCCAAATGCTCCTTATGACATGAAGGATGTTATCAGGATGCTGGTTGATGATGGCCAGTTCTATGAGGTTCATCAGCATTTCGCTACCAATATCATTTGCTGCTTTGCCCGCTTTGATGGCCGTACTGTTGGTATTATTGCCAACCAGCCAAAGGTTATGGGTGGCTGCCTGGATATTGATGCATCTGATAAATCTGCACGTTTTATCCGTTTCTGCGATGCCTACAACATTCCTCTGGTAAATCTGGTAGATGTACCAGGCTTCCTGCCAGGTGTTGGTCAGGAGCATGGCGGTATTATCCGTCATGGTGCCAAGATGCTGTATGCATACTCTGAGGCTACTGTGCCAAAGATTACTGTTATCACTCGTAAGGCCTATGGTGGTTCCTACATTGCTATGTGCTGCCGTGAGCTGGGTGCTGATCAGGTTATGGCATGGCCTACTTCTGAGATTGCAGTTATGGGCCCTGCTGGTGCAGCTAATATTATCTTCAAGCGTGATGAGCCAGAGCAGAAGGCTAAGAATACTCAGGACTATGTAGATGAGTTTGCTACTCCATACAAGGCTGCTGAGCGTGGCTATGCTGATATGGTAATTGAGCCATGCGAGACCCGTCCATTGATTATTACTGCTTTGAATGCTTGTGCAAGCAAGCGTGAGTCCATGCCTGCTAAGAAGCATGGTAATATTCCATTGTAAGAGATAGCTAGTATCATTAAAATTTGGAGGTACATTAGATGAAAAAGTTCAACATTACTGTAAATGGCACTGCCTATGAGGTTGAGGTTGAGGAAGTAAAGGCAGCAGCTCCTAAGGCTCCTAAGGCTCCAGCAGCACCTGCACCTGCTCCAGTAGCAGCTCCAGCAGCACCTGCACCTGCAGCACCAGCCGCTCCAGCAGCAGCACCTGCAGCTGGCGAGTCCGCTGTTAATGCACCAATGCCAGGCAAGGTTATTAAGCTGGTAGCATCTGTTGGCCAGGCTGTAAAGGCTGGCGAAGTAGTTCTCATTCTTGAGGCTATGAAGATGCAGAATGAGATCGTTGCTCCTGTTGACGGCACTGTAAAGGCTATCAACGTAGCAGCTGGCCAGGCTGTACAGTCCGGCGATGTTCTGGCTGTAATCGGCTAATCGGTTATTTATAGTACGACATGAGGGAGGCATCCTTTAAGGGTGTCTCCCTTTTTATTATGCTTTTTTAATATAAAAAAATACAACAAAACATCTAATAACAGAACTTAAAAATAAAAAAAGATATAACTTTTATTTGAAATAGTGTATGTTTATGATTATAATAAGTAATGTAGATAAAAGAAGAAAACTTATAGATGATTAATTGGTATTATGAGAGAGGAGCATAACATATGTAAGAACCGTAGGAACTACGGGGATAGCCCAGTGTATCTGAATCCGTTAGGATTCTTGGCTGGGAACCCCGCGACTTTAGTCGTGGGAGGTTAAGGATACGAATTTTGACCAGCCTTATATGATAAGCAAAAATAGGGGCCAGGAGCTTTCCAATGGCTTTATTATATTTTATAATAAAGATGCCTCTGTATTTATGAATGAATCGGCTGATTTTACCAAGATTGCCGTGAAGAAATCTGTGGCAAAGGATGCTTATGCTTATCTGCTGGCGCCTAGCTCCTATCAGCGGGTGCTGGGGGATTTACAGCTAGTAGCAAAGTTAGGTGGTAGAAATGATAGCGTAGCATTTGTTATCAGGGATAAGGCTGGCAAGCTGCTGCGTGAAATTCCAGCGGTGGCAGAAAATAATCTGGCCAAGGCTGTTCTAAGCAAGGCAGAGGTTAGCAGTCTGGGAGCCCAGATTGCCAGTGTGGAGGTAATGGTAGGTGGCGGCCTATCAGATAAGGTGCCTGTACTGTTGAATATGGCTGCTCCTGCAGAAAATCCTTTATTGGTAGATGATTTTGATAATTATTATGGCGATAATGGTTTGCTCGGTGGGGCCTATAATGCCAATACCGGCTCTGGTTGTACAGTAGTGCCGAAGCTGTCTGGGGAAAAGCATGGTGGAACGAATGGACTAGCTTTCCAGTATAGTATTAACAAAGGTGGCTATGCAGGTATTGTCAAGAGCTTAAAAAATGTAAATTGGAGTGGCTGTCGTGGTCTGCAGTTTTGGCTGAAGCCTGATGGCATGGGACAAAAGCTGATAATATTGCCATTTGATTCCTTCAAGGGAAAGAATGGAGGACGTTTGGAGCCTGCTAATATTAAGCATTTTGGGATTTACTGTAATACAGTGGGTGAAAAGACCGTAGATTCTGTTATGTATTTTGACGATATACAAGCAGTTAAATAATTCCTTTGGCTGTAGATAAATTGCTCCCTGGGAGAAATAGAGGCTGATTAATGAGAAATCAAGGAAGTGAAGGTGGTTTAGATGGCAATTTTGGCATTTGATGTTGGAGGCAGCAGTATAAAGTTTTCTGTGATGACAGCAGATGGAGAGATTTTAACAAAGGGTAGTGTGGATACACCGGATAATTTGGATGATTTTTATAATGAATTGATACAGGTAAAGGAAAGCTTGGCTGTGAAGTACAAGCTAATAGGAGCTGCCTTTAGTCTGCCGGGAGCTGTGGATGATGCTGCAGGTATCATTGGCGGTACCAGTGCTTTGCCATATATTCATGATTTTCCCATTAAGAGGGCCTTGGGTGAAAAGCTTTTCCTGCCAGTGGCTATGGAAAATGATGCTAATTGTGCGGCGCTGGGAGAGGCTTGGCTGGGAGTGGCCAAGCTCTGCCAGGATGTAGTATTCCTGGTTATTGGCACCGGTGTTGGTGGTGCTGTGGTTAAAAATAAGCAGATTCATCACGGTATGCATCTTCATGGTGGCGAATTTGGTTATATGGTTATGGATGATAAGGGAACTACGCTCAGTAATGCAGCTTCTACCATAGCCTTGGCAGAGAAGGTGTCTCTGGCCAAGGGATTGGATAAGAATGCCCTGAATGGCAAGGATGTTTTTGCCCTGCAGGAGACTGGAGATGAGATAGCCCATAAGGCTGTTGAGGAAATGTATGAGGCTTTGGCAATAGCTATCTATAATATCCAATATTGCGTGGATCCTGAGTTGTTCGTTATTGGCGGAGCTATTAGTGAGCGTCCGGATTTTGCTGAAAATATCAACCGCTATATCCACAGCATTTTAGCCAAGGTAAAAATTGCCAGAATCTGTCCTCAGGTAGTAAGGGCGGAGCATGGCAACGATGCAAACCTAATGGGTGCTGTATATAATTTCTTGCAAAAAAATAAATAATTTCAAATTAAAGGGACTGTTCCTTGGTGTATAATGGGGAGCAGTCTTTTTTCATAAAAATTCATCTGATAAATTATTCTGGTAAGGTGGACTTTACTTTATTTTATCATAGGAATCGTGTTATAATAGTAGAGAACAATTTTCAGCGGGGGACTTTTAGCTTAACCTGCCCTTGAATTGAAAGGAGCAATATATATGGGATTCACCTTTGTAACCAAATTACCAACACCGGAAGAAATTCGTCAGCAATTACCACTGGCACCAGAGCTGGCAGCCAAGAAGCAGGAGCGAGATGAGGAAATTCGCAAGGTCTTTACTGGTGAAAGCGATAAATTTATAGCTATTATCGGACCATGCTCAGCCGACAATGAGGAAGCTGTTCTGGACTATGTTTCCCGCCTGGTAGATGTACAGGAAAAAACCAAGGACAAGCTGATTATCATTCCTCGTATCTACACTAACAAGCCTAGGACAACTGGCGAGGGATATATGGGTATGATGCATCAGCCAGATCCAGAGAAAAAGCCAGATTTGCTGGAGGGTATTATTGCTATTCGTCATCTTCACATGAAGGTGCTGCAGGAAACAGGCTTCTCTACAGCAGACGAAATGCTGTATCCAGATAATCTGCCATATCTGTCTGATATTATGTCCTATATTGCTGTAGGTGCTCGTTCATCTGAAAACCAGTATCATCGTCTGGTAGCCAGTGGCTGTGATGTACCTGTAGGTATGAAGAATCCAACTGGCGGCGATTTAAGCGTTATGTTAAATTCCGTAGTAGCTGCTCAGGTGCCTCATGATTTCATTTTCCGCAACTATGCAGCCCATACCCCAGGCAATCCATTGGCTCATACTATTCTTCGTGGTTCCGTGAACAAGCATGGTCAGAATCTGCCAAACTATCATTATGAGGACCTTCGTTTATTAAGCGATCTTTACGCTCAGCGTGATTTGCAGAATCCAGCTTGTATTGTAGATACCAATCACAGCAATTCTGGTAAAAAGTATCAGGAGCAGATTCGCATTGCCAAGGAGATTATTCATAGCCGTAACCATGCTGATGACATTAAGAAGCTGGTAAAGGGACTTATGATTGAAAGCTATATTGAGCCAGGCAATCAGAAGATTGGTGAGCATTGCTACGGCAAATCTATTACAGATCCATGCCTGGGCTGGGCTGATTCTGAGAAGCTGCTCTATGAGATTGCTGAATTAGTATAAAATAAGGTAAAAGTGAGGGATCTATTATGGCAAAGAGTATTTGTGATGTGCTGGGAATCAAATATCCAATTATTCAGGGAGGTATGGCTTGGATATCTGATGCGGTTATGGCAGCGGCTGTATCCAATGCTGGCGGTGCAGGTATTATTTCCTGCGGCGGTCGCACCACTGATTATGTAAGAGAGGAAATCCGCAAATGTCGTCAGCTGACAGACAAGCCTTTTGGTGTTAATGTTATGCTGATGGCTCCTAACAAAGAGGATATTGTCAAGGTTATTATTGAGGAAAAGCCAGCCTTTGTTACTTTGGGAGCAGGCAATCCTGTACCCTATGTGGAGCCTCTCCACCAGGCAGGTATCAAGGTGATTCCTGTAGTACCTAATGTTAAGCTGGCCAAACGCTTGCAGGATAATAAGGCAGATGCTATTGTGGTAGAGGGCATGGAGGCCGGCGGTCATATTGGCGTATTGACTACTATGGCTCTTATGACTCAGGTTATTCCAGAGGTAGATATTCCAGTGGTTATGGCTGGTGGCTTTGCTGATGGCCGGGGTATTGCAGCCGCATTGCTGATGGGAGCTGCTGGTGTGCAGATTGGCACCCGCTTCCTGATTGCTGAGGAATGTCCAGTTCACAATAATATGAAGCAGAAGCTGATTGAGGCTGTGGATACTGATACCATTGTTACTGGTCAGACTATCAAGAGTGCTGTTCGAGGTATCAAAAACAAATTTGCTGAAGAATATCAGGCCTTGGAATTCTCAGGCAAAGCAGACAAGGCAACTCTTCTGGAGAAGGCCACTGGCACCAACAAGCTGGCAGCAGTTGATGGTGATGTGGAAAACGGCATGATGCAGGCCGGTCAGAGCTTGACTCCATTGAAAAAGATTGAGCCTATGGCTGTGATTATGGAAAATCTGGTAGCTGAGGCAAGAGAAACCTTGAAAAAAGCAGCAGAGATTAAGCTGTAATTAAATTTTAGCAAAAAAATGACAGTCAACTCCGAGGAGCTGACTGTCGTTTTTTGTTTTACTGCTGAGGCACTACATCGTTGAGAGCAGTAATCAGCTCATCAACGTCAATGCCGTGAGCCAAAGCACCTTGCTCAATGTTCTCGAAATGAGCAGCGGCACAGCCGATGCAGCCCATGCCAGACTGCATGAATACAGGTACAGTATCAGGATAGTTAGTAACAACTTCCATAATGGACATATCTTTGGTAATCATCATATAAATTCCTCCTTTGAGAGTCTCTTGATAACTAAATTATTATATCATAGATTGAGTTTTTGGGCAAAAAATGTATAATAATATATGTGTCTTGTACATAAAGTGATATGATTAGCGTTAGTGAAAATAGTTTAGGAGAATGTCATGGGGATGTTAAAGGAAAAGCTGGCCAGGCTGTCCAGCAAGGAATTTTTGATTTTTATGGGTGTGGTGATTATTGGCCTGATGTTGGTGGCTGGTGGTCACCTTTGGCAGGAAAAGCAGGAGGAGGAGACTCTGCCTGTTTCGGCAGTAACTGTAGAACAGGATAATCGGACTGTTCTGGTGCTGAATTATCACAAAATCGCCAATGAGCACAAATCCCTATCTGTTACTTTGGATGACTTTGAACAGCATATGAAATGGCTGCAGGAATACAGCTTTACCTGTATTACGCCGGGACAACTATACGATTTTGTGGCCAATGGGGCAGATTTGCCGGAGAAGCCGGTGCTGATTACTTTTGATGATGGCTACAAGGATAATTATACCAATGCCTTTCCTATTATGAAAAAATATGGTATGAAAGGTACTATTTTCGTGGTTACAGGTTTTCTGGGGGTATATGACAATTATCTTACCTGGGATCAGGCCAAGGAACTTTTGGAGGCAGGCTTTAATATTGAATCTCACACCTATAGTCACAAGTCCATGACTGAGGCCAGCGACGAGGATATTACCAAGGAGCTGGTTAAATCCAGGCAGACCATCAAGGAAAAGCTGGGCATAGATTCTGATTTTATGGCCTATCCTACTGGAACCTATAATCTTCATATTGCAGAGCTGGTAAAGGAAGCTGGCTATAAGGGGGCTTTTACCATTAAATACGATAATGTCAGTCGGGACAGCAATGTTTATGCCTTGGAGCGAGTGCCGGTATTCCATACCAGCGAAACCAACAAGGATTTTTGGGAGCGGCTGCAATATATACCACTGCTTTATAAATATGGTTGGATAAAGAATTAATTATCTTGACATCCAGAGTATTTTTCTATATAAATGAAGTAGAGATTGTACAACAAATTTCGGATGGATATTGCCTGACAAAAGGGCAAATCCTTAAAGGCTTTTTTGCGGAAAGGTGGTTTATTTTATGTTACCTGTGGAGATTAAAAAAGATATTTATTGGGTGGGCTCTATGGATTATTCCATGCGCAGCTTCCACGGCTATAGCACAGAAAAAGGTTCAACCTATAATGCTTATCTAATTATGGACGAAAAGATTACTTTGATTGATACGGTGAAGGCGCCTTTTTGCCTTGAAATGCTAGGTCGTATTCGCAATATTGTGGACCCTGCCAAGATTGACTACATTGTTTCCAATCATGTGGAGCCTGACCATTCTGGCGGTATTCCTTTTATGTCTCAGCAGTGTCCTAATGCTAAAATTATTACCAGCGATCCTAACGGTCTAAAGGGGCTGACTGGCCGTTATGGAGAAAAGGATTATATTACTGTTAAGGCAGGGGATACCTTGTCTCTGGGCAAGCGTACTTTGCAGTTTGTACCTACTCCTATGCTGCATTGGCCAGATAGCATGGTAACCTATTGCCCTGAGGAGGAGATTTTGTTCTCCAACGACGGTTTTGGTCAGCATCTGGCTACCACTGAGCGCTTTGCTGATGAGCGTAATTTGGATGAGGTTATGCATCAGGCCAAGAAATACTATGCCAATATTCTGATGCCATATGGTATGCAGGCTCAGAAAGCCATCAGTGCTTTGGCAGGCCTGAAAATCAGCATGATTGCCACTGGTCATGGTGTATCCTGGCGTACCAATATTGAGGATATTATCAAGGCCTATCAGGATTGGAGCAGCTTCCAGAAAACCGATAAGGCTGTGGTAGTATTTGATACCATGTGGCATACAACTGAGATTATGGCCAAAAATGTAGCGGATGCTTTCTATCATATTGGTATTAAGCCTGTACTTTTTGATTTGCGTTGTGACCATATTTCTGATGTTATGACAGAACTTTTGGATGCTAAATATATTGCTGTTGGCTCTCCAACCCTGAATAACAATATGATGCCTAGCATTGCAGGATTCCTTTGCTACATGAAGGGCTTGGCACCAAAGGGATTGAAGGGCTTTGCCTTTGGTTCCTATGGCTGGGGTGGTCAGAGCATTGGTCAGGTAGAAAATGCGTTGAAGGATTGCAAGGTTGAGATTTGTCTGGATATGCAGAAAATCCTGAATACGCCAAATCCAAAGCTTTTGAAGGATTTGCAGAATGCTGTTATGGGCCTGAAAGAAGCATAAGGTGTAATATGAGCAAAATAAAGGTGGTTCTTTGGGATATTGATGGCACCCTTTTGGATTTTCATCCAGCAGAGCGCTATGCCATTAAGGCCTGTTTTGAAGCCTTTGATCTGCCTAGATGTACTGATGCCATGGTGCAGGAATATAGCAATATCAACAAGAAGTATTGGTTGGCTATGGAACAGGGACGTATTACCAAGGATGAAGTATTGGTAGGCAGGTTTCGAGAGTTTTTTGCCAATCAGGGAATAGATACTTCTTTGGCAGAAAAGGTTAATGCCATGTATCAGGTTCGCCTAGGGGACGGAGTGTATTTTTTTGCCGATGCTCTGGAAACTGTTAAGGCCTGCAAGGCTGCTGGTTTGCTGCAATGTGCGGTAACCAATGGTACAAAGGTGGCTCAGGTGCGGAAGCTGGCCAAAAGCGGATTGGACAAAATCCTGGATTACATTTTTATTTCTGAGGATGTGGGTTTTGAGAAGCCATCTAAGAAATTTTTTCAAAAGGTATTTGATCGGATAGGATACTACAAGCCGGAGGAGATTCTGATTGTAGGAGATTCTCTTACCAGTGATATGCAGGGCGGTCGGGATGCAGGGATTCATACCTGCTGGTTCAACCCTCGGGGCATGGCGAAGAATTTCCCTATCAAAACAGAATATGAGATATTGAATATAGCCCAGGTGAAGGATATATTAGGAATATAGGTAATAAGAGGAGCTGTCGTTACATTGTAGGGCGACAGCTTCTTGTTATGGCTGAAGGCACACCGTATTTAAGGACTTTACTTGACTTTTGCAGAAAATATAATTTTTAATATATTTGTATTTCCTAGATTGACAATTCTCGCAAAATTTGATAGACTCATTTTGCAATGAAGAAGAGGAGTAGTTCCACATTAGCGAGCAGGGAGGGTGAAAGCCTGCAGGGGAACGAAGGGCGCTTTGGAGCAGCAAGCAAATATCCATGAGGCGGAGCAGAGTTTTCTGTTCAAGCAGGGTGGAACCGCGGGTAATTACTCGTCCCTGTAGCATTTTTTGTAAATGTTACAGGGGCGTATTTTTTTGCACTGTAACATCTTTGAAGGAGGATAACTTATATGAAATTTCAGGAAATCATCCTGGCTTTGCAGCAGTTCTGGTCAGAACAGGGCTGTATTTTGGGCGAGCCTTACGATGTAGAAAAGGGTGCAGGTACTATGAACCCATTTACTTTTTTGCGGGTTTTGGGGCCTGAGCCTTGGAATGTAGCTTATGTGGAGCCATCCAGACGTCCTGCTGATGGCCGTTATGGCGACAATCCAAACCGTCTTTATCAGCATCATCAGTTCCAGGTTATTATGAAACCATCTCCTGACAATATTCAGGAGCTGTATCTGGCTTCCTTGGAGCGTCTGGGCATTAATCCAAAGGAGCATGATATCCGTTTTGTAGAGGATAACTGGGAGTCTCCAACTCTGGGTGCCTGGGGCCTGGGCTGGGAGGTATGGCTGGATGGTATGGAAATCACTCAGTTCACCTATTTCCAGCAGGTAGGCAGTCAGGATATTAAGCCTACTGCGGTAGAGATTACCTATGGTCTGGAGCGTCTGGCTATGTATATTCAGGGCGTGGAGAATGTTTATGACATTCAGTGGACTGGTGACTACACCTATGGTGATGTTTTCCATCAGAATGAGTTTGAGCAGTCTACCTATGCCTTTGATTTGTCTGATGCTGATTTGCTCTTTGACCTGTTTGATAAGTATGAGGCTGAGGCTGTAAGAGTTATTGAAAAGGGCTATGTACATCCTGCTTATGATTATGTATTGAAGTGCTCTCATGCCTTCAATCTGCTGGATGCTCGTGGTGCTATCAGTGTTTCTGAACGTGCTGCCTTTATCGGTCGTGTAAGAAAGCTGGCTAGACTGTGTGCTCAGTGCTATCTGAAGCAGCGTGAGGAGCTTGGTTATCCTATGATGGGAAAGGGGAATAAGGCATGAGCAAGACTTTATTGTTAGAAATCGGTACTGAGGAGGTTCCAGCTCATGTAATGCCAGGAATCCTGTCCCAGTTGAAGGAAAATGCAGCTAAGACCTTTGAGGAGCTGCGTATTGAATACAAGAATATTAAAACTTTGGGTACTCCTCGCCGTAGTGCCCTGCTGGTAGAGGGCTTGGCAGAGCGGCAGGCAGACCTTTCCAAGGAAAACCGCGGCCCTGCTGTAAATATTGCCTTTGATGCAGATGGAAACCCAACTAAGGCAGCTCAGGGCTTTGCCCGTGGTCAGGGTGTAAAGCCTGAGGAGCTGGTTACCAAGGATGGCTATGTTTATGCTATGGTTCATGAAAAGGGTGGCCAGACTGTTGATTTGCTGGGCGACACCTTAAAGGGCCTGGTTGATGGTTTGAATTTCCCTAACAATATGCATTGGGCAGATTTGGACTACAAGTTTATCCGTCCGCTTCGCTGGCTGGTGGCTCTCTATGGTCAGGATGTTATTGATTTTGAGGTTGCCAATGTTAAGTCTGGCAGAACTTCCCGTGGCCATCGTTTCCTTTCTGAGGGAGATTTTGAGATTGCCAATGCTGAGGATTATGTAGAGGCTTGTCGCAAGGCTTCTATTATTGTAGATCAGAATGAGCGTTGCGAAATGATTCGCCAGCAGATTGCTGAGGTGGCTGCTGCCAATGGCGGTCAGGCTGAGGTTAATGAGGATTTGCTGGAGGAGGTTCTCTATCTGGTAGAGTATCCTACTGCTCTTTGTGGCAAGTTCGACGAGAAATATTTGGCTCTGCCAGCTGAGGCGGTTATTACTCCAATGCGTGATCATCAGCGCTATTTCCCTGTTTTGAAGGATGGCCAGCTGCTGCCTCTCTTTATTACTATTCGTAATGGTGGCAAGGAGCATCTGGAGACTGTACAGCATGGTAATGAGCGTGTACTGCGTGCTCGTTTGGAGGATGCTCAGTTCTTCTTTGATGAGGATAGAAAAAAGACTCTGGAGCAGCATGGTGAAAAGCTTAAGACTGTTGTGTTCCAGGATGGTCTGGGTACTATCTATGACAAGGCTCTCCGTTTGGAGGTTCTGGCTGGTTATATTGCTGATGCTATTGGTGCCAATGAGCAGGATAAGAAGGATGCTGTACGGGCTGCCAAGCTGGCCAAGGCTGATTTGGTAACTGGCATGGTTACTGAGTTTACTGAGCTGCAGGGTGTAATGGGCCGTGAATATGCTTTGCTGGATGGCGAAACCAAGGCTGTAGCTCAGGCTATTGATGAGCATTATATGCCTCGTTTTGCTGGGGATAGCCAGCCTGCTTCTGTGGCTGGTAGAATTGTTTCCCTGGCAGACAAGATTGATACTATTGTAGGTACCTTTAGCAGAGGTCTGATTCCTACCGGTTCTCAGGACCCATTTGCTCTGCGCCGTCAGGCTTTGGGTATTGTGAATATGCTGAAGGAAGCTCAGTATCATATTTCTCTTAGCCAGCTGGTAGCCAAGGCTATGGAGCTTTTGAATATTGCTGATGCTGGTCAGCAGGCCAAGCTGCAGAATGATGTAGCTGATTTCATGAAGCTGCGCTTGAAGAACGTTCTGGCAGATGCTGGTATTCGCTATGATGTAGTGGATGCTGTATTTGTAACTGTAGATGATATTTATGGCGTATTCCTGAGAGCACAGGCTGTTAATGAGGCTGTAAAGCAGGATATGGAGAAAACCATTCAGGCCTTTGTGCGCACTGGTAATATTGCTCGCAAGGCTGAGGATGTTCAGGCTGCTGTAGAGACTGATCTTTTGGCTGAACAGGTGGAGAAGGATTTGTGCAAGGCTTATGAAGCTGCAGCTTCCAAGGTAGAGAGGGAAATTGAGGCTCAGGATTATGCTGGTGCTATTGCTACCTTGTCTCAGCTGGCTGCCCCTATTGATGCATTCTTTGATGGGGTTATGGTTATGGACAAGGATGAGAAGATTAAGAATAATCGTCTTGGTCTTTTGAAGCTGGTGGATAATTTGATTTGTCAGGTGGCTGACTTTAGTAAAATTGTGCTGGCGTAAAAAAATTTTTCCACAATATGTACAATCTATGTTATAATTATCTTAACTTTGTTGTAGAGGAGAGGTTGAAAAATGACACAGGAAGCTATTGAGCAGATTCTCAAGGAAAAAATTGCTGAGGAGCGTAGCAAGCTGCCAACTCACGAGTATATTGATCTGAATGCAGTATCTAATGGTCGTGGAGTTGCAGATGGTGGTCTTTTGTATCTGAAGGCTGTTGATACAGCTCTGGATATTATGAGCAAGAGTGTTGCTGCTACTTTGGCACAGGTTGTAAAATAAGATTTAGCATGAAAGGCTGTCGCTGGTCGGCAGTCTTTTTGCGTATACAAATAAAGCTGTTTGATTCTGAGAAATTCTGATTTACCAAATACATAAATTCTCTATATGGCGATATGGGAGTACCCTTTCAGGCACGCTTTCGCTACTTTTCTCGCCTAGCGGTACTAAAGCTCTCATGAGGCAATTCGTGGCTAACGCCCCGAAAGCTCATGAATCGCTAAGTACCGAGGCGCGAAGAGTACCTGTGCAGGGTACTCCCATACCGCTCGTTAGTGTATTCATTGTATCTTCCTGCTTTGGCATTATTTGAAATGACCTATTTCCTACGAAGATAGCAGAATTATTGGAATTAATAGTATCGATAAGCCTTGATGATTCGGCAACAGCCGGAGGGTCATGACACTTTTGCGTCGGGAGACTCCTGCTTTTGCGTAGCAAAAGTGGCCCCGGTGGCACTCTCTATCGTTACGGCCTCTGTGAATTGGCTCAGCGACAAGCGGTATTATTGCGTAAGGATAAATCACCAGATAGGGCCATTAAGTCGGACAGAGCAAAAGTCGTTATGACCGCAGGCTGTATTTCAAGAATCTTTGACATCCCGAATTATATTTACATCCTTAGGGAGATAGAAAACTCGGCAAATAAAAATTTTTTCTACTTAGGCAGGAGATTGGAAAATATTGTCGAATAATAAATACGTAAATCCTTTGTAAGTTTATTTTTGCAAAGGATTTTTGTTGCCCATAAATAAAATATTGGGAGGTGTAAGGACAAGAAATTGCCTACGGTATCATATTTTTTAGTATCAACTTGATTTGGATGTTCTGGATGTACCAAGGCTTACAGGGGAGCAGGTAGAAAAATTTACCAGTGATTTTCAGATTATTGCAGACTATTTTGTACAGCTTAGTAAAAATAAGGATTATGTACCAAAGGATAAAATCATCAGGCATACAGATAGTTTCTTGAAATTAATGTCTGTATTAACACAAGATAATAAATATGTTGAAATGGGTAGAGAACTTTCTCATGACAAGGGGGGAATCAATATGTGTGAAGTATTGGACAAGGTAGAAGCACGTGGTGAGGCGCGTGGAAAAGCCATTGGTGAGGCAATGGGCGAGGCAAGGGGCAAAGCTATTGGCGCGTTAAATAACACTGTAGAAATTTTGCGGGTGATTATTGCCAAGAATAGCTGGTCTAAGGAACAGGCCATGGAGTTTATTGGCATACCTAAGAGTGAATTTGCCAAATATGCTGCTTTATTGTAAGGTTGCAGAATATATTGTACGAAAAAATCCAATACAACAAATTTAATCAATAACCAAACAATAAGAAAAACTAAATATTTACAAACTTTGTGAAAAAAGGGGCGTATTCGGCTTGTAAGGCGGCTATGCCCTTATTTTTGTGCCAAGAATAAGGCTGTTGCAGGCAGGTGTTAGAGGCGGGCTGTGAGGGAATATAAGGATAGGGGAATTGGTAGGGGTAGATGATTTGCAGATTGGTTGCAATAATATGTTAAGCTTCAATTACTGTTTCTAATATTTGTCAATGAACAGGTCTGAATTTAGTTCAGGCCTGTTTTGCTGGGTAAAGAGAATAGTTTTAGCTCATGTGATTAAAGTCTTGTACGGGGGGGCGAATGTGTTAATATAATGGACAGGCATAAAGCCAATGGTTTGATATATTAACATGGAGGCGAGACATTTGGTATTTTCATCTACAGTATTTTTGTTTTTATTTTTACCATTTACGGTAATGGTTTACTATAATCCGTGTCTAAACAGCCGTAAATTTCGCAACAATTTCCTGTTGCTAATGAGCTTGGCATTTTATGCATATGGCGAACCATTATTTGTTTGCATTATGATTTTTGAAATTATCATGGGATGGTTAATAGGTTTGAAGCTAGAATTTACAGATAGCAAAAAACTCCGAAAAAGATGGCTGACCATAGGTACAGTGTTCTTTGTATTTATGCTTTTTGTGTTCAAATATCTTACTTTTGTCAGTGAGCAATTTGGTGGATTATTGTGCATTGATACATCAAATATAAATATAGCCTTGCCAGTTGGAATTTCATTTTTTACTTTTCAGTTATTATCATATATATTTGATATCTATTATGGTAAAGCCAAGGCACAACGTAGTGTGCTTAATGTAGGATTGTATATAGCACTGTTTCCCCAATTAATTGCTGGACCTATAGTTCGCTATGATGTTATTGAAAGACAAATTATAGAACGACAAGAAAATTTGCGGGATTTTGCTGATGGTATGTTACGTTTTAGTTATGGTCTGGGCAAAAAGGTTTTAATCGCAAATTATATGGCTATGCTAGCTGATAATATATTTAATGCAGGTATGCCAGAATCAATGGCTACGGCATGGTTAGGCGCAATAGCATATACACTTCAGATATATTTTGATTTTTCGGGTTATTCAGATATGGCAATTGGACTTGGCAAAATGTTTGGGTTCAAATTTCCGGAAAATTTCAATTATCCATATATATCCAGCAGTATAACAGAATTTTGGCGTAGATGGCATATATCACTTAGTTCATGGTTTAGGGATTATGTATATATTCCCTTAGGTGGTAATCGCTGCAGCAAAGGACGCTGGCTGGGAAATCTTTTTGTGGTATGGGCATTAACCGGTATGTGGCATGGTGCTAATTGGACTTTCATATGTTGGGGCCTTTGGTATTTCCTGTGGTTAGTAGTAGAGAAAATCATAGGCATGCCAAATAAAATGGCAGTTATATCTCATATATATGCAATGGTAGTGGTTATTATTGGCTGGGTGTTCTTCCGTTCCGATAGTATAGGAGATGCTCTAGGATATATAGGAATTATGTTAGGCGTTGGCGGAAATAAACTTGCGGATGAAATATTTTATCATTATTTATCAGGCAGTTATATGTTGCTTGTATTGGCGTTTTTATTATCCATGCCGGTAGTACCATATTTGCAAAAGAAGTTTTGCTGTCAGGTATGGGGACAAAATATTGAAGGGATATTAGGCACTGCGATATTTTTATTATCTGTTTTAATGTGTATTAGTGGAAGCTATAACCCTTTTATTTATTTCAATTTCTAGGGGGAAAGTAGATAATGAAGATTATTAGTTTTAGAGAAAAAGCTATGCTTCTGTGTATGCTGGTGTTGATATTTTTCTTTATAAGCATATTTGTTCGTTTAGGTGCAAAGCATATTTTAATAAAAAGGCTTCATTGGGATAATGCTATTACGCACACTATATTTTTTGACAATAAAAGATTGCAGCGAACGGAGGTTGATGCAAAGTATAGAAAAGTTGATGTAAATTGGAAGAAAGCATATCCATTTGATGACGCAGAGGATGTAACAATCTGGCAGAGGGGAAGAGCCTTTGAGGCCAAAATACATACCCTAGAGGATACAAAAATAGTTGATTGGTGTACTAAATGGCTCGTTTTGTACAGATGGTTTGTAGAAGCCGGGCGTGAGGTGGAGCAAAAAATTGGCTGGAATGTTATCAATCCTGCTATGCAGGTAGCCAAAATGCAGGATGGTTATCTTACTTTTGTGGAAAACAATAAAAATCAGGATGAGCGTATTGCTGCGGTAAACGAATTTGCAGATTTTGTAAAATCTCAAAATGCTGAATTTTTGTATATTCAATCCCCAGGCAAAACTAATCCTTGGGGAGATAGTGAAATGAAGGGCATAGATTATAGTAATGAAAATGCAGACAGATTATTGGAAGGTTTGAAGGCGAAAGGTATATCTGTATATGATTTACGACAGGATTTGTATGAGCATGTAGGAAGTGCTGGGTGGCATCAGGCATTTTTCCGTACAGACCATCATTGGAAGCCGGATACAGCTCTTTGGGCTGCTGGCAGGATAGTTGAAAAATTGGCAAATGACTATGGTGTAGATGTCAATCGGGAACATTTTTCGCTAAATGATTATTATGATGATAAATATGAAAAAAGTTTTTTGGGTTCTCAGGGGAAAAAGCTAACTTTGGTCAATACAGAGTTGGATGATTTCGATATTTATTATCCTAAATTCAAAACAAATGTTTATATGGAAATTTCAGAATGTGGCATTAGGGAAACAGGCGATTTTTCCATTTTTTACAATAAGCAGGAATTCGGTTCAGGAGATGTTTACAATGAAACTCCATATGCCATGTATGGATATGGAGATCAGCCAGAAATAATAGTGCATAATTTTGCCAATGAAAATTTGCAGGATAAAAAGATTTTGCTTATCAGGGATTCTATGCTAGATACTGCAATGACATTTTTATCTATGGGGTTGAAGGATTTGCGTCTATTGGATATTCGACATTTTAATGGAAGTGTTAGAAAATATGTTTCCGAATATAAGCCTGATATAGTATTGGTAATGTATAAAACAAGTTATGGTGAAGATGTTAAGTGGGTTGGTCATAATGATAAATTCGATTTTCGTTAAATTCTGATTTGCCGAGATGCCTATCTCTCTCTAGTATCATAAATATAAGTCGTTATGTCAGTGGGTTCTTGAAATACAGCCTGCGGTCATGGCGACTTTTGCT
>NZ_JADYTY010000016.1 GCF_021531495.1 Anaerovibrio lipolyticus
AGGCGCAGAAGGAATTTAGCATCCGCTAGGCTTAGCTAGGAGCGAGAGCGGGTTTTCGTGGGTACTATCTCAGATGTGGCTATTAGGTACAGTAAAGGCAGAATGATTCGACACAGCCGGAGGGGCATGACACTTTTGCGTCGGGAGACTCCTGCTTTTGCGCAGCAAAAGTGGCCCCGGTGGCTATCTCTGTCATTACGGCCTCTGTGAATTGGCTCAGCGACAAGCGGTATTACTGCGTCAGTATAACCCCTCAGGTAGGGCCATTAAGTCGGACAGAGCAAAAGTCGTTATGACCGCAGGCTGTATTTCGAGAACCCACGGACATAACGACTTTCATTTACAATATTTGAGGAGAGAGGTAACTCAATAAATCAAAATTTATCCTCCTACACTTGCTCCGATTAAGGACAAAAGAAAAGCCGCATAAATACCTAACCATTTATGCGGCAAAACAACACAAATCAATATTTTGAAGGGAAGAAACCTATTATACAACAAAGTGGCAGCTTTGAAAGTATCAAAAATTACTTTACGTTAAGAGCAGCAGTTACGAAGTCCTTAAACAGTGGATGTGGATGGTTAGGACGGGACTTCAGCTCTGGATGGAACTGAGAAGCCACGAACCAAGGATGATCCTTTACCTCTACAATCTCTACCAGGCTGTCATCAGGCAGGGTACCAGCAATCACCATGCCAGCCTTAGAAAGCTGCTGACGGAAGTCATTGTTAAACTCGTAACGATGACGGTGACGCTCGCTAATCTCCTCAGAGCCATAAGCTGCATAGGTCTTGGTGTCCTTCTGTACCTTGCAAGGATATGCACCAAGGCGCATGGTGCCGCCCTTCTTATCTACATCTACCTGAGAAGCCATCAGGTCAATAACTGGATGGTCAGTCTCGGAATTAAACTCGGTGCTGTGAGCATCAGTCATGCCGCATACGTGGCGGGCAAATTCAATAACTGCACACTGCATACCAAGGCACAGGCCCAGGAATGGAATCTTGTGCTCACGAGCATACTGAATAGCCTTAATCTTGCCCTCAACACCGCGATCACCAAAGCCGCCAGGTACCAGAATACCCTTGCAGCCAGCAAATTCCTCATCCAGATCCAAAGCAGAGTTCTCAATCTCCTCGGAATTTACCCAGTGAATCTTAACAGCAGCATCATTGGCAATACCTGCATGGTGGAGAGCCTCAGTTACAGAAATATAAGCATCTGGCAGCTCTACATACTTACCAACTACAGCCACCTTTACCTTCTTCTGAGGATTCTTAATCTTGTTGACCATCTGGGCCCAGTCCTCCATATTTACAGGACTGTAATCCATACCCAGCTTCTCCAGAACAATGCGATCCAGGCCTTCCTCCTGCATCATCAGAGGAACCTCATAAATGGTGTCAGCAGTCAGATTCTCAATAACAGCCTTTTCCTCTACATCGCAGAACAAAGCCAGCTTCTGCTTCATATCCTTAGTCAAAGGCTTCTCAGCACGGCATACCAGAATATCTGGCTGAATACCAATGCCCCGCAGTTCCTTTACACTGTGCTGGGTTGGCTTAGTCTTAAGCTCGCCAGCGGCAGAAATATAAGGAACCAGAGTAACATGAATGTACAGTACATCGTTACGGCCAACTTCCTTCTTGACCTGGCGAATAGCCTCCATAAATGGCAGGGACTCAATATCACCTACAGTGCCACCGATTTCGGTAATAACTACGTCTGCACCATCGCTGGCAGCCACATCATAAACACGCTGCTTAATCTCATTGGTGATATGAGGAATAACCTGGACAGTCTTGCCCAGATAATCACCACGGCGCTCCTTGTTAAGAACATTCCAATAAACCTTACCAGTGGTAATATTAGAGCCCTTGGTCAGATTAATATCAATGAAACGCTCATAATGGCCCAAATCCAAATCAGTCTCAGCACCATCATCAGTAACAAAAACCTCGCCATGCTGATAAGGGCTCATAGTACCTGGATCAATATTAATATATGGATCAAACTTCTGAATAGTAACCTTAATACCACGATTCTTTAACAGACGTCCCAGAGAAGCTGCTGTAATGCCCTTGCCCAAGGAAGAAACCACGCCGCCAGTAACGAAAATATACTTTGCCATATTCTGCCTCCTGCTTTAACTATCTATAATCAATCTCTATTAATTGTCTTCCTGAATGCCCTCAAAGAGCTTTTCCTCACGCTGACGAGCGTTCTTGGCCCTGTTGATAGACGCAGAGCGGGCACCACGGGAGGAACGCTTTGTTTCTGGAGGATTCCACTCAGTCAGACCCCATTTGCCATCACCAGCATAATGGAAGCGACTGTCCATATTTATCTGGGTATAAACCTCAGAAATAGCCTCTGCCAAAGCCTGAATATTCTTCTGGCGCTTCTCCAGCACCTCCATAATCAGATCCTTGTAATACATAGGAACCTTGCTTTCGTGCAGAATATAAGCTGCAACCTCTACATCAGAGCTTTTCAAAAAATCCACTTGTAAATCTCCTCTCAAAGCCATATAAAATCACATTACATCTATGCTATTTCTATTTTACATCTTTTCTGGCGCAGATACACCAAGAATTCCCAAAGCATGACGAATTGTATGAGCTGTAACATTAACCAAGGCCAGACGTGCCTCTGCCAGCTTATCATCAACGCCCAGAATACGGCACTGATTGTAGAAGCTATGGAAACAGCCTGCCAACTCATAAGCATAGCGGGCAATACGCTGTGGCGCATACTCTGCCGCTGCTCTATCAATCTCCTCCTCATACTCCTGCAGCTTATTGATAATAGCCACCTCAGTATCATCCTGCAGCAGGGAAAGCTCTGGAGCCTCTCCTACAGACAGACCATTCTCAGCAGCCTGACGGAAAATACTGCAAATTCTAGCATGGGCATACTGGATATAATAAACTGGATTTTCGTTGGAACGGCTCTTAGCCAAATCCAAATCGAAATCCAACTGGCTATCCATGGAACGCATAATGAAGAAATATCTAGCTGCATCCGTACCTACTTCTTCAATCAGCTCTGCCAAGGTAACAGTCTGACCAGTACGCTTGCTCAGCTTCACCATCTGACCGCCCCGCAGAAGACGAACCATCTGCAAAAGCAGAACATCCAGCTTTTCTGCATCATAGCCCATAGCGCTGATAGCAGCCTTGACACGGCAGATATAACCATGATGGTCTGCACCCCAGATATTAATTAAACGGCCAAAGCCTCTGTCCAGCTTGTCCTTGTGATAAGCAATATCAGCAGCCAAATAGGTAGGAACACCGTTATCACGAATAACTACTCTGTCCTTATCATCACCATAATCGGTAGACTTCAGCCACAAAGCACCATCCTGCTCATAGATTTTGCCATTCTCCTGCAGCTGCTGACAAGCAGCCTTTACCTTATCTGGATGAAGAGTACGCTCACTAAACCATACATCAAAGGTACAGTTAAAAGCTTCCAAATCCTCCTTCAAGGCTGCCAGCTTCTCCTTAAGAGCCAGCTCCTTGAAGATACCCATTCTTTCATCCTCGGACATATGCAGGTATTTTTCCCCATCCTTATTGATAATCCGCTGAGCAGTATCAATAATATCTGCACCGTGATAGCCGTCCTCTGGGAAATCTGCTTCCTGAGCCTTGCCCAAAAGCTCTAAATAACGATGATTTACGGAACGAGCCAAATTATTAATCTGGTTGCCGGCATCATTAATATAATACTCACTGCTTACATTATAACCAGCAGCCCGCATAACATTTACCAAAGCACTGCCTGCAGCTGCGCCACGGCCATGACCTACATGGAGAGGGCCTGTTGGGTTCGCACTAACATACTCTATCTGAATCGGCTCAGCATCCTTGGCAGGCAGCTGACCAAAGCTATCGCCTCTAGCAATAATATCTGCCAGACCATCGTAAAGCACATTGGACTTTAAGTAAAAATTAATAAAGCCTGGTCCTGCAATCTCAATCTTATCCAGCCATTCACCCTGAATACGCTTCTGAAGCTCCTGAGCAATCATACGAGGATTCATATGAAAGGCCTTGGCAGACTGCATAGCTACATTTGTAGCAAAATCGCCTAATTCCTTCTTAGGCGGAACCTCCAATACGATTTTAGGCAGCTGAGCCTCTGGAAAAACTCCATCCTTAATGGCAGCTTCCGCAGCCGCTTCAATACTATGTAATAGTGTTTCTTTAATATCCAATAGAAAAGCCTCCCTATTTATGTCTGCCCTGTTAAGTAGCAGTAAACCTTATTTCCAAATCATAATGACCTACAGCTGCACCATTGGCCTCCAGAGAATACACCAGATGAATACTTCCCTGATTTTCTTGAAACTCTGAGCTTAGCTCATGGGTATGCATTACAAGTTCCATTGTACCATAGGGGGTATGATAATCCGCCCTAGTTTCTCCCTGCAAAATAAAACTTTGTCTTGAGCTAACCAATCCCTGACGGATGATAGTCAACTCCCTATCTCCTAATTTAATAACTGTTGGCACCTGCTCCTTGGGAGATAAATGCTTATCCATATAACGGATATAATGCTTGCCACCCTTGCAGCCATAGCTTCCCTGAGCCTTGTGCTCCACAATTTCCACCTTGCCATTCAGGTCCTTTTGCTTGGCCCTGATGATAATTTCTACACTATCCAATCCTGCAAAGCTCCTTATAAAAAACACTCATGTTCTGTATTTTGGTTTCGAACAAAACTATACATTATTATAACTCCTAAATTATTTGGAGTCAATGTTATTGTGGGGAGTTTCCTGAAAGGAATTTTCTGCACAGTTAGGATAAAAAACATAAAAAAGGAATCGCAATTGAGGTACAGTCTAAATGAAAAATCTGTTGACAGCTTCCATTGAAGTACAATTCAAAATGCGATTCCCTTGCTTTTATTCTACAGCAATATCTATCTCTACAATATGGCCGCCCATATCCATAGTAACAGTCAAAAACTGACCGCCGCTAATACGAATACCGGCACCTGCACCTACGGTCAGGCTAGGGGTGGAAATATCCACTTCCCGGCCCAAGGAAGCCAAATTGGTAGCGGCTGTAGCTGTAAGCATATTGGACATTTCAGAGATGGCACTCTGGGCCATTTCATCAAAATCAGCCACAGGCATGCCCATCATCATGGTGGAGGCAATAAATTTTGCTGTCTCCTCGTCCATATTGTATACTACATTTCCCCGGATTTCCTTGGTAAAGCCTACCAACACAGCAACACCGCGGCTGTTGATATGCTTGTCCTGTACTCCCATGCCGGTGCGTTCAGGTGTGGGAAAACCCATCTGGGGCAACACTGTAGTAAAGGCATCTATAAATGGATTTACCAATTTTACATCCATGTTCACACACTCCTTGCAAAACCGACATTCATAAAGATATTACCCAGCTCGGTTTTGGCCTTTATGTTGAAAGCAATCAAATCTGGATTGGATAGCTTAATGTTGACACCGCTAATAATCCCTGGTGGCGTCAGACGCATTTCTCTGTCCTTAATAACATCATTAATGCGTGAAATACCATGACCAGCAATAATATTGCCAGTTTCCTCTACAGCCGCCTGAGCCTCAAACTCAGAAACTGTATCTTCCTGCAGAATCCTGCTGGCAAATTTTAGCATAGTTTCTGTATCCATATAGAATGCTACTCTGCCCCGAGGCTCTCCTACAATACCAATAATAACAGCCACGCCATCCAAATTCAGAGCACCAACATCTTCCTCCTGAATCTCAATCTCAGATTCCAGGCCTCCAATCTGGCTCAAACCATCAGCAAATGCCTTGGCATAGGTAGTTACATAGGAATCACGGTATACTGTATTAATTCCCACCTTGTCCTGGCACAAAATCATCAGCGTATCCAACAGTTCATTGGTGCTGATAGGCTTCTGCAAAAAGGAACTAATTCCTGCCAGACGTCCATGCATGATGAGCTTAGCATCCTTCATAGCACTAATCATGACAATACGACAGTTAGAGTCTATGGCATGAATCCGTCTGCTGCACTCAACGCCATCAGCATCCGGAAGATTCATATCCATTGTTACTACATCTGGTCTGGTTTTAGCGTACAAATCAATTGCTGCAGCTGCATTTTCCGCCATGGCACATACTTCAAAATTTGTTTTAGCCAGCATAGAGCTAATCATCATGCGACTAATCTTGGAGTCATCTACCACCATAACCCTAACTTTTTCCACAAAAATCACCTGCACTTTTCTATCTATAACATCTAGTTAATAAATTCGCCACAAAATCGCAAAATCCTTTTTATGTGGTAAAAAAGTCATGTATCTTGAAAATCCCCCCCAACAGCCGTTGAGGGGGAATAATCACTGTTTTCCTATATTATATATTAGAACGCTCTACTGCGTCAAACAAATCCGTAATTTCTTTACTTGGTTCTTTATCCAATAGGCTGACAATATAAATAGCCAAAAGGCCAAAGAAAAAGCCTGGTATAATTTCATAAAGACCGAACAAAGCCAGTTGCTTCCATACCAGAACAGTAACACCGCCTACTACGATACCAGCCAGCACACCGTTGCGAGTGGTACGGCGCCAGAAAAGGGACATCAGCACTGCTGGGCCAAAGGTTGCCGCAAAGCCCGCCCAGGCATAGGCTACCATTTCCAGAATAAAACTATTAGGATTCATGGCTAAGGAAATAGCCATAGCGGAAATAATCAATACTGCGGCCCGGCTAACCCATACCAATTCTGTATGGCTGGCATCCTGACGAATAACAGAACGATAAAAGTCCTGAGAGAAGGCAGAAGCAGCTACCAAAAGCTGAGAGGATGCGGTACTCATAATGGCTGCCAAAACAGCAGAGAGAATCAAACCTCCCACAAATGGATCAAAAAGCTTCTCTGTCATAATCAGTAAAACCTTTTCTACATCAGGGCCGTTCAACGGCTCAGTAAGATAAACATTACCTACCATACCTACAAATACGGCGGCAATCATAGAAATAGAATACCAGCCTACGGCAATTCGCTTGGAGCGCTTCAACTCACTGGTGGAGCTAATAGCCATAAATCTTACCAAAATATGAGGCTGACCAAAATATCCTAAACCCCAGCCCATGAGAGAAATAAAGGCAATAAAGGAAATGGTACTGCCATCAGGATTCATGAAAGGATTGAAAAAGGTAGGATTCACAATATCAATGGCATTCAGAGATGTTTCCACACCACCCATTACATACATGGCAAAGGCTGGCACAATAACAATGGCAAAGAACATCATAATGCCCTGAATAAAGTCCGTCCAGCATACCGCCATAAATCCACCAGTCAGAGTATAGAATACTACTACAAAGGCGCCAATCAGCACTGCTGTAGTATAATCAAGACCAAAAAGGGTACTAAATAGCTTGCCGCCGCTGACAAAGCCGGAGCTGGTATAAATAACGAAGAAAATAACAATAAATATGGCCGGCACAATCCTCAATAGATTGCTCCTATCGTTAAATCGATTCTGAAAAAAGTCTGGCAAGGTAAGGGAATTATTGGCCATTTCTGTATAACGACGCAATCTCTTGGCTACAAAATGCCAATTGGCCCAGGTGCCAAGGCCAAGACCTACAGCTATCCAGGCTGAGCTAAAGCCTGCCAAATAGGCAGCTCCTGGTACACCCATCATCATCCAGCCACTCATATCCGAAGCCTCGGCACTCATAGCCGTTACCCAGGCTCCCAGCTTGCGGTTGCCAATAATATAGTCATCCATGCTATTAGTCTTGCGATAATAATAAATTCCTATGGCCATCATCAGGCCCAGATACAAGACAAATGCTATAATTACTGAGATATTATCCACGTGTTATGCCTCCTATAAAAAAATACAAATACAATTATATTAAAGAATGAAATTTTTTGCAAATGATATATGCAATGTATACATCATTTCCAAAAGATTTGCCCCTTTGACTGTAAAATGCTATGATGAACTAGCAATATTTAAATTGAAAGGAGTACAGGTCATAGGCCATCGGCATTATGACCATGATTACCTATGGATATTATCAACAAAGCAAAGCATCATTTTCTTACTAAGGAATTTTTCCTCTTTCTCATTATCGGCTGTATCAACACCTTTAATGGCACCTTTATAGCCTGGCTCTGTTCCTATCTTAGCCCTTATAACAATCTAAACTTTAATATTGGCTATATCATAGGCAACATCATCGCCTACTGGATGAACAGCCGGATTATTTTCCATGAGAATCTAAGCCTGCACAGATATGTAAAATTCTTCATTTCCTATATTCCTAACTACATTATTCAAAATGTAATCGTAATTATCTTCTACAATATGCTTCACTTCCCACCAGTATTCAGCTATCTGCTGGCAGCAGTGCTGGGCATACCTGTAACCTTCCTAATGGTGAAAATTTTTGCCTTTGGCCGCAAATAAAATACCTATCGCTATTTCAGCCACTAAAAAAACCTCTCATGAGCGGAGAGGCTTTTTTAGTGTGTATTATATTTAGGAGAGTTAGCTTTTTGGATTTTAGCTTTCCTCAAGCTCAAATATAATATACCACAATTGATAATCATTTTCAAATAGAATTTGAGAATTTTTCTCATTTTTTTGTAACAGCTAAAAAGAACCCTATCTATTCCCTAGAAGCCGTGTTTCAAAATTCCTCATCTTTAGGCTTGCCTCTGGCAATAAGATAAAGAGGACGCTGCTTAACCTCCTCAAAAACTCTGCCTAAATATTCCCCCAAAATTCCCAGCACCATCATCTGCATACCGCCGAAGAACAAAATGCAGGCCGTAATGGTAGCCCAGCCAGCCACGGCATCATTGAGGATAAATTTGGCGATCAGCACATGAATAATCATCAACAGGCTGATAATACCGCAAAGGGTACCAATATACAATCCCAGCCTTAAAGGAATAACAGAATAGGCCAACACCCCATCAATGGCAAAATTCAGCATCTTGCGAGGTGAGAACTTGGAAACACCAGCATAGCGCTTAGGAGCCACAAATTCAATCTGCACCTGACGAAAGCCCATAGCACCAATCATGCCACGGATAAATCTGGCATGCTCTCTATAACGGCGGAAAGCCTTTACTACCACCTTGTCCATTAGGCGGAAATCAGAGCCTCCCTCCTGAATATGCACATTGGACAGCATATTCAGCACCTTGTAGTAATAATAGGAGGTGAGCTTCTTCATAGCAGAAACACCCTGAGTTGTTTTGCGGATGGTCTGTACCACCTCATAGCCTTCCTCCCACTTTTTCAGCAGGACAGGTATCAGCTCTGGTGGATGCTGCATATCACCATCCATAGTAATAACAGCATCTCCATCAGCATGATCCAGACCACAGGTAAGAGCCAGCTGATGACCGGAGTTTCTGGCCAAAAAAATAGATTGTACTCGTTTATCCTTTTGTTCCAGAGAACGAAGAATTTCCCGGCTTCTATCCTTGGAGCCATCATCTACAAACACTAATTCAAAATCATAAGGTAGTGGTGCCATGTTTTCACAAACACTTTCATAAAAGTGCTGGATATTATCCTCCTCGTTAAACACAGGTACCACAATAGATACTAATTTCATTTATACACCAGTCTTTTCTTTTTTTGCAATAAAATAATTTCCCGGCAACGAGGCTGGCCCAATATCTCTGCTGACAAAATAGCCTGTGCCAGAGACAAATTCTCCACCCCCATGAGCTTGCCACCCTGCTTAGTTTTTTCCTGTCCCAGCTGGTTATCCCCTTCAGCCGCCTTCAATGTCTCAGACTGAGCCAAATCCTCCTGATGATATTTCTTCTCCAGATAGCTCTGATAAGGATTATGTACCTTTAGCTGAATGCTATCCTGCTCCTTGGAGGCAGGAGGCTTAATATCCGGCAGCTTCTGTCCCTTGGGAAAAGGCTTGGTTTTCACTTTCACCTTAGGCTTTTTCTTGTCCCCCAGATTCCCTAATATGGTAATCAGAGCAAAGATAAGAAAGGGCAGTATGCTTCCTAGCTTGTCAAATAAATCCATATTCTCACCAACTTACTTGATGGCTGGAGGTGTCAGCTGACTATCTCCAGTGCTTTTGCTAATGCTGTCCCGCATTTCTGTATCAGCCTGAATATTCTTCAGATTATAATAGTCCATAACCCCCATATTACCCTTGCGGAAGGCTTCTGCCATAGCATGAGGCACCTCGGCCTGTGCTTCCACTACCTTGGCCTCCATTTCCTGGGTATAGGCCTTCATTTCCTGCTCCTTGGCTACAGCCATAGCACGACGCTCCTCAGCCTTGGCCTGGGCAATACGCTTGTCTGCCTCAGCCTGATCCGTCTGCAGCTCCGCACCAATATTACGGCCTACATCCACATCGGCAATATCAATGGACAAAATCTCAAAGGCAGTACCTGCATCCAGGCCCTTGCCCAACACAGTCTTGGAAATATCATCTGGGTTAGCCAATACATCATTGTGGCTGTCAGAGGAACCAACAGTGGTAACAATACCCTCACCAACACGGGCAATAATCGTAGGCTCTCCTGCACCACCTACCAGACGGTCAATATTGGCACGGACAGTTACCCTAGCCTTAATCTTCAGCTCAATACCATTGCGAGCCACAGCAGATACCACCGGAGTTTCTATAACCTTAGGATTAACACTCATCTGTACTGCTTCCAGCACATCACGGCCCGCCAAATCTATAGCAGCAGAACGCTCAAAAGGCAGAGGAATCTGGGCTCTATGAGCTGCAATCAAAGCATCTACTACCTTGTCCACATTACCACCAGCCAGGAAATGAGCCTCCAGCTGATTTACCTCCACATCAAGGCCAGCCTTATTGGCCTTAATCAGAGGCAAAACAATCTTAGAAGGTACTACCTGACGCATTCTCATACCCACCAAGGTAATAATATTCAGAGATACATTGGCTGCTCTAGCCGCAATCCACAATCTCAGGGGTACAAAATGCAAAAACAGACCGATAAATACAATGACCAGCAAAACCCAGAAAAATCCCATATCGCTTAACAAATCCAGCAATCCGTATTCTTCCATTATCTTCATCCTTTCCTTTACCAACAACTATACACATTACTCCGTTACAGGGCGCACTACCACGCGATTACCTGTAACCTGAGTAACAACTACCTTGTGGCCCTTGGTAATATAATCACCCTCAGAAACCACATCTATCGGATTATTATCTATAACAATGGTTCCGGCAGGACGCAGCTCACGGGTAACAATCCCCTGTCTGCCAACCAGATCCAGATGCTCTGGAGCACTGATATAACCTTCCTTGGTAGAGGTTTGCTCCCGCAGAATCATCCTGTGCCATAGATTAGCCCAAAAGCCCATAGTGATTACTCCCTTTCCAAAGTCTTTATCTATTATAACCCCTATATTATTGAAAGAAAATGCCTTTTGCATTTTCTTTCAATGGATTTTCGACGAGGGTGAAGATATTAGCTCCCCCCTGTCATTAGCACAACCTCCGCCACCTATAGAGATAGGGGACATCGGACACCTCGTCATACCATGTTCGGTATTTTCTTGTATATAGCAAAAAGAGACTGCATATTGCAATCTCTATATTTCACATATGGTGGGCGCTAACGGGATCGAACCGCTGACATTCTGCTTGTAAGGCAGACGCTCTCCCAGCTGAGCTAAGCGCCCATATATAGGGGATTACTCCCCGTTAAATCAAGATGGTGACGCGTACGGGATTCGAACCCGTGAAGCCGCCGTGAAAGGGCGGTGTCTTAACCACTTGACCAACGCGCCATTTGGCTCCTCGAGTAGGATTCGAACCTACGACAGCCTGATTAACAGTCAGGTGCTCTACCGACTGAGCTATCGAGGAGTGTTTTGTCACATGACGTCGACAAGTGTTATTATATGATAAGTCGCAAATAAATGCAAGCTTTTTTTGAAAAAATTTCAAAAAAATTTTTATTACCTAGAAAATCCCCTATTTTACGACTATTCTTTTCTATAACGAGGTGTCCGATATCCCCTATCTCTATAGGTGGCGGAGGTTGTGCTAATGACAGGGTGGAGCTAATATCTCCACCCTCGTCGAAACCCCATTGAAAGAAAATGCAGAAGCATTTTCTTTGAATAATGTAGGGGTTATAATTCTTGCAGGAAATACAAAAGGACAGGCCTATGTCCCTGGGATTAAGGGAAGTCCTGTCCTTCTGCTTTTCAGTTGAATCTATATAGGGAAAATCCAACTGAATATCAAATATATATTAATTTAAGGAAACGGCTAAAGAATATATTGCCAGATATAGTTGCAATTACTCTGCGGCTGCTGCGGCACGACGCATAGCTGCGTTAGCCTTAATCTGTCTCTCTCTGTCCATACGGCTGCTGGAGAAGCGCTGGAATCTACCCATAGACAGGAAGTATGCACCCAAGCCAATGATGGAAACCACAGCGGCACACACATATACAGCCTCAAAGCCAAAGCCTGGCACCAAAGTACCCATGCAATATGGGCCTACACCAATACCCAAATCCAACAGTACGAAGTAGGTAGAGGTAGCTACACCAATCTGACGGGATGGAGCGCAATGTACAGCCAAAGCATGGCAGGCAGCCGTAATACTACCATAGCCGCCCCCCAGCAGCAGACCGCCAGCCAACAGTACATAATCATTACCAGCAATGGCAATAGTTGCCATAGACAGTATCAGCAGTACCAGAGATGGATAAAGCACTACATTCCCCCCCTTGTTATCCAGGAGCCAGCCGGTCAAAGGACGGCTCAGGAAGGAGGTAGCAGCAAAGGCGATAAAGAAAAGCTGACCGCCCAGCTCTGCCATACCCTTGGCAGAAGCATATTCACCCAGATAGCTCAATACAGTGGAATAGCAGATACCTCCGATAAAGGCTACCAGGGAAATACCTACGGAATTCTTGGCAATAAAATCTCTCCAAGAGAAGGTGTGGAACTGCTCCACCTCCCGCTCAGTCAAAGTACGCTCAGGCACCTTAATCAGGCAGGACAGTACAAAGATAACCAAGGTCAAAGCACTACAGAAAGTAATGCTCATGGTGAAATCACCAGAATTAATAAAGGTCAAGGCCAGGAATGGACCTACGGCAGAAGCCATAGTTACACCCAAGGTAAAGTAACCTATGCCAGTACCCATTTTGTGAATAGGTACCAAAGCCGCTACAATGGTGCTGGCCGCAGTGGAGGTAGAACCAAAGGCCATACCATGCAGCAAACGAACTGCCATAAATACATATACATTAGGGCACAGCAGATACAGCAGAACCATCAGGAAGTAGGAAGCTGTACCACCTAAGAACAGCTTGCGACGGCCAATCAAATCAATATAGCGGCCTGCTGGCAGTCTGGCAAAAAGAGCACCTACAATAAAGAGGCCTGAAGCAGCACCTGCAGTGCTGATGGATACATTCCAATTGCTGATGGCATAGCTGGTAGACCAGAGCATCAGCTGAAAGTGTACTACATACACCAAAAAGTTAATAATAATATCAAAAATATAGCTGGGGGTCCAAAGCTTTTCCCCATTATTGTTGCTGGCAGCTATAGCATTATTTTCCTTTTTCTCAGCTGCACCAGTGTTAAATACCGGTTTGTCCACGGACATTTCTATGTGCACTCCTTTCATTTGGGCGATATCATCCTCTTGGCGCAACTCGTTAAGCTGGCCCAATCCCTGTGTCATAACAATTCTTTCTGCCTCACTCTGCGTGATGCCCATTTCCTCAGAAAGCTCTGTTATGAAACCAATATCATTATGTCTCATCGGGAATCTATCTCCTTTCGCTGCATATAGTAAACCCAGGCGTAAAAAATGTCTAATAGTCAATGGTCATTTTTTCTTATGCAGAAAATGCATGAAGAAGGACAGGGAAATCCCTAGCTATCCCACAACTACTCTTTTATTGAGCCATTTTCTAAAATGCTCATATTTTCACCATTATGTTTATCATGCATAAGGTTTAATTTATAACTTGCATGGAATGCATTATTGATTTTTCAAATAACTTTGTTTATAATCTACTATGGCTTTATAGAAATAAGTTATCATTTCTTGAAAAATTCTCTATTTTAAAGTCAATTGCAAAAATTTTCACCTCATCAAAAAGGAGTCCTTCTTTAATGGAATTACATCAATTAGAATATTTCCGCACCCTGGCTCATATCAAGCATTTTACCAATGCCTCTAAGGCCATAGCTGTTTCTCAGCCTGCCCTCAGCCGTTCCATTGCCAAGCTGGAGGCCGAATTAGGAGTGCAGCTTTTTGACCGCAGTGACAAGCAGCTGGAGCTGACTGCCGAAGGCAAAAAATTTCTATTTTATGTAGAAAAGGGACTACATCAATTAGATTTGGGCCGTCGTACCATTACCTCCTCCTCCCCGGATAACGGCATTGTCCGCCTTTCCTTTATCCAATCTCTGGGGGGATATTTTGTGCCCAATCTCCTTTGTGCCTTTCGAGAGGAGCATCCCAATATTTCCTTTTCCTTGAATCAGGATGATCCCATGAATCTGGGGGAGCAGCTGCGGGATGGCAAAACCGACCTATGCCTTTGCTCTGCTATGGTGCCTGTAGAGCGGGTAGGCTGGATGTACCTTTGCTCCGAGGAGCTTTATCTAGTGGTGCACCGCAAGCATCCGTTGGCCTCTCGACAGGAAATCAGTCTACAGGATATAGATGGGGAGCCATTTATTGTGCTAGAGCCTCAATATAACCTGCGGGTATTAACAGATCAGTTCTTTGATTTGGCTGGCGTTACTCCTAATATTATCTTTGAAGGGGCAGATGTATTCTCCGTAGCCGGATTGGTCAGAGCCAAGCTGGGTATTACCCTGCTGCCTAAGATACCAGCCCTTTGCTCTCCAGAGCTGGTTTTCCTGCCCATATCCTTCCCTGTTTGCCAGAGAGCCATTGGCATAGCCTGGAATACGGCTTCCCCTCTCTCTGAATCTGCCACTATCTTCCAGAGATTCATTCTGAATCAATATATCCATCAGGATTCATAAAAAATTTTAACAAAGGATAAAAATCAGCATGTTGTTCCTGTCAGAATTTGAACAAGGACATCATGCTTTTTTGCTATCAAATAACATAACAATTTTTCAATATATACACAACTTATACAGATATGGACTATTTTCTTAAAATAATACAATACAAAAGAACAACATCCCCTTATTATTAATTATATTTATTGTTCCATCCTAAATAGATTGAAAAATACTATGCTTATTTTCTATAATATTATTGCTTAAACTCATAATTCAGAGTACAATATCGATTAGAAGGTCAATTTGTTATACAAATATACTTTGAGAATAAACATTTAGGAGGGAACCATCTTATGTTTAAGCGTATTCTTATTGCCAATCGTGGCGAAATCGCTGTGCGAATCATCCGAGCCTGCAAGGAAATGGATATCGAAACCGTTGCCATCTATTCTGATGCTGATGCCAACGCCATGCATGTCCAACTAGCCGACCTAGCTTACAATGTAGGCCCTGCAGATGCCAGTGAAAGCTATCTGAATATGAAGGCCATTTTAAATGCCGCAATTGAATCCCGGGCGGATGCCATTCATCCCGGCTATGGTTTTCTCTCAGAAAATGCAGATTTTGCCGATATGGTCACCCGTGCCGGCTTGACCTGGATAGGCCCCTTGGCTGTTACCATCCGTCAGGTAGGCGACAAGGATGTAGCCAGAGCTGCTATGGAGCCATCCGGCATACCTATGTCCAAGGGCAGCGACCCTCTTATCGATATTGAAATGGCTATGGAGGCCGCCAAAGATGTAGGCTATCCTGTTATTCTCAAGCCTGTTTCTGGTGGCGGTGGCAAGGGCATGTATGTAGCCCACAACTCTAAAGAACTGCATGAAATTCTTCAAGTAGTAGATTTAGTGAAAACCAAATTCTATTTTGAACATTATATTGAGCGTTCCCGCCATATTGAGGTACAGATTGTAGCCGACAACTATGGCTCCATTATTCATCTAGGAGAGCGTGAATGCTCCATCCAGCGGCGAAATCAGAAGCTGCTGGAGGAATCCCCTTCCATTGCCTTGACTGAGGCCATGCGGGAGGAAGTAGGTCTGCTGGCGGTAAAGGCTGCCAAAAGCGTTCACTATACTAATATTGGTACGGTTGAGTTCCTATTGGATTTGTCCAATAACAAATTCTACTTTATGGAAATCAATCCAAGAGTTCAGGTAGAGCATGGTATTACGGAGGCTGTTACCGGTATTGATTTGGTGCGTACCCAGATAAAAATAGCTGCAGGAGAACCTCTGGATATTTGTCAACGGGATGTACACTTCCACGGTCATGCCATTGAATGCCGCATCAACGCCGAAGATCCAAATCACAATTTCATGCCATCTCCCGGTAAAATCACCAAATGGCATGAGCCAGGCGGACCTAGAGTTCGCTTCGACAGTGGCTTTACCGGAGATTTGTCCATTGAGCCATATTATGATTCCCTGATCGCCAAGGTAATTACCCATGGCAAAACCCGCGGCGATGCCATCAAGATTATGGAACGAGCTTTGCAGGAGTTCCAGATTGAAGGAGTCAAGACCACAATTTCCCTCCATCAACGGATTTTGGAAGATGATTATTATCGCACTGGCAATATTGATACTCAGTTTGTCAAGAACCGCCTCCATGTCTATGAGTCCATGCCTCCTAAAAAACATTCCCTGAAGGAACTGCAAAAATACGCTCAGGAAGCAGATAAAATGATGTATTACCTCAACTAAATAATTCTAGGCCAAATAAAAACTCCTAAGTCCAGCTTTTTCCAAAGCTTTGCCTTAGGAGTTTTTTCTTGTTAAAATTTAGGCTAAGCCCAATAGCAATCCCAGCTGATAAGTCAAAAATGCTATAAACCAGGCAATGACGCATTGAAGCACTACCACAGCTATGGCTGCTCCCCGGCCCCCCATTTCATTGCGAATGGTAGAAATAGCTGCCACACAAGGGGTGTACAGCAGGGTAAAAATCAGGAAAATCATGGCGGTAAAAGGCGTAAAGAGGGTATTTACCTGGTCTGCATTGCCCCCCAGCAATACCGTCAGGGTAGAAACCACGCTTTCCTTAGCCGCAAAGCCCGTAATCAAGGCGGTGGAAATACGCCAATCCCCAAAACCTAAAGGACTGAAAATTGGAGCCACCACACTGCCCAACAAAGCCAGCAAACTATCCTCTGGGGTAGCTGCCAGATTCAACCTGATATCAAAGTTTTCCATAAACCATATCAGCACAGAGGCTACAAATATAATGGTAAAGGCCTTTTGCACAAAGCCCTTGGCCTTATCCCAAATCAAACGCACAACGCTTTTGGCCGAAGGAATACGATAGTTGGGCAATTCCATGACAAAAGGCACCGGCTCCCCTTTAAAGACGGTTTTCTGCAAAACCAAGGCATAGCCAATAGCGCAAATAATACCTAAAAGATACAATCCCAGCATAACTACAGCCTGATAGCCGCGGGGGAAAAAAGCCGCTATCAACAGGGTATAAATCGGCAATTTGGCGCTGCAGCTCATAAAGGGAGTAAGCAATATGGTCATTTTTCTATCCCGTTCACTGGATAGGGTTCTAGTGGACATAATGGCAGGCACACTGCAGCCAAAGCCAATAAGCATAGGCACAAAGCTGCGGCCAGACAGGCCGATTTTTCGCAGCAGCTTGTCCATAACAAAGGCTACTCTGGCCATATAACCGCTGTCCTCCATAATGGATAGAAACAAAAACAGAGTAACAATCGTAGGCAAAAAGCTAATTACACTGCCAATACCATTGCAAACACCTTCCACCACCATAGCATGAACCACCGGATTTATCTGCCAAGCTGTCAGTCCAGCATCAATCAGATTAATAACGCCATCAACACCGATTTCCATTAAATCAGAGAGCCAAGCTCCCAGCAAATTAAAGGTCATCAGGAAAACCACCGCCATAATAGCCAAAAAGCAGGGAATAGCTGTGTACTTTCCTGTCAGCAAACGGTCAATCTGAACACTGCGCTTGTGCTCCTTGCTTTCATGAGGATGAACCACTGTCTTTTTGCAAAGGGATTCAATGAAATTAAACCGCATATCTGCAATGGCTTCTTCCCTATCCAGACCAGTTTCCGTTTCCAAAATAGAAACCAGATGCTCAAAGGCCTCCTGCTTCTCTGCTGGCAAATTCAACTGTTCCTCAATAGGAGCATCCTTTTCAATCAGCTTGGTGGCACAGAATCGCACTGGCAAATCCGCATTATTGGCTTCCATTTCCACCATATGGGCCACTGCATGAATACAACGATGGACAGCGCCTAAGGACTCTCCCTCTCCCTCATCATCAGGGCAGAAATCAATTCTGCTAGGCACCTCTCCATAACGTGCCACATGAATAGCATGGCTAACCAGCTCGTCAATACCCTCGTTTTTGGCGGCAGAAATAGGCACTACTGGTATGCCCAGCATTTTTTCCAGCATATTAATACGAATACTGCCACCGTTGGAACGAACCTCATCCATCATATTCAAGGCCAACACCATAGGAATATTCAGCTCCATCAGCTGCATGGTCAGACAGAGATTACGCTCCAGATTAGAAGCATCCACAATATTAATAATCCCTGTAGGCTTTTCCTGCAAAAGAAATTCTCTGGTAACAATTTCCTCACTGGAATAAGGTGATAGAGAATAAATCCCCGGCAAATCCGTTACCACAGCCTCTGGATGGTTACGGATAGTACCATCCTTTCTATCCACTGTTACCCCAGGAAAATTACCTACATGCTGATTGGCTCCCGTTAGCTGATTAAAAAGAGTGGTTTTACCACAGTTCTGATTGCCAGCCAAAGCAAAGGTAATCTTCTTGCCCTTGGGCAGTACAGGGGCCTTGGCATGAGCCTCATAGCTCTCTGCCTGTCCCAGCTCACCCATACCAGGATGGGGCACTGGCTCATAGCGAACAGGCTCCACCTTGTCCACCAGCTGCCGCTGATGAATATTTTCTATTTCTATCAAGGCTGCCTCAGCAAGGCGCAGGGTTAGCTCATACCCCCGCACCTCAATCTGAATCGGATCTCCCATAGGGGCAATCTTTTGCAAAGTAACCTCTGTTCCCTTGGTAAGTCCCATATCCAAGAGATGATGCCGCAGGGAGCCGGTGCCATTTACCTTTTTTATATATGCACTCTGCTTCAATTGCAGTTGATCCATATTCATAAAGCAAACACTCCATTCATAACCACATATACACATCTCTCATTTTAGTACAAAAAAACTTGTATGACAAATTTTTACCATGTATACAATCCGTGTAACAAAAAGGGACTACCGGCCAAGCCAGTAATCCCTTTTTTGTCTTAAATCTTATTTAACAGCCAGAGTAATATCCTCACCGTTAATATTCCATTCCTTTACAAAGCCCTCAGTGGAACCATAAACCACCTTATCAGCCAGAACTACCTTCTTCAGGAAGTCCTCGTTACGGCTCATAATATCCACCAGCTTATCATTGCCAGCAGCATAAACAGTAATATGGTCTACTACCTGGAAGCCATTCTCCTTGCGCATGATCTGGAGCTTGCTGATGATTTCACGGACAAAGCCCTCCTCAATCAGCTCCTGGCTAAGAGTAGTCTCCAGAGCAATGGTTACGTTGCCATAACGCTGGGTAGCAAAGCCCTCAGTCTGAGACATGGTAATATCCACATCCTCTGGCAGCAGCTCTACTTCGCCAGACTTCAAGGTCAGCTTCAGCTTGCCGGTAGACTCCAGCTCAGCCTTGGCAGCATGGCCGTTAATACCAGCCAGAGCAGCCTTTACCTCCCCAATCTGTTTGCCAACCTTTGGACCAAGTACCTTGAACTGTGGCTTGAAGCTGTAGGAGAGATATTCCTCCATATCATCCTTGAAGGATACAGCTTTCAAATTCAGCTCGCTGGCTACAATCTCCTTGAAGAAATCATCCAGCTGACGGTCAGCCTTTACATACATATTGCCAATAGGCTGACGGTTCTTGATATTGGAAGCGTTACGGGCAGCACGTCCCAGAACAACGATTTCCAGTACCAGCTCCATCTCTGCCTCCAGCTCAGTATCAATGAAAGCCTCATTGGCTACAGGGAAGTCACAAAGATGGACCGAAATAGGTGCCTTATCATCCACACTGCAAACCAGATTGCGATAAATGCTCTCTGTAATAAATGGCACCATTGGAGCAGCCAGCTTCACTACAGTAGTAAGAGCAGTGTACAAGGTCATGTAGGCATTAATCTTATCCTGATTCATATCCTTGCCCCAGAAGCGCTCACGACTGCGGCGTACATACCAGTTGGACAGCTCATCAACAAAGTCCTGCAATACCTTGGCAGTCTCAGTAACCTTGTAGTTAGCCAGATTGTTGTCTACAGCCTTAATCAAGGTATTCAGGCGGGACAACAGCCATTTATCCATAACGGACAGCTTATCATATTCCAGCTCATATTTAGTAGCATCAAAATTGTCAATATTAGCATAAAGCACATAGAAAGCATAGGTATTCCAAAGAGTTCCCATGAACTTGCGCTGGCCCTCCTGCACTGCATCATCATGGAAGCGATTTGGCAGCCAAGGAGCGCTGTTTTCATAGAAATACCAGCGAATAGCATCTGCGCCATGCTTTCTCAAAGCATCCATAGGGTCTACAGCATTACCCTTGGACTTACTCATCTTCTTGCCATCCTTGTCCTGTACATGGCCCAGGACAATAACATTCTTGTAGGAAGCATTGTCAAAGAGCAAGGTGGAAATAGCCAGCAGAGAATAGAACCAGCCACGAGTCTGATCTACAGCTTCAGAGATAAAGTCAGCAGGATAACGCTCGTCAAAAATCTCCTTGTTCTCAAATGGATAATGCCACTGAGCAAAAGGCATGGAGCCAGAATCAAACCAGCAGTCAATAACCTCTGGTACACGCTTCATTTCCCCGCCGCACTCTGGGCACTTAATGGTAACAGCATCAATATATGGACGATGAAGCTCAATATCCTCTGGGCAGTTATCAGACATGGACTTCAGCTCGGCAATAGAGCCAATGGAATGCTGATGACCGCAGGAACACTCCCAAACATTCAGCGGAGTTCCCCAATAACGGTTACGGCTGATGCCCCAATCCTGTACGTGCTCCAACCACTCGCCAAAACGGCCCTTGCCGATGGCATCTGGAATCCAATTAATGGTATTGTTGTTGGCAATCAGCTGCTCCTTTACAGCAGTCATCTTGATAAACCAGGATTCACGAGCGTAGTAAATCAATGGAGTATCACAGCGCCAGCAGTGTGGATAGCTATGCTCAAACTTTGGTGCCTTGAAAAGCTTGCCAGCAGCCTTCAAATCATCCAGAATCAATGGATCTGCATCCTTAACAAAGGTGCCTGGCCAATCAGTATCCTCAGTCATATTGCCCTTGGCATCAACAAACTGCACGAAAGGCATATCATATGCACGACAAACTCTAGCATCGTCCTCACCAAAGGCTGGGGCAGTATGAACAATACCAGTACCATCACTGGTGGTTACATAGCCATCGCACATTACATAGAAGGCCTTCTTCTTGATTTTACCTTCTGCATATGGATAAAGAGGCTCATACTCACGATATTCCAAAGCCTTGCCCTTGAAGCGCTCCAGAACAGGATGCTCTCCTTCCTTATTGGCAAAAACAGACTCCACCAGAGCCTCAGCCATAATAAGGTTCTGACCTTCATAAGAAACCTTTACGTAATCAACCTCTGGATTTACTACCAAGCCCAGGTTAGAAGGCAGAGTCCAAGGGGTAGTAGTCCAAGCCAGGAAGTAGGTATTGTCCTCGTCCTTAGCCTTGAATTTTACCATAGCGGAGCGTTCCTTAACATCCTTATAGCCCTGAGCTACCTCATGGGAGGACAAAGGCGTACCACAGCGAGGGCAATAAGGTACAACCTTGTGGCCCTTGTACAACAGGCCCTTCTTCCAGATTTCATTCAGTGCCCACCATACAGACTCAATATAATCATTTTCGTAGGTAATATATGGATGCTCCATATCTGCCCAAAAGCCTACTACATCGGAGAATTCCTCCCACATACCCTTGTACTTCCAAACAGACTCACGGCATTTCTTGATAAATGGCTCAATGCCGTACTTCTCAATCTGCTCCTTGCCATCCAGGCCCAGCAGCTTCTCTACCTCTAGCTCAACAGGCAGACCGTGGGTATCCCAACCAGCCTTGCGGAGAACCTTCTTCCCCTTCATGGACTGATAACGAGGCAGCATATCCTTGATAACACGAGTCAGCACATGACCGATGTGAGGCTTGCCGTTGGCAGTAGGAGGGCCATCATAAAAGGTAAAGGTATCACAGCCTTCACGGTTACTGATACACTTGTTAGCAATATCATTTTCCTTCCAAAACTTCAGAACTTCGGCTTCTCTATCCACGAAGTTCAGATTCGTATCGACTTTGTTGTACACAGTCTTTCCTCCTTGCAAAATAAAAAAGCTCCTGTCCCAAAATAGGACAAGAGCTAAAATTCAAAATTGGGTGCCTTGCAACCACCTATTTCATGTACCATCATACACTATCTCTATAACGGGAGAGCCCGGCACAGCCTAACACCAAAATGGTCTCGACCTGCAGCTCCAAAGTGATTTTCATCTATCGCTACTGCTGCCGGACTCACACCCTCTCCGACTCGCTGGGAGTATTCACCACAGACTACTTTCTTTATCGTCGCTTTATATATTCAACTGCGATGTATTGTATCACAGCAGACAAAAATTTTCAAGCAAAATCCTGTAAACCTGTACATATCCCCAGCATTTGTCCTTTAGGACAGTTCCAAACCTACCGGACAATGGTCACTGCCAAAAATCTCATTGTAGATAGTAGCAGATTTTATCTGAGGCTGAAGACGGTTAGAGGTCAGGAAATAGTCAATCCGCCATCCAGAGTTGTTAGCTCTTGCCTTGCGGAGATAGGACCACCAGGTATAAGCCCCGGTTACATCTGGATAAATGTAACGGAAGGTATCTGTAAAGCCTGCTGCCAACAGCTCCTCAAACTTGCCTCTTTCCTCGTCCGTAAAACCTGCATTTTTGTGATTGGTACGAGGATTCTTCAAATCAATTTCTGTATGAGCCACATTCAAATCACCACAGACAATAACCGGCTTCTTTTTATCCAGCTCCTGCAGGAACTGACGGAAAGCCACCTCCCACTCCATACGGTAGCTGAGGCGAGCCAGCTCCTTCTGGGAATTGGGGGTGTAAACCGTTACCAGATAATAATCCTCCAGCTCCAGAGTAATTACCCGGCCCTCATGATCATGCTCCTCAATGCCCAAGCCATAGGAAACACTCAAAGGCTCTACCCGGCTAAAGACCGCAGTACCGGAATAGCCCTTTTTCTCCGCACTATTCCAATACTGCTTATATCCCGGCAGTTCCAAAATAGCCTGTCCCGGCTGCATCTTGGTTTCCTGCACGCAGAAAATATCCGCATCTACCTCCCGAAAGGACTCCATAAATCCCTTGGTCAAGCAAGCCCTCAGCCCATTAACATTCCATGATACAAATCTCATACGCAAACTCCTTAAGACCACATTTTATCAGCTTACTGCAAGGTAGGATCTCCTACCAAAAACAGGTAGGCAATAACGATAATACCCAGCACAATACGATAATAACCAAAGGCCTTGAAATCATTGTTCTTGATATACTGCAGCAGGAACTTGATGGAGATAATGGATACCACAAAGGCTGTAGCCATACCTACCACCAGAATAAAGATTTCTGCTCCAGTGTAGTGAAAACCGAATTTTACCAGCTTCAGCAGGCTGGCACCAAACATAACTGGAATTGCCAGGAAGAAAGTAAATTCTGCCGCCACATAGCGGGAAGCACCAAAGAGAATACCGCCCAGAATAGTAGAGCCGGAACGAGAGGTACCAGGCACCAGAGACAGTACCTGAAACAGACCGATAATAAAGGCTGTTTTATAACTCAGCTTATTCAAATCATTTACTGCTGGTCGACGATTCTTATTGTAATTCTCTACTAAAATAAACATTACACCGTAGAAAATCAAGGTAAAGGCCACTACGGGAGCAGTCATAAAATGCTCCTCCATGTAGTGATTAAAGGTAAGGCCGATTACGGCAGCTGGTATGCAGGCGAAAATAACCTTATACCACAGCTGAAAGGTTTCCTTCTTCTCCCGCTTGGTTTTCCAATGAGAAAAAGGATTCAGCTTCTCAAAATTCAACACCACAACGGCCAAGATAGCACCTAGCTGAATAACCACCAGGAACATATCCATAAAAGCCTTGGACACATCCAGCTGAATAAACTCATCTACCAGAATCATATGACCGGTACTGCTAATAGGCAGCCATTCTGTCAACCCTTCAACTATACCCAGGATTATTGTTTTAATTAACTCCATAATACTAAGATCCACTTTATATCCTCCTTATCTTCAACACAAAAGCAGAGTTAGTATATCATATTAAACACAAAATATAAAGTATAGGTTAATGTACTCCTTCCACTAGTCCGCCATAACGCCCCTAAAGCTGCTTTAATCAGTCCCATTGTCCTGCCTCCTTTACACAAATATTTACTTTAACAGCTCAGTCATGCGAGGCAAAGGCTGACTAAGATCCATATGGCCGGAAAGGGTTTCTACCTCCTGACCATCTACCAGAATCTGTACCTTTTGGATTTCTGGGAACTCCGTCAATGTGTTGACTACAGAGCCTACCAGCATTTCCTCACCGGTAGAGCCACCTACGAAATTCTTCTGCAGCTCACGGCTGAAATTCACCTTGGCTACCTTGCCGCTAACAGTTACCTGCAGCAGCTTTGCCTTCTTGGGGAACACATTGGCCAAGCCTTTTTTTTCAGTACCAGCCATAAGAGCCTCCACAGCAGCCTGGTACTTATTATCTGTGTCCTTGATGCTCTTTTCTACAGCCACCAGGCCAGTAGCATTTTCATCAGGATAATACACCTTGATATTAACCAGCTGGTCCTTGGAACCGCTCTGAGAAGAACTGCTGGAGGAAGAGCTAGAGCTACTGGATACCACGGTCTTACTGCCAGCCTCTCCCTGTTTTTGTTCATCACATCCCGCCAGCACCATTGCACATAGCAAAGTCAGTGCCAGAACCAGAATACTCTTTAACTTCATCTTGCTCTCCCCTTTTTATTTCATTCTAAAATATTGACTAATACCCTTACAGATAGCGGCTGCTATCTTGTACTGGAATTCCTCATCTCCCAGCAAGGCCTCCTCCTGATAATTGCTGATAAAAGCGGTTTCTATCAGAACAGCCGGCATATTGGAGTTTTTCAGCACATAGAACCGAGCGGTTTGTGGGCCTCTATCTGCCAAGCCAGTATCTGCCACAATAGCATCGTTAATGCTTTCGGCCAAAAGCTGACCTCGGAAGCTGCTGGCAAAATAATAAGTACCTGTGCCATGAGCTGTAGGTGAGGTAAAAGCGTTGCAGTGAATGCTGACAAAAATCTGATTCCCTGCATCCCGATTGCCTACATCAACTCTGGCCTGCAGCTCGTTGCGGTCGCTGGCCATAGGGCCATATACATCCACATCTGTATCTCTGGTCATGGTTACAATAGCACCAGAATTGCGGAGGATATTGGCTACATTCTGACTAATAGCCAAGGCTGCATCCTTTTCCTTTAGACCATTAGGGCCAATGGCGCCGCTATCACTACCGCCGTGGCCTGGATCCAGCACAATCTTCCGTCCCTGCAAGCCCTCAAAAGCATCCACCTGAGGCTTTTCCACCTCATATTCAGAAGCCAGCTTGTCCGCAGCAATTTCAATTACCAGCCGATAAGGCTTCTTGGCCTTCCGGTCCTTATCAGCAGTATACACCTTGTAGGCCTGGTCTGCCACTGGCTTATTCAAGGAAATCATTACATCCAGATTGTTACTGCCCTCCTGACGCATGGTCAGGTATTTGGCAATTTTTCTATCTAGAGAAATATCGGATTTTACCTTGCCACGACTGGTATCCTCCAGCACTACATGAAGCTGTTTCGGTGTCAGCTCTCTTACATTAGTAGTGTAATTAACCTCTCCACCCTTAAGGCCCAACTCTATGCGAAGCCAGTTTCGCCCCTCATGGGTATAGGTTTCATAGTTAAAATAATTTAATTCGTGAGCTCCTGCCGCCTGAGCCTGATTGACTCCAGGTATAGCCACCAGCATTCCCACCAGCAAAAATACGGCCATAGTCATTTGCCACAGCCTCTGTCTAATCAAATTCAAAAGCACTACGACATCTCCTTAGTCATCCATTAGGGACAATGCCTCCTGCAGCATTGCCTCCTGTTTTTCCTCGTCTTTTTCTATGGAAAGATTAATATAATCCCCCTCGCCTAGATTTTCAGGCAAAAGCTCTGCTGGATAATTCAGCTGGTAATCTCCATCATTAAGGAGAATTACCGCTACGCCTTCCTCTATGCGATCAATATATCCTGAAATCATTTTCAGCACCCCTTTATTGCAACCCAAAGCAGAAACTCCCCAACAACTTGGAAGCAAAAACCTTGGGATTTATTTCTCCGTGGTTATACTGTAGCTGCTGCCATCGCTGACAATGGTAATGGTGCCATTTACATCAGTACGATAGATATTCTTGATACCCTGCTTCTGCAATCTGTTCAGCAATGCCTCATGAGGGTGTCCGTATTGGTTGTTTACCCCCAAAGACATAACCACGCTTTCTGGCTGTACCAGCTTCAAAAACTCTGCTGTAGAGGAGGTTTTACTGCCGTGATGGCCTGCCTTCAGCACCTGGCATTTCAGCTTTTTGCCATAGGAAGCAACCATATCTTTCTCCACAGGCCCTTCGGCATCTCCCGTAAAGAGCATGGCAAAATTACCAAAGGTCAACCGTCCTACTACAGATTCGTTGTTTACATCCACCTTTTTCTTAGCCTTAATAGCTGCTGTATCTTCATCTATCAAGCTTTGACTAGGGGAAACAATCTCAAAGGACACACCATTGCCAAAATCCAGCACATCCCCAGCCTTTACCTTTACCTGCTGAGTGCCATTGGCCTTGGCAGCCTTAAGAGCATTGATAAAATACCTGCTGGTAGAAGGAATACCGTTGTAAACCAGCTCCTTCACACCGTATTGAGCAATAACCTTGTCAGCCTTGCCAATATGGTCTGCATGGGCATGAGTCATTACCAAAGTGTCAATATGATCAATTTTCAGCTTCTGCAGCTCGATCAACAACTGAGTGTTTTCCTTGCCCTTTTTGCCATCCTCATAGTATTTATCATCACCGGTGTCAATGAGAATATTTTTGGCACCAGTCTGAATCAGCACTGCATCCCCTTGATCAATATCCAGCATACTAATGGTTAGCTGGCCCTTGGCCTCAGCCTTGCTGTTGGCAGCAGTATCTGAGGACTGCCCTCCGCTCTGACCGCAGCCTGTTAACAGCATGGTACAGCACAATATTAAACCGCAGATAATCTGCAAATATTTTTTCATTTTTAGTCCTTCCTATTAGCAATATAAAGTCTGGCCACCAAAGCCAAAAGCCAAAAAGCAAATGCCCCTAAGCACACATAATCTATGGTATCCAGCTTGGCAAAATCCATATCCAAGCCAATAACGGCACTCATAAGCACAATAATCAAAATATCCGTTAGCTGTAAGCCCTTTATCTTCACAAACATCCTCCTTTCATTAAGATTAGTATCTGAAATATCTCGTCATATTATACCACAAATCCACAGGAACATACACCACCAATATAGCATATTTGAAGACAGCACCCTAGCCACTGCAAAATAAGAAAACACCCGCCTAAGTTTCGGAGCTTAAGGCGGTTTTTCTTATGCCTTGATAGGCACAATAAAAAAGATGTCTGATAATAGCTATAATGGCCCCTTATCAGACATATTTTTTTATGACAAGCCTCTATTTTTATACAAGTGAATATATAGTTTCTCCACAGCCTGACAGTAACTTCTTCCATCCATCAATGGGGAGTTTTTTACTAATTGAGGAATTTGGTGGCGTAGGTCTTGTAATAGTTCCGGATTTTGCGCTAACAGCAGTGTCTTTTGCACATATTCCTGCCAATTAGCTGCTGCCAGCATATCCAACCCTATATTACTTAAAAAGCTAAGACCAAATCTTGTACCATGCCTACTGCCATACCGACTCACCACCGGCACTCCCATAAGCAATGCCTCCATAGTGGTCATCCCTCCTGTATAGGGATAAGTATCCAGAGCAATATCCACATCATTATATTGCTGTAGATAATCTGCCGAAAATCCCCTCAACTCTATTCTCTCCACAGGCAAGGCCAAATTTTCCAGTCGCCTTACCGTCCATTGTCTGCCCTCTACACTGTCAAATAGCTTATGCTTCAAAATAAGCCTGCTTTGAGGACATTGCTGTAAAATCTGTGCCCAAACCTGCAATGATTCATCTGTAACCTTGCTAAAATTATTATAACAGCCAAAGGTAATATAACCATTTTTCTGCCAAGGAGATTGCAAACTTATCTGAGGATAGTCAAAATCCGGACTGTAACAGAAATGCGTATCAGGAAGTTGCAGTAAAGGCTCCTGAAAATCTTCATTGTATGAACTTGGACTGCAATATTTATCCGAAAGAAAGCCATCAATGGAAAGTCCTGTACTGTTAAAATACCCTATAGCGGAAATCTCCACCGGAGCAGGCCTATAAGCCAGCACCGGCAAGTGATTGTCACAGGTGTGACCGGACAAGTCCACCAATATATCAATTTCATCCTCTGCTATACATCCAGCAATTTCTTCATGAGACCTGCCTGAAACCATGCGGACACAATCTGCCCAGCCATGAAGTTTCTCCGACAAACTGTCCTGCCCCTGATTAGTCTGATAAAGATAAACAGCAAATCTCTCCCTATCGGTATATTCCAGCAAAGGACGCAGAAAATATGCCACAGGATGCCGCCGAATATCCCCAGACAAATAGCCAATCCGTATTTTCTGATGGTCCTTAGGCTTTGCATTTAAAGGCTGAATATTCTGCAACAACTTTCTATAGCCATCATAAAGCTTATGCCATCTCTTATGAGAAATATTATCACAATAATTGGTGGTAAAAATAGCGTTACTGTATTCTATCAGCTTTTGAGCTTTATCTTGCTCCCAGTTGGCAGATTGCAAAAATGCCTCTACAGCCAAGGAGCACTCCCCTAAGCGACAGCACACTTCTCCTAGCAAACTATAAATCTCTGCCCCCAGCTGTCTATCACCATCGGACAGGTTATCAATCTCGGCCAGATTCTCCACTAGGCCTTCCAGCACTTCCATTTCCTGCACTGGACAATCCAGATTACGAAGAATATAGCATTGCAATAGCCAAGGCCTCAGCCAAAGTACATTCTCTGCTGATTTCAAAAGCTCCAACAGATCCTGCAAAGCAGTCAAGGCCTCATTATATTTCCCAGCCTGATACAATGCATAGGCCTTATTGTACTGTTCCTGCATTAGCCACTCTCCCACTAAAGTTCTTGCCAAATACGCTTATACCCCTGCTCCAGCTCCTGCATATACTGCTTTTCATTCATAACAGGAGAATTTTCCATCATATTACGCAAACCCAAATGCAAGGCATTCAGCAACTCCTTATCCTGAGCCAGCAAGAGAGCCTTTTGAATATATTCCTCCACTGAATAGCTGCAAGCAAAATCCAGTCCTATATTCTTCAGCAGACTAATACCAAAATTTCCTCCATGACTGCCATCCCCAAAGGTCACCACTGGCACTCCCATATAGAGAGCATCGCAGGTAGTACCGCCACCGGGATATGGAAAAGTGTCAAGAGCAATATCCATCTCATAATATTCCGGCAAATAATCTACACTAAATCCCCTAAGCTGGAACCGCTCCTCTGGCAACCCCAAGGACAATAGCTTCTGCCGGAACAGTTCCTGTATATCAGCATCATCCAAGCTGGCACATTTCAGCAAAAGTCTGGATTCCGGCACCTGCCTAAGAATTGCTCCCCAAGTCTCCAGCACCACATCATTCACCTTGATAAGATTGTTAAAACTGCCAAAGGTAATATAGCCCTTAGACATACAAGGGGCCTGCCGTACCGGTGGCATTTCCTTAATAGGCACATAACAAAAATGAGAATGAGGCAATACCAGCAGCTTCTCCGTAAAACTCTCACTGCTGGCAAGGGCAGTTGCCTGCAAATTCTCGTCAATAACCTGATTATTTTCAGCAGGAATCATGGCACAGCCATCAGCTAAATATTTATCTGACAGAAAATAATCCACCGTCTGCAAGCCCGTCGTAGCAAAATAGCCAATACCGCTTATCTGAATCGGCGCTGGCTTATACCCCAGCACTGGCAAGCAATTATCCCGGGAATGACCTGCCAAATCCACCAGAATATCCAACTCCTGCTGATAAACCAACAAAGCCTTATCCCGCAAAGGCAATTGGGAAATATTGCACCAGAAATTCACCTGTTTCTGAATGTATTTGCTATATTCATCCTCAGTAGGGGAGTTACTAAAGCAATATACCTCAAAATCCTGCCGATTGTATTTGGTAACCATAACCCAAATAAACAACAGCACCACATGACGGCGGAAATCCGGAGAAATATACCCAATTCTCAGCTTGCCTCGCTTTTTTTGCCGACGCTTCAACTGTCGCCTGTCATGGATAAAAGGCTTTAGCACAGAATAAAGCGCATTATACCCCCTGTGAGCCTCAACATACTCCCATTGTGGCATAAAAATATAATGCAGGGTAAACACATAATTGCTGTAATCCGCTGCCTGAACAGGAAAATAAATAGCTACTTCACTAGCCAAGCGATAACACTGAGCCGCCTGCTGAGCCATGCCAAAATACTTATATCCCTGTCCCAGCAGATTGAGAATAACTTCCTTTTCCCCAGGAGAAGCCTGCCAAAAATCATTTTCTTGAGGAATCACCGGCTTATCTTCCTGCCAGCTTAATTGACAAAGTTTTTCCAGCACCCCTAAAGCCTGTAAATGCCTTTTGGCCTGCCAATACAGTCTAGCTACCAAAAAACCATGATAAGCCCCTCCTGCAAACCCCTGCAACTGAGCAATAGCTGCAGGAATCTCCTGCTGGCTATTGGTTTCAACCACCATAGCTGCATAAATCTCCGCCAGCTCTCCACCAATCGCCTTATATTCAACACCACTGTCATTCTTACTACTATATTCAGCCTGCAACTGCTCATAGAGAGGTCTGGCCTTGGCATAATCCCCCATATCCATGCACCGCCGCAAGCTATTCATTTTCTTATCCAAATTCTGCCAATCCATTGTCCCTCTATCCTATATACATATTACCAGTTATAGTTTTCTTTAAAAATTCTCATATTTTCATAGTAAGAATTGTCTAAAGGCTTGCATCCACAATCATGTATTACCCAAGGCTCCTGCTGATGTGGTATTACCACCTTATACCCAGCGTTGATAAATTCCCGACTTTGAGAAATATCATAGAAATGCCAACCATGGAATAAATCTGCTCGCCAGGGCAAATCATATTGAGTAGCCATAAATAAACCATCTATAGCTGCCACATGAACATAGGCACCTGGACCACCTGGAACCTCACCGTAGTAATTTCTTACCATTTCACTTTCAGATAAACGTGCATAACAAGTACCAAAAAGAGATGTTAATGGGCTATCCCACCACACAGGGTGCTCATGCAACAATTTGACTGTACCTGCTACACCTATCATACCAACCTTAGAATCAGCCTGAAAAATCTCCAAAATATTACTTATTAACCTTGGATTAATAACAAAAACATCCTGATGTAAATATATTTTATATTTGGCATTAGAGGCATTCATAGCCTGCTGATAGCCAGCTGCCATAGAGGCAGCATTACGAACACCTAAAATCTCTACTTTATAACCAGAGGGTATTTCCAGCTCTAATATTGCCTTTTTAGCCCCTTCATATTCAGCTTCATTATTGACATTACTAATAAAACAGATACTATGATCATCAAGGTCTTTATTTATGTTAAGCATGAAATAACTCCTGATTAATTTTGCTTAAGGGCATAAAGCAAAGCAAAATCTACCACTGGCAACTTAGCAGCAAAAGACATAGCCTGTTCCTGCTCCCCAGCAGACAGGCATGTATAGGCAATATTTTTCAATGTTGCTGCATCCTGACCATCCAGTTCCAAGGCAGCAGACAATAAATCAAAGGCAGACTGATAATCTCCATGCTGATAGCATACTCCAGCAAAAATATTAATCAGGCGTACCTTTTCTACCAAAGAAATCTCCTTAGCAGCAATCTTGGCCAAGGTATCAGATACATCTACCTTTTCGACCTCATTCTGCTGAACATTATCAGATTCTTCCACTATAGGCTGAGATTTCTCAACTCGCTGTATCTCAGGTGTAATTTCATCTTTCTCTTGAACAGCCTCTGAAATAATAGTAGTTTCTACTGGCTTTTGAACCTCATTATTTTCTTCTACACCCTGCTCTTTATTCCTGGATAACAATTGTCTCAAACGAGCCAAGGCTGCTTGAGCCTTATCTTCACTAGGAGCTTCCTCCTGCTCAGTCTTTACCTCTTCCTGTATGTCTACCTGCTGAGGTTTGGCTTCTTCGATTTTCTTGCCTTTTAGGATCTGCTTCAACTTATTTACAGGGGAGTTGGCCTCATTGTCAGCCTGCTTCTTCTGTAAATATTCACTAATCTTAGGATATTCAGACACCAGCTCATCATAACCATAGCTGATATTATCCATGAAGTTATCAAATATTTCCTGATCCTGCTTGGACATTCCCTCTATACCTTCAGTCAATACTGCATCACACAGCTTGAAGGCATCCTTGTTGCGTTCCTCAGTCATACACAGAGTTGCCAGCAACATCTTCACGCCCACGCCATTATAGCCATTATTTAAAGCATTATTCACCCATTTTTCAGCTCGCTCAAAATCTCCAGTGAAGAAATAGCATTGGGCACCCCAATACATGATTTCTCCATCCATCTGCTTATTAGCTGCCATTTCAGCCATAACATCCATAGCTGCCGCATAATCCTCTGTCTCCATAAACTGCTGCATATCATGCTTCAAGCCGGTCAATACCTGCTTAGCCTGATTATTCCGTTTCTTCATTCTATTTTTATTAATTTTGTTCTTTAATCTAGCCATTTGAATACCTCCATTGCATTTATCCTCTGTAGGTTTTATCGTTGATTTTTCCTGATTAATTAAATTAGCCTGTGCCTGACGAAATACCTGTAATCTAGCCTCCAACTGAGGTGCCATATGTCCTTCCACCAGCATAGAAGGCTCCATACCATGATAATCCTGCATCAGCTTCAAGGCCTTTTCCATGGCAGCTATAGCCTGAGCATATTCCCCAGTCTGATAAAGACACTCACTGTATTCCGCCCAGAAATCCGGCACCTCTGGATATTGCTCCGTAGAAATTTCTGCCAGCTGCCGCCTTTTACTAATACTTTCCTCATCATTGCGACCACCATAATAGGCCATCAGCACTCGATGACAACGACTGCCGAAATTTACCGACTGTCGTCCCTTCTTTACATCCAGCCAACCATAATAGGTACATTTCTCCATATCACCCAGACCTAAATAGCAATCACAAAAATATCTAGCCAAATCTGCCTCAGATTGCCCATTATCCACAGCCTGATGCAAAAGTTTGAGATTTCTTTCCAACTTTTGCCTAGAAACACTACTGGCATAACCAGTATGATAAATCTCCAACATTTCTGGGAGAACTCTAAGAAATTTCATTGACTTGCCCTCAGATAACTTCAGCTCTTCATGAATTTTTCCCTCATAGTGTAGTCCCTGCTGATTGCGAACTATCCGCAGTTGATAAAAATAATCCTGTATTTCTGCTTTATCCACATCATAATTTACCATCTGAATCAAAAGTCCATCTGCCTGCTGGGCCTGACGAATTACCTGACGGATATTACCAGCAGTTTTAGCAGTAAAATATTCATCAGCATCCAGAAGCACCAACCAATCGCCCTTAGCCTTACTTAAAGCAAAATTCCGGGCTTTGCTGAAATCATCCTGCCAGGGGAAGCTATATACCTTAGCACCTAATTTTCTAGCCACGGCTATGGTATTATCTGTAGAGCCTGTGTCTACCACCACAATCTCATTAACTTGGTTTTTCAGACTTTTAATAGATTTCACCAAATTTTCTGCTTCATTTTTCACAATATAACAGGCAGAAATTTTCAATGCCCCTGCCTTACCCATATCTTATTCCTCCTGCAAATAATTCTGCCAGATTTTTCGATAATTATTTTCCAAATCTCTCATATAACCTTCTTTATCCATCAGAGGAGAATCTTCCATAATATTTCTTAGCTGAAGGTGCAAATCATGCAAAAGCGCCCAATCAGAAGCCAGTAGTACAGCCTTTTTCACATATTCATCCATACTATAGCTGCAACAAGCCTCCATGCCAATATTTTTCAAAATACTGATACCAAAATATCCCCCATGACTGCCATCACCCAAGGTTATAACTGGCACCCCCATATAAAGAGCTGCACAGGTAGTACCACCTCCGGGATAGGGAAAGGTATCTAGGGCAATATCTACATCCAAATATTCTCTAAGATAATCCTTGCTAAAGCCTCGCAGCTCCACTCTGTCCAGCTCAATACCAGCCTTCAGCAGCATATTTTTCATAGTCTCAACACCCTGATATGCATTAAACATACGTCCTTTTAGCAGCAATCTGGAATTAGGCACTGCTGTCAAAATCCTTTGCCATGTTTGCAATACAGTAGAATTAACCTTTATCGGATCGTTAAAGCTGCCAAAGGTAATATATCCCTTTGCATTGCAAGGTGCCCCGTGAATTTCCTGGGGCATCTCCTCCTTAGGCCAATAGCAAAAATGACTTTGCAGCATAGGCAATGGCTTTTCCACAAAATATTTACTTGTATACTCATGGCATAAATACTTATCTGTAAGAAAGTAATCTACTCGATCCAACCCAGTAGTGGCAAAATAACCAATCCCACACATCTGTACAGGAGCTGGCTTATATGCCAAAATAGGCAAATTATAGCGGGTGTGACCTGCCAAATCAAAGAGAATATCTATTTCTCTATTATAGATGGCACGGGCAGTATCTGGAGCATTTAAACCTGTAATATCTACCCATTCCACAGGACAGCTCTGATAAAATTCCGTTACATCATCTATTTTGCCATTGGCAAAGCAGTATACTTGAAAATCTGCTTGATTATAACAAGCTGTAAGAACTCCCATAAAATCTTCCAACACGCAACGATTAAAATCCGCAGACAAATATCCTATGCGAATTTTAGAATGGTGCCTATGTAATTGTTTGTCGTAGTTAAATTGCCATATATCCTTAAATAATTTATTATAGTATTGATGTGCTTGAAAATACCTATTCTTAGATATAAATAAATAATGGCACTGCATAAGATATTTGCTGTAGTATTCCCATTTTATAGGCAAATCCTTTGTAGACTGCCAGAGCTCTTTAAAAAAGGCACAAGCATAAACCTGTGGTCCAAAGTATTGATAGTACACTTCTGCAACACTATAAAAATATAATCTATCAGCTGCCTCCACCTTCCATATGGGACTTTGAGCGGGTACCACCAGCTCCAGGCCATCTGTAGAAAATTTTAACTGAAAATATTTTATTCCTCGCTGCACAGCTTCTTCCATACGCTCCTGGGCCATCAGCTGGAATATTTCTTTTATTTCATTCATAATATTTCATCTGCTTTCTCAGCCGGATAGCTGCTCTACCATCTACATCCTGTTGGCACTCTGCCTTAGACATAGATAATTTTTGATATTTATCAGGCATAATAGCAAAAACACTAGGCAGAGTCTCTTCTCCATTTTCCTGCTTGACAACGACCTCAGCCAAGGCCGAGTGATTTAGCAAATCCAGTTGCTGTCCCGCAACAGCTGCGCCTCCTTGAAACTTTCCTGTCTTGAGATAAAGCTTTACCTTATCCCTAATATCATTGGTTGGATAATAATAGGCGGCAAATTCTCCAGTTGCCTGCCAACCTATGGCTTCCATAAGAAAATTCCCATCCTGTTTCCTATCATAAAAACAATCAAATATCTGTATAATCTCTACCACAGGACGCCCCAATAGGGATTTGTATAATACCTTTGTCAATAAATGACTATATTTATAATACGCCATTCCTTCCAGAGAAGTCTCCAAGGCCTGCTGTTTTTGTCCCTTGCGTATATAGATATCCCCAAGGCTGCTATAAAGCATAGGCATCAGATTCAAAGAAGTATCTGATACTGCCTTGCCTGCCTTTATATCTTTTTCGGCAAACTGTCTTAACCTGCGAGCCTCCAATAGATATTGCTCCGCCCGTAAATAATCTCTGCCCACATAATAATAATATCCCAGCTGAACAGCAAAGAAAACCTCCCGAGGAAATTTCTTTCTGGCCTCTGTAATGACAGCCATTATTTCCTTATCGTCCTTGCCCAAATGTATCATGGCAGATATCATACACTCATAAACATGAATATCCCCACCTAGGGTTTTCATATTTGACTTCACTGCTTTTTGAGCATACAACAATACCTTATCAAAAACACCCAGACAATTATAGGCATCCATAAAGAATACATACAATTGCTCTCTCTCCTTCTGAGTCTTGGCCTCCTTTTCCCGCTGCTGCAAAATAGGCAAATCCCGTTCTGCCTTTTTGCGCAAAATACCAGCACTATAACCTGTATGTATTATCTGCAAATCAAAGCATTTTTGCATAATATACTTACCAGGCTTAGTAACCAGCTGCTCATGTACTGGATTTTTATAATAAATATCCTTACTATTCCGGAAAATTCGCACCTGTATCATGGTATCAATAATTTTATTTCTATTATCTGTATCAATATTAACCAGCTGACACATAATAGCACCAATTTTTTTATTAGCATGATAACGAGTCATTTCCGTTCTAAATCGCTTTACACTTGATGCATCAAAATATTCGTCAGCATCCAAAAAGACAATCCAATCCCCTGTAGCCTGCTGAATGGCATAATTTTTGGCAGCCGCAAAATCGTTACACCAGGTAAAATGATAAGGAGTGATACCAGCATTTTCTAATATATTTAGGGTATTATCTGTGGAGCCAGTATCCACTACAATAATTTCGTCAGCAATCTGCCGCATATTGTTTAACCACTGACCAATATTTTTTTCTTCATTCTTGACAATTACACAGACTGATATTTTCATATCTTCACAGCCTCCTTACACCAAGCAATATATGATTCTAACTCCTTATTGCTACTCCCCATGCTAGCTGCCCTCTCCAAGGCTGCTAAGGCATTAATATAATCCTGCAAATAATATAAACATACACCGCAGTCAAACCAAAAATCTTCTGTCACAGCCTCATCCTCAGCTTGAATTTGAGCCAAAATCCCCACGGCCTCACTATAATATTCCCTAACTACAAGCTGATGGCCTATTTTCTTTAACTTGCTTCCTGGCATTCCCTGAGCCAGTTGCAAATAACTTAATAGCATTTCCTGACTTCCATAAAGAATAATACCATCCAGCATAGTAATATATTCATCCGGCTCCAAGGCAACATTTTGTACTTGTCCATGATAAAGCTGTACCAGTACCTGCTGAGCCTGTGGTAAAAGCTGTAATTTCTCCTGATACCAGTTGCCGTAGGAATAATTACAGCCTAGTAAGGCCACAAATAAAAGCTGGATATTCTCTGCCATTAGTGGCAATATCTTCTTTTCCAACTGGGCAAAGTTCTTTTGGTATAAAAGTTGATAGACTTCCTCTAAATGATTTTCTTTTTCTATATTCATATGAGCAGAAAATTCCTTAGCCAAATAAATATAGCCATTTTGCTCCAACAAAGCAATCAGCTGTTGTATATCATGCAAATTTTCTCCATAAATATTCTGCAAGCTATGCATAATATTCTGTATCTGCTCTTGATGCTCATTCTCAGTAACTGCAAATTTCATATCCAGCCACTGACACAAGGTTCCTACATGCCATTTGTTCCGCTTCAATATAGTCTGACAGATTTTTTCTGCCTGCTGCAGGGAAAATATATCACTAATAGCCAATCCCAGATTATTCATGGACTCTATAGCTACCTGAGCAAAGCGTTCCTTCTGAATAGCTGGCTGATAAGTCGATTCCATAGCCAAAATAGCATACTCTAGAGCTTCTTGATATTTTTCCAACCCTAATAGGCTTTCACTAAGAAAGCCATAATACATCTCTGGTTTACGGCTTTTTTCCATAATCTGCCGCAAAATTTCATAATTACGCTGATGCTTAAAAGAAATTATCTTAGTAGAATAGCCTGAATGGCGAATTGCCAAATTTCTATCTGCCATAATATATTTTATGTCCTGCCAAGGCTCCCTACCCTTGGTTAGCTGTTCGTGTACAGCCCCTATGTATTTAATGCCTACATGATTTCTTATAATTCTAGGCACTACATCAGAATTTATAATCTCATTATTGTTATCTGCATCTATATTATCGATAGGGCAGAATATTGCCTCTATGCTAGTTGACTTTTTATCAATTTGTTCTAGATATTCAATAATATTTTGCGGTTGATAATAACATTCATCTGCATCGGTAAATACCAGCCAATCCCCTGTTGCCTCCTGCAAAGCTACATTTTTAGCCTGTGCAAAATCATGCTGCCATTCATAGCTAATTAGCTTCACATCAAATTGTTTGGCTAAAAACTCATTAGTACCATCAGTAGAGCCTGTATCTACCACAATAATTTCCTGGGCAAAAACTCTTACATTATTCAGCCAAGCCTCCACGTGGGATATTTCATTTTTCATAATGGCACAAGCAGATACACTTATCCCTTGTGCCTTATCCATTCCAAAAAAATCGGAAGCAGCTTCACTTGCTTCCGATTTATAAAATTTATTTTTCTTCATAATTGCCAGCCTTTACTACATCAAAACTACCTATGTATAGTATCGAAAAGCATAGCATAAATATTAAATTTACTTGTTTATACTGAATATTATTTCTGGTATCAGCTCCATACATTCACAGTATGCAGAATAATTAGCCGCAGACATATACCTTTGATTATACTTTATACTTAGATAATTTTCCCTTAATTTACGGAGTCCGTAAATATAGTCATCTCTACTAATAAAGACATGTCTTTCATAATATTCTTGCAACAATTTCAACCATTCCACTCTGCTAAGTAATATTATCTCTGGCTGCTGTCCCTCCTGCTGACTGTGACAACGATAGTAGCTTAGAGGTTCCTTAAATAAAAACAAATCTCCTTTTTCCAGCAGTTCCAACCACATTACCACATCGGAAATAGTTTTATATCCTCGACAATCCGCCTGCCAATAATGATGTTTTAAATCACTCCTTCTAAATAGAGCTGCCGATGGCTCCCCAATTAGATTACTAATCTCCTTTAGCATATAATTACCAATGGCATTGCCTTTATAGCCCCTTCCTATAACATCATCCTTAATAATAGTTTCCCTCATAGGCTCTAAAAAATTACCATTTTCATCTATAAAACCACGTTGTGAAGACGTTAATGTTATATGTGGATTTAACATCATAACTGATACCATCATAGATAATTTATCCTTATGAAGAACATCATCATCCATACACCACTGTAGATATTCTCCCTTTGCAATATGTTCAAAAGGTCTAAAATTATCTTCCTTGCACTTGGCATTAATATTACGATAATATTTTAATCTAGAATCACATTCATATTTTCTTATTAATGAGTTGGTATCTTCGTTAGTGCTATTGTCATTTACCAGTACTTCTATATTATCATAGCTTTGTGCCAATACACTTTGCAAAGTCTTTTCAAATAGTTCTGGTCTATTATAGGTTGGTATCATAATACTTACTAAAGGATGAGAGGAATCTATTTCTTGAATGTTAACTAATTTATTTTTCACTATTATTGCAACTCCACTTTTCCTTACCAACTGCCATAAGCTGAGTAATACACATATCGAGTAGGAGGGAGATTCTATGAAATCTCCCGACCTCTCACACCACCGTGCGTACCGTTCGGTACACGGCGGTTCTCTAGTTTTTATAAATTTGCAGGTAATAGCTGGTCATAGGCATATAGCCTTGGCTGGCTATTTCTTTATTCGTTAGAACAGAGTTTAGCATTAGTGCCGCTCTCCATGCTCCTTTGCGGCAATTTGCCATTTCATGCACCTTCCATTCTGGAATACCATACCGCCTTATCATACGGTATCTTGTCTTTACTTTCTTCCATTGTTTCCAGTACACCGCTCTTACCCTGCGCCTTATCCATTCGTCAACGTTCTTCAGTATTGCTTTCATATCGGCAAGCTTGAAATATTGGAGCCACCCTCTTATGTATTGCATATATCTGCGTTGACGTGCTTCATTACTTATTCCTTTATTGCGGTTGAGTATTTCACATAGTCTGCGCTTCATCTTCCGCTCAGACTTTTCGTGAAGCTTGAACCGGCATTTTCCCTTGAATATGTAAAATCCATATCCTAGAAATTTTACCTTGCTTATATATGCCACAACGCTTTTCTCCTTGTTCACCTTGAGGAACAGCTTCCTCTCAATAAACTTGGATATGCCCGACATGGTTCTTTCCGCACTTCTCCTGCTTTTGCACAGAATCATACAGTCATCAGCGTATCTCACAAACTTGTGCCCACGCTTCTCCAGTTCCTTGTCAAGCTCGTTCAGCATTACGTTGCTCAGTAAAGGGCTGAGCGGACCTCCCTGCGGTACTCCCTTTTCGCTCCTCTCAAATACCCCATGCTGAATTACTCCCGCATTGAGATACCTGTGAATCAGCGACAGCACCCTGCCGTCTTTTATACTTCTTGACAGTACCTCTATAAGCTTGCTCTGACTTACGGTATCGAAGAATTTCTCCAAATCCATATCCACAACATAGCGGTATCCGTCATTGGCATATTCCTGGCATTTCCTGAGTGCATCATGGGCACTGCGGTTCGGTCTGAATCCATAGCTGGTTTCCGAAAACTGCGGCTCGTAGATTGGTGTCAGAACCTGCGCTATTGCCTGCTGAACCATCCTATCTACCACTGTTGGTATTCCCAGCTTGCGATCCTTTCCCTTTTCTTCCTTGGGTATTTCTACCCTGCGGACGGGCTGTGGCTTGTACTTGCCCAGCCATAACTCACTTAGCAGGGTATCTTTGTTTTGCCTACACCTTCCTTCAGATTCCACCTCACGATGGACACCCTTGGTGTTCAGCTATGTCATTCCCGCTATTAGGGCTGACTAGGGACTTTCACCCGTTAGAGTGCGCCCATGCTGGGCGCACAAACAATAAAAGAACCGCCCCAAAGGACGGTTCTAATATTGTTTAGTTGAATATCCCTATAAGGAATAGCAGATATTACTGGAGGAGAGACAGTACATTGGAGCTGCTCTGATTTGCCTGAGCCAGCATGGACTGGGCAGCCTGCATCAGAACATTGTTCTTGGTGTACTCGGTCATTTCCTTAGCCATATCAGCATCACGGATAGTGGACTCTGCAGCAGTTACATTCTCGCTGGCAGTAGTCAAGTTGCTCTGAGTGTATTCCAGACGGGACTGAACAGCACCGATAGTGGTCTGCTGATCCAAAGCCTTCTGAATAGCTGCATCCAGAACATTGATAGCTGCATTAGCCTGCTCCTGATTACCTACCTGAATGGTATCGTTGTTCTTACCCTGGAGGCCAAGGGCCTGAGCCTTCATATCAGTCAAGCCAACCTTAATGGTCTGGTTGGCCTTGGTACCAATCTGCAGATTGATGGAATTATCCGCAGACGTGTTCTGAGCACGAAGAGTCTCATCAAAAGCATCCAAAGCTGCATTAGCAGACTTGCGAACTGCACCAGTATTATCAGTAATAGAGATGGTAAAGCCAGAAATCTGATTCTCGATACCACTCTTTGCAGAAGTAACACTAATAGAGCTCTCACCAGAAGCAGTATATACACTGTTGCCGGAACCATCAACAGCGATGAAAGAAGTTTTGCCTGCACTAAGTGAAATATCTGTGCTCAAGGTCTGAGAGCCATCCTTCATGGCTTTCAAAGCACTATCCAAAGTCAAAGTCCCTACCTTAGTAGAAGCTGTATAGGTCTTACCATCCTTTACCCAAGATACAGTGATAGTGTCACTAGTCTGAATATTCAAGCTATCGCCATTACGAGCCTTCAAGTCAGTCAGCGCAGTTTCGCTACCAGTACTCTCAGCCAAGCTCTGGTTAGTCAAGGCAGTACAAGTAGCCTTAGTTGCGCTATTTTTGGAGCCATCTACCAGATACTGGCCATTAAAAGTAACATTTGCATTATCGTTGATCTGGTCGATGGACTGATCCAGCTCCTTCTGGATGGTCTGACGATCTGCATCAGTATTGGTATCGTTGGCTGCGTTTACTGCCTTCTCCTTCAGAGTCTTCAGGATCTCTACAGTGGAGCTTACAGCACCCTCAGCAACCTTCATCATGGAGCCGCCGTTCTGGGCGTTGCTATTAGCCTGATCCAAAGAACGGATCTGTACACGCATACGCTCGGAAATTGCATAGCCGGAAGCATCATCAGCAGCACTGTTGATCTTCATACCGGAAGAAACCTTCTGCAGACTCTTGGAGAGTGCCTTGGTGTTCTTGTTCAGAGTGTTCAGGGTGGACAGGGCGGACATGTTGTTTTTAACTACCATTGCCATAATAATTTTCCTCCTTGGTTGTCAACAAGGTTAGTAGCATCCGTGCCACTAACTGTATAAAATTGTTTTGCAAATATCTGACGTATTTCTGGGTTGCTAGCCACCTGAAATATGTCCTTTGCCGTTGTCATATATATTATCGTGAGAAATTTCAGCCTTCTTAAATAAAAATTAAAATTTATCAAAAATTTCTCATTGCACAATATCTATAGCTCTACTCCGCTTCCCCAAACCATTTAGGCTTTAGTTTTCGCATTTCAGGCCAATTTCTTCCCCATGTACAGAAGGATTTTGTATGCTCTCTGGCAATATTCATAAAATATTCTAGCAAATTCCTATCATAGCATTGATGCCATTCATATCGTCTATCTAAGATATACATAGAAGCACCTGTCAGATCAACGGTACCATCCACATCCACAAACTCTTTAGACTCTAATTGAAATTCATATTGCTTGGTGCGTATGCATAACTTATAGGTCTGTCCAGGGAATATGGAATTACTAATAGTATATTCCCGCTCCTTACCTCCCAAGGCTTTGGGCAAATTACCATCTACATAATCTGGAGTCGCAAAACCATTTACCTTAGCCATAACGTTATAAATATCCACTGCACTGGTTAACTCATCAACTATTCCTAACGCAGGTATCCCTGCTCCTCGCACCATATAGGCCGCACTAGTTTGATAACGGCTCATTAAATATGGATAATTATCATATACGGAGGCACCATGATCTGAATACAGTTGGACTACATATTCATCATCATTATAATGTGATTCCAAATAGTCGAATAAAATTCCCAAGCTGCGATCTGTATTCTGTATCCCCATCATATTGGCATGAGCGTATAAAGGTGAATATTTCAGATATACACTGGCTACCTTTTCCTGATTTTGCCACAGTCGATCCTCCAAAGACAAACAGGTCTGAGTAGCTAATGGCATACTTATGGTGCTTATTTGCCAAGGATGCACATCCATGATATGCATAAATAAAAACTGATCGCATTCTCCAAAAGCTTCCAAATGCTGAATAGTACGCTCCACCCCCTCATAAGCTCTGGTAGCATAGGAATTGGTTATCAGCCTATCATATCCCCTATAGCCCCCTGTATACAAAGCATCTCCACTTCCCATTATGTTAACACAATAATATCCCAATTTCTGCATCTGCTCTGATATAACCATATATTCTGGAGATAACGGCATATTGATATGCTCATTATAAATTTGTGAATGATGTGGATACATACCTGTTTCAATGGTATGTATGGATGGATATGTAAATTCTCCCACGGAAAAGTTGTTGTTAAATATTACTCCCTTGGCAAAAAACTTCATAACATTTGGCAATAAAACATAATTTTGCTCTTTCATTGCCTGCCAACTTAAAGCATCTACCAGAATATTCAATACCAATTTTTTTCGCTTAGGACTATGCTCTAAAAGAATCGGTTTGCCCATGAAAAATTCTTTTTTCCCCTTAATTTCGACAGGCTGCTCTATTCTATAGTGGCTATATTCCCAATTCCCTAATATGACATTATACTCCTTTTTACCAGAAGCAATGGTAATTTCCTGACTAGCTTCACTACCAGCCAAGGAAATTATATATTTTTTCCCTTGAGGATCAAATTTAAACTTCTTGCCTGTTTTTGATTTGACAATATCAAATACCATATCTGCCCCATAACTACTTGCAAATTCTGGTATATCTTTCTCTCTAAACAGCAAACTTCCTTTACTGTTTAGAGGTTCCTGATTTACAAAAACACCTACCCAATATTGATACCCATCTTTATCTGCAGACAACGGAACATATTCTCCTCCCAGAGAAGCCACATCCCTAACAAGTTTATTGCCATTCAATGTAAACTTATCAATCAAAAATGGTGCATAATCGCCAATATTATTAGACATAGTTAAAGTTTGTGCAATTTCTTCTGTACAAAATGGAAGCTTCATTTCTATATCATAGGCATTGCGGCAATATCCCTGAAATTTTATTTTTTTCATGAGCATATTCAATTTATCATAACATTCTATAAGAAGCTTCCATATGATTAAATTATATTTTCTTTTTTGCCAAGCTGCTTCAGCATATTTCAAGGCTTCCTTGACCTCTCCATAATGTAGGGCAAAATATCCCGCAAAAATATCCACATGCTCTGATTCTGGATATTTTTTCTTATATTCTGCTAACAATGCCAAATATTCATCATCAAAATCCTTTTGCTCCCACTTCTGCTGAAGCTTTCGAAATAAAGCCAAGCCTTCTACTTCCTCGGCTGGCCAAAATGCCACATTTATTTTTCTTTCTTTCATGCTCTACCACCATTGCTAAAATTTACGGGATTCCCCCATTAAACCGATACTATATAAATCGAACAATATGCTATATTTTTTAAGCATAATATAAAACTATATTCTTCCGTATATCTGCTAGCAAAATTTATTTTATGTATTTTTCTTCATTTCATGCTAGAATAGACAGGATAATGATTGCAATCATAATAGAAAGGTCATATTTATGTACGAAAATTTACCGGAGGAAGCTCTTGGCATCATTAGCGATGTGTTAAGGACAAAGAAAAGTGAAATTGCTAACATTGGAGTATTAAAACAAGGCATGACAAATCGCTCTTTTATATTTACATGTCAAAACCAAAAATATATTATTCGCATCCCCGGAGAAGGCACTGGCTTTCTTATTAATCGCCAGCAGGAATTTGATGTTTATGAAACCATAAAAGATAAAGGGCTGTGCGATAATCCCATTTACATCAATCCACAGAATGGTTACAAAATCACTGAATTCTTGCCACAGGTTAAAACCTGTAACGCTAGCAATTTGCAGAATGTTAAACTCTGTATGGAAAAATTACATGCTCTTCATAATATGAAGCTGCAGGTTAATCATACCTTTGATATATTCAAGCAAATTGATTTTTATGAATCTCTATGGACTGGTACTCCATCCCATTATCCTGACTATCAGCAAGTAAAGGAAAATGTATTTTCTTTGCAGACCTATATTGACAAGCAATCAAAGCAATATTGTCTCACCCATATTGATGCCGTACCTGATAATTTTCTTTTTTCGGGAGATAATATTCAATTAACAGATTGGGAATATGCTGGTATGCAGGATCCCCATGTGGATATTGCCATGTTCGCCATTTATTCCTTTTATACCCAAAAGGAAGCAGATGTATTGATTGATTTGTATTTTGAAGGGGAATGTGATAGAGCCACCAGATTAAAAATTTATTGCTACATGGCTGCTGGCGGTTTGCTTTGGAGTAACTGGTGCGAATATAAGAGAAAATTAGGCATAAAATTTGGCACCTATGCCCGCAGACAATATGAATATGCCAAGGAATACTATGAGATAGTTCATAACGAATTACAATGTAGGAGATAGTCACAAATGAAAGTAGATAGCGCTATTATTCTAGCCGCTGGCACAGCCAGCAGATTTGCTCCCCTTTCCTACGAAATCCCTAAAGGCTTGGTAGAAGTAAAAGGAGAAGTCCTTATTGAACGGCAGATTAAACAGCTAAAAGAAGCAGGCATCCCGGAAATCATTATTGTCACTGGTTACAAATCCCAGGCATTTGCTTATTTAAAAGATAAATACAATGTAGTGCTTGTCCACAATCAAGATTATCTAACAAGAAATAATCACTCCTCCATCTATGCTGTGAGAGATTATCTAAAAAACAGCTATATCTGCTCCTCTGATAACTATTTTATTAAGAATCCTTTTACCGCAGAGGTGGAGGAAAGTTATTATTCTGCCATTTATGCCCAAGGAGAAACCTCGGAATGGTGCATTACTGAGGAAAATAATTGGATAAAAGCTGTGCATATAGGTGGAGCCAATAGCTGGATTATGATAGGCCATGTTTTTTGGTCTGAGGCCTTTAGTAAGAAATTTCTTTCTATTTTACAGCAGGAATACAACCAAAGAGAAACTAAGGACAAGCTGTGGGAAAATATTTATATTGAGCATATCCATGAACTTCCTATGCAAATACGAAAGTATCCGGCTGATTTCATCTTCGAATTTGACACTCTGGATGAACTGCGTAAATTTGATACATCCTATGTGAATAATACCCGGTCTGATATTTTAAAACATATAGCTCATGATTTAGGAATTACAGAAGCCAAAATACATAATATAAAGGCCATAAAGAATGAAAATAATGCTGCTATAGGCTTCACTTTTGAATGTAGCAAAAAATACAAATATGTGTATGAAACGCAGAAATTGGAGGAAGTAAAGTGATAAATCATCATAAAATTGATTGGGTTATTACCTTATTACCCATGCTTAGTATCTCAGGGCTAAGTGCCTTGTTTTTTATTATGCCAGAGGAATCCAATAGCGTACTAAGCTCCATTAGATTTTTCTTTGGTGATACTATGGGCACTTATTATTTAGTGATAGGTTTGGGGATATTTTTCATCTCCCTTTATTTTTGCTGTTCCCATTACGGAAATATTGTATTAGGAGATAAAAAGGAAAAGCCCCGGTACTCATTCTTTACCTGGGGCTCCATGATGTTCACCTGTGGCTTGGCCGCTGATATTTTATTTTATTCCTTTTCCGAATGGATTGTATATGCTACCAATCCCCATATCTCCCAATTAGGCAGTATTCAGGCATGGGCAGGGGTATTTCCCCTCTTTCATTGGAGCTTTATTCCTTGGAGCTTTTATCTAGTTCTAGCCGTGGCCTTTGGCTTTATGATTCATGTACGACAAAGAAAAAGACTGCGGTTTTCGGAGGCTTGCAGGACGATTCTAGGCAGACAAGCAGATGGTATTCCAGGTAGGTTGATTGACCTGCTGGCGGTCTTTGCTCTCTTAGCTGGCACTGCCACCACCTTTTCCGTAGCAACCCCACTGATCTCCATAATCATTCAAAACCTATTGGTAATTTCCTTGGATAGAAATATTATCACTATTGCTATTATTTTCCTTACTTGTGCTATCTACACCTATTCCCTGCTTCACGGCTTCAAGGGCATCAGTATTCTGGCCAAACTATGTATTTATATGTTTGGTGGGTTGGTGGCTTTTGTTCTACTGGCCGGTGGTGAAAGCAAATATATTATAGAAACAGGCCTGGAATCCTTTGGCCGCATGGTGCAAAACTTTATCAGTCTTGCCACATATACAGATCCTCTAAGAGAAACAAATTTTCCACAGGATTTGACCATATATTATTGGGCCTACTGGATGGTATGGTGTGTGGCAGCTCCCTTTTTTATTGGCAATATATCCCGTGGTCGAACTATCAGACAGGTTATAGCGGGAGGATATTTCTTCGGCGTAGGCGCCACATTAATCAGCTTTATTGTTCTGGAAAATTATAGTATGGGCTTGCAAACCACTGGTACAATTGATTTTATTGCCCAGTACGCTGCCCATGGTGATATATACGCCATAATCATTGCTATGCTTCACACCCTGCCTTTAGCTAATTTAGCTACTCTCTGGGTGCTGGCAACCATGATTCTCTTTTATGCCACATCCTTTGATTCCATAGCCTATACCGCCTCATGCTACAGCTATAAAAAAATAGAATCAGGTGAAGCACCTCACAAAGCCATTCAGCTATTATGGTGCATTCTCCTAATTCTACTGCCAACAGCATTGGTATTCTCAGATAGCTCCATGAGCAATATCCAAACCGTCAGCATAATCGCCGCCTTTCCCATAGGGATAATTATGCTAATGATTATCTGGAGCTTTTGGAAAGATGTGAATAAATATTTATCATAATTAGCTACGGACATACGCAGATCTACAATAACTTCAACAACCAATAAGAACGGTATTTCAAAGTATATACAATACCAAAGAATTCTGTCCGTACGAAGTGATATAACTAAAAAATACAATTTTCTACTGTATATATTTTTTCTGCCGTGCCATTTCTTCGTTAAGAACCATGATTCTTTGAATTTTCCATATACGCATAATGTCATTCATACGGCTGTTCAAATCATCTCTAACGTTAATTAACCACTCTTCTTTTGCTTCTTTAACCAATAACAGAAATATGATATGTTTCTTCAAAAAAGCCTTGCCTGATAAATTTTCCGGCACGCCATCGTCACTATAACGCCCCAATAAAATATTTCCATACAGTGATAATGAATGACTCATCTTTTGCACTACTTCACCTATGAAACATTCGTAATCTTTTACATTGAGGTGATTGGGAAAATTTGTTTTTGCTTCTACAAATACAATTTTATTACCTGTAGATAGTAAGAACTCACATATTTTTATGCCTCTATCCCTTAATGTTTCAATATATTGTTGGCTTGTTTCAATGTGAAAAACATCCCGTTCATCATATTCCCTGAATTTCATTCCTGATTCTTCGATAGAGATCTTTCCCATTACAACACCTCATCTATTTCTTGTCTATATAAATTTACAGATGTATTTATTATAGAATTTGGTGGCATTCCATCGAATAAATCACAATTAAAGTTGTTTCCTATATTTTCTAATGATATGCAATTTACCATTCCTTGTTCTAGCATAGCAAGCAAATACAGTTTTTTTATCACAAAATATGAGTGAGTAGTAATAAAAAACTGTATTCCCATTTTTTTAGATATATCATATATCATATCCAAAAATTCGCATATTGCTTGCGGATGCAATGCGGCCTCGATTTCATCAATCAACACAACCGATTCTTTTGTCAAATATCCATTTGCTAGCAATCTATCTAATATAGATATCTTTTTTATCCCTTCAGATGTAGCACCTATAGAAAATTTCTGTCTATTGGAATTTTTATAAAACCACTTACCGCTGCTCTCATCATAATCAATACTACCATCAATTATACTTTTAACTTTCTTCCTTGCATACGCAAAAGTGGAATAATTCTTTCCTCTTGATGGAGAAATTCGCAAAGCCTTTGCTAAATCATAATAAGTATCATCAAAACCAAAAACTTTATTTATTTCCCTTGATTGCAAAATTATAGAATACAATGACAATACTTCTTTGGCTGGAATAAATATTGAATTTCCCTCTTTGCTGACACCACCAGACAACTTTACAATTTTGCGATTTGCATCCTTGGTAAATCTGAATTCCATTTTAGACTTATTTGCAGCCATCGAAAATTCTAATGGTTCTTTGGCGTTTTTTGTAACCAAATCTCCAAGGCGTTCCACCTGAAAAGTCCATTTTATTTTTTCTGCTAAAATATCTCCCAGCGAGTTAGTATCATCTCCACGCAAATAATCTTCTTGGGATTTTATTGCCACATAAAGCGCCTTTAGCAAAAAAGTTTTACCTGTACTATTTTCACCTAAAATCACATTAATATTAGAACATTTTATATTATTTAAACATTGTATTTTTCCATAATTTGATAACGAAAATTGCTCTACCCGATACACTATATCCCTCCATTCCCCAAAACTTCATATATACGTAAACAAACTAGTGCTATAATAAATTCTAGTCATAACCATGAATTTATTATAGCACAAAATTAACACATATCAAAAGCTATGTGTTCAGGGAGTGTAAAATAGTTTGTGTAAAAAGTAATTGCGCAGATTTATTTTATGCCCCATACTGGGGTAAACAATT
>NZ_JADYTY010000017.1 GCF_021531495.1 Anaerovibrio lipolyticus
GGTATATCGATGTGCCTCGCTTCTTAACGAATTTAAGCCATGAAAAGATGAACATCGTGAAACTTTTCATGTGCTTAAATGAGTTTAGCAGCGTGAGGCACATCAATATAGCGCGAGCGTGCCTGTAAGGGTATATGCCATGCCTCAGTAAAGAGTATATGTATGCCATTATGCAAATAAGTCTTTTACTCTGCAAATCAGAATTTCCTCCATTAAAATATTATAGCGCAAGCACAGCATACTACGCTATTTGACTAAAATAAACAAACATTTTATTCTTGTGTTAAATAGATATTTGGGTTATAATAAGAACATAACATATAAAATGCGTTGTAATAATACAAAAGGAGGGGTAAATTTATGGATGCATTGCTGTTATCGCGATGGCAGTTTGCCATTACCACCGTATATCATTTTCTATTTGTTCCAATTACGCTGGGATTATCCATCTTCGTGGCGTTGCTGGAAACATGTTATGTTCGTACGAAACGGCCTGTTTGGAAGGAAACTAGTCGCAAGCTGGTACGCTTTTTTGGCACTCTTTTCATTATTAATTTCTCTATGGGTGTAGTAACTGGTATTGTGCAGGAATTTCATTTTGGCATGAACTGGTCAGAATATGCTCGCTTCATGGGAGATATTTTTGGCGCTCCGCTGGCTTTGGAAGCACTGACAGCATTTTTTCTGGAATCTACCTTTATTGGTATTTGGATTTTTGGCTGGGATAAGCTGTCCGAAAAAGCCCATTGTATCTGTATTTGGATAGTGGCGTTTGCCAGCAACCTTTCGGCATTTTGGATTCTAGTGGCCAATTCCTTTATGCAGCATCCAGTAGGATATGCTATTAGCAACGGTCGGGCAGAAATGACAGATTTTCTGGCTTTAATTACCAATCCCTATGTTATAGGCGAATATTCACATACTCTGTTTTCGGCTATTGTAACAGCAGGCTTCCTTGTAATAACTGTTTCAGCCTGGAAGATTCTTCATGACGAGGTTTCCCGTCAGGCCTTTACTCAAACCCTGAAAGCTGGTGGCATCTTTATGCTATTAGGTCTGTTTGCAGCTATGGGCAGTGGTCATATGCATGCCCAGTATCTGGCCCAGGCCAATCCTATGAAGTTATCTTCCTTTGAAGCACTCTGGGAAACCGAGGATCCTGCTCCTTTTGCCATTATAGCTGATATCAACGAAGTAGAGCATAAGAACGATATGGAGATAACCATTCCAGCTATGTTTTCCATGATGCTGTACAATGAGCCATCAGGGGCTGTAACTGGTATTAATCAGCTGCAGGAGGAATATGCTGCCCAGTACGGTCCTGGGGAATATCGCCCTGATGTGACAGGCATGTTCTGGAGCTTCCGTATTATGATTGGCTTAGGTGGACTTATGTTGCTCTTAGCATTTGTGGCGGCCTACCTGGGTTGGAAGAAGTGTCCTATGAATTTTCCTATATTTTTGAAGCTTTTGCCGTGGCTGCTGCCACTGCCATTTATCGCTAACAGCGTTGGCTGGTATATTGCAGAAGGTGGACGTCAGCCTTGGATTGTCTTTGGTCTCCAAAAAACTAGCGAGGCTGTTTCGCCAAATCTGACCAGTTCTGATGTGTGGTTGACCATGGTAGGCTTTACCCTTATCTATCTGGTTTTGGCTATAGCAGCCCTTTGGATTGCTGTGGGCTTTATAAAGAAAACCCACATTGCCTTTGACGAAGGGAGGAAAGCATGATGGACCTCACTGTTATTTGGTTTATTCTAATAGTTGTACTCTTTACAGGCTTCTTTATTCTGGAAGGCTTTGATTATGGTGTGGGAGGGCTTATGCCTTTCCTATCTGATGATACCAAGGAACGGGGGGAGATTCTTCGTACTATTACCCCGGTGTGGGATGGTAATGAGGTATGGATGATTACTGCCGGTGGTGCCATGTTTGCTGCTTTTCCTCATGTTTATGCTACCATGTTCTCAGCCTTTTATTTGGCTTTGTTTCTGATGCTGGTGGCACTGATTTTGAGAGGTGTAGCCTTTGATCTGCGAGGTCGTCATGAATCTGTTGGCTGGCAGAAATTTTGGGATAGAGCTATTTGCTTCGGCAGTGTTGTTCCTGCCTTTCTTTGGGGTGTAGCGGTTACGGATTTGATTGCGGGCATACCCATCAATGAAAAAATGATTTATACAGGGGGCTTCTTTGACCTGTTAAGCCCATATTCTATTGTAGGGGGACTGGCTTTCCTGTTCGTTTTCCTCTATCATGGTGCTTCCTTCCTTACCTTGCGTCTAGCTAGAGAAAAGCTGATTGGACGTTGCCAGAGCATGGCTATGAAGGTTGGCGGTTTAGCCACTATTTTCTTTGTGGCTTGCATGGGATTGACTATGCAGTATACAGATTTGTTTACCAAGCCTGTGGCGGCTGTGGCACTTTGTGGTGCAGCTGTATTTTTCCTTGTAGCCCTTGGCAGCATGAAAAAAGGCAATGGCAAGGCTAGCTTTTGCCTGAGTACCTTGGCTATAGCAGCTACTACAGTAGCTTTCTTTGCAGGACTTTTCCCAAGATTGATGGTTTCCAGCCTCAATCCTGCCTATAGTCTGACCATTACCAATGCTTCCTCCAGCCCATATACTCTGTCTATTATGACGGTGGCAGCTGGTATATTTGTACCTATTGTTCTGATTTATCAGGCATGGAGTTATCATATTTTCCGTAAGCGTGTTACTCCTAAGGACGCTGAAGAACATTATTGATACAACGAGATATGAAAAAATGCTTCTTCTTCCAGACAATGGTTCACAACAAAGCCATTCTTGCTGGCTATGCCCTGTGTGAAACGGGGCGGGCCATGCTGATTGCAGCGGCTGCCTTTTGGGCAGCTACAGTAGTGGATGATGTATTTTTGCAGGAAATGGCACCAAGTGAAACGGCACCAGTTTTATTGATGGCAGCACCGGCTTTGCTGGTGCTGTTTCTTGTGCTTATTTTTTTGTATTTACTAGGCTTTCTGCTGAATTATCAGCAACAGGAGCTTTCTTATAGGGCTCGCAGCTTAGTAAGGGAAAAGCTTCATGAAAAAATTTTGTCTTCTATAAGTATAAAGGGGCAGGCAGGGGGCGAATTCATACAGATGAATAATCTCCTGCCTCTGGCTCTGGAGCAGGTAGATGCATTGGATTTATGGTTTACCAAAGTTCTGCCGGTAATTTTTGGGTTGGCTATTCACCTGCCCATTTTACTGATTATTTCGGCTGGGACCGATCCGATGACTGGATTGCTGATGCTGATTACTCTGCCTATTGCCCCTTTTCTTCTTTATCTTATAGGCCGTGTAAGCCGTGATGCCAGCAAAAAAGAATGGCAGAAGCTAACGGAGCTTTCTGCTGGTTTTGCAGAGCTTTTGCACACCTTGCCTACTGTTAAGCTTTTCCGTCAGGAGAGGAGATTGACAGAGACGGTGGCCAGCCTTAGTGAGAATTTTGCTCAGTCTGCCTTGCTGGTGCTGCAAATTACCTTTATTTCAGCTTTTGCCTTGGAGTTGATAACCACTCTCTCCATAGCCATTGTGGCTGTGAGTATAGGTTTGCGGTTGTTATATGGGCAGCTGACATTTTTTACGGCCTTTTTTGTCCTGCTGGTGCTACCGGAATTCTATCAGCCATTGCGACAGGCAGGAACAGCTTTTCATGGAGGTATGACTGCTTATACGGCGGAAACGTCCCTGGCAGAATTTTTGCATTCCAGGGAGGTTAAGGCAGAGGCCAATCTATCAAATGATTTGACTCAGGAGATGGGAGTAATAATAGGCCAGCATATAAGCTTTGGTTACGGAGCAGGATCTCTGCCGATATTGCAGGATAAGAGCTTTGTGGTACCTGCACAGCAAATTACCGTAATCCGGGGAAGCAGCGGCAGCGGCAAAACAACTCTTTTGCGACTTTGTGGAGGATTACTTTCCCCTACGAAAGGTATCTTAAGAAAGTCTAGGGTTCCTTTAAGCTACGTGCCTCAGGAGCCTCATCTATTCAATGGCACGTTGGCAGAAAATATTACCTTGGTATTTGCGGCTGATTCCTATAGTGCAGAGGAGCAGGCCAAAATACGTCAAGCCTTGGAGAAAGTTCAATTGCTTGCTTGGGCAGAGCAGCTGCCTCAGGGCATGATGACTCTTTTGGGAGAAGGAGGACAGAATTTGTCTCAGGGGCAGCGAAAACGTTTGGGCTTGGCCAGAGCCATTTATCAGCAACGGGATTTGGTTTTGATGGATGAGCCTACGGCAGCCCTTGATTCCGCTACCAGAGCTGAAATCATAAAGGTACTGTGGGAGCTGGCTCAAGGGAGAACCCTGCTTTTGGTTAGCCATGATGAGGATTTGCTGGCTCTAGCGGATAATATTATTTTGCTAGAGCCAGTGGAACAAAATTTAGAGGTGCAGATTGAAACTGAAGAGGAGGTGGTTTTATGAGATTGCTCCATTTACTGTCTCTGGTATCTCCTTGGGCATTACTGCTGGCAAGCCTGGTAAGCCTTGGGGCGGCAGCGGCAGGTATTTGCTTGTTGGGCTCCTCTGCTTGGCTGATTGCCTCTGCGGCTTTATTGCCTCCTCTTTCCGCCTTGGCATTAGGTATCACCGGTGTTCGTGCCTGTGGTATTTTTCGCGCCGTATTTCGTTATGGAGAAAGGTATATTTCTCACCGCCTTGCTTTTCATGGCCTAACTAAGATACGTGTAAGTCTTTACAAAAAAGCTGCTCTGCTGCTGCCCCTGCGGGGAGGTGTGGCCAAACAGGGAGAATTGCTGCATGATTTGTTGACTGGAGCTGATGAGCTAAGGGACTTTTTTGTGCGGGGGATGCTGCCGCCGGTGACAGCAGGTATTTTGACGGTTTGTATTACTTATTGGTTAGCTAGGCATACGGATTTATTTTGGCTTCTGCCCTTATTATTTATTTTACGCTTAGAAATTCCTTTCCTTATTTGGCAAAAAAGTCATCCTGATAGCAGACAGCTGGATGGTGCTTATCGCAGTGCCTTAATGGATATGGGAGCTGGGCTGGATGAATTGTATTTGGCAGGCTCAGCTTCGGCCCGTGGTATTCTCAGACAGGCGGCAGAAGAGAAGCTGCAGGGGGATAAAAAAGCTCGCCTCGTTAATGATAAAGGGGATACCTTGCTCAATATATTGGATGCTTTTGTAGTGATATTGCTTATGGCCAGTATGATTCCCGCTGTGGCATTAGGCGATCTTTCAGGTATTGATTTTGCAGTATATTTTTTGGTATTACAGACCCTTTTGCTTGAATTTCGCATGTTACCAGAAGCTATGCGTCAGATACAGTGCAGTAATAGGGCAGCTTGTTCCCTTTGGACTTCCCGGGAACAACAGGCAAATGGGGGGCAACGGGAGCAATTGACAGCTCATAAGCAATCATGTTCGCCAGAGCAAAAACAGGCTTTACTTTGGGTTGAGGATTTGTGCTTTTCCTATGGGCAGGGGCAGAATCTCCTATCTCATATTTCCTTTTCTATACAGCAGGGGCAGCATACAGCCATTGTTGGTGCCAGTGGCTCAGGCAAAACCACGCTGACACAGCTTTTATTAGGCGTTTGGCCACCTGATAAGGGCGGTATTTATTGGCAGGGCAAATCCTATCTGGCTATGGATGTGGAAAATATTCGAAAAAATATCAGTGCCATGCCTCAGGGCAGTGTACTTTTTGCTAAATCCATTCGGGAAAACTTCCGTATTTTATGTCCGGATATTGAGGAATCAGATATGTGGCAGGCCTTGCAGGATGCTCAGCTGGACACCGTTGTTAAATCCATGGCTCAGGGACTTGATACTCCCTTGGGACAGGATGCCTGTGATTTATCCGGGGGACAGCGGAGTTGTTTGCTTACAGCCCTTGCCATAGCAGGCACAGCGCCTTTGATTATATTGGATGAGCCTACCTGTGGATTGGATAAGCAAAGAGCTTTAAAGCTGATGGAATCCCTTTGGCACCGGATGAAAGCAAGGGAGCAAACCTTGGTGGTTATCACTCATGAGGAAGAACTAACTAAGAAATTTTCTCAGGTTATTCATCTTTAATCTTTGGGTGAAATAGTGTAAAATAATATCATTGAATGATGATATAAAGGAGTGCATTACATGTACTATATTTTAAAGATGCTTAGCTGGCTGGCCTGTAGATTCCCTATGAAAGCCTGTTTGAAGCTGGGAAATTTCTTAGGCAAGCTGACCTGGTTGGTGGTGCCAGAAAAGCGAAAAAAAATGGCCCGAGAAAATATTATTCGCTGTTTGCAGGTGGATGAGCAGGAGGCAGAGCGGATTGCCAAAGCCTCGTGGGTGCAGTTTGGCCCTATGATTATGGAGGTTCTGCGTTATCCAGATCTGATAAAGAATGGCAAAATGTATCAGCATGTGTCCATTGAGGGGCTGGAGTATCTGCTGGATGCGGTGCGGGCCGGCAAGGGGGGCATTATTGCCACCAATCACAGCGATAGCTGGGAAATTATGGGAGCGGCCTTGGCTCAATATGGTGTGCCTTTAGTGGGGGTGGCCATGAAGCAGAAGAATAGCCAGGCCAACCGGTTTATTTTGGAATATAGAGAAATGTCCGGTATGCATATTACCTACAAATCTGATGGGCGGGATATGCTGAAGATGATTAAAGATGGCTGGATGATTGGTTTGATTATGGACCAGGATCCTAGCTTGAAATACGGTATTATTCTGGATTTCTTTGGCCGGAAAACCAATTGTGTTACAGGGCCAGCCACTTTGGCAAGGATACAGAATGCCCCTATTTTTCCGGGACAGATTCAGCATCGGCCAGATGGGGGGCACCATATAACCATTTTCCCTCCAATTTATGTGGAAAGAACCAAGGATAAGCAGGAGGATATACGCCGTACCATGCAACAGCTATTGAATATTCTGGAGCAGCAGATACGGAACCATCCAGAGGACTGGTTCTGGCTCCACGACCGCTGGAAATCCGTTAGAAGCATTGGCTTGGATTAACGGCAGACAATTGAATATAAAATCAAGCCTCAAAAATTATGATTTTTGGGGCATTTTTTTGCATTTTACTAAAATCCCTGCTTTGATTATTGCTAAGAAAAATAAGTTGTCTTGGGAGCAGAGGATAGGTTGTGGGAAAATCTGTACATTTTGTCATAAATATGCTAGTATTAATATGTTGAGTTAGGTTTTCGGATGTTTTGATAAGTGAGGGATGGATTTGGCATTTCAGACAACAATTGCTGCGCCGGTAAGCTATACTGGTGTAGGGCTCCATTCCGGCAAGGATGTAACCATGAAGCTGCAGCCGGCAGAGGCTGATACAGGCATTGTCTTTACCAGAGTGGATTTGCCGGGACAGCCACAGGTGGAGGCCAAGGCAGAGAATGTAACCTCCACTCTGCGAGCTACAACTATCGAGGACAATGGCATCAAGATGTTTACCATCGAGCATGTTATGTCAGCTCTCCACGGAGCCGGTATTGACAATGTGGAAATCTGCATTAATGCAGAGGAGCCTCCGGTGGCAGATGGCAGCAGCCGAGAGTTCTTCCAACTGCTGCAAAAGGCAGGTATTCGTCAGCTGGATAGAGAGCGTCAGGAGATTGTTATAGATCAGCTTTATAGAGTAGATGATGGAGACAAATTTGTCTTGGCTCTGCCCTATGATGGCTTTCGGGTAAGTTTTACCTCTATTAATCCTCATCCTTTGATTGGGATACAGTATGGCGATTATGAGATTACTGAGGAAAATTACCTGAAGGAGATTGCTCCTGCCAGAACTATTGCCTATGAAAAAGAGGTAGAGGCTCTCCACAAGATGGGCTTGGGGCTAGGCGGTACCCTGGAAAACGTTATTGTTTATAATGATGAGGGTTGGATGAACCCATTGATTTATCCAGATGAGCTGGTAAGGCACAAAATCCTTGATTTGGTAGGGGATTTGCGCCTGGCAGGCATAGTTAAGGGCCACTTTGTGGCTGTAAAGTCAGGTCATGCACTGAATACAACCATGTCCAAGCTGCTTAAGGCAAAGCTGGGCAAATAATACATAAAATATGAAGAGAAGAGGTTTTTTTATATGGTATTGGAAATTGACGAAATAAAGAAGATTCTGCCCCATCGTGCTCCATTTTTGCTGGTAGATAGAATTATCGAAATTGATCCATTCAAATCTGCTGTAGGCATCAAGAATGTAACCTATAATGAGCCACAGTTCCACGGACATTTCCCTCACAAGGCTATTATGCCAGGTGTTTTGATTTTGGAGGCTATGGCTCAGGTTGGCGGTATTGCCATGCTTTATCCAGAGGAAAACCGTGGTAAGATTGCTCTGTTTGGTGGCATGGACAATATTAAATTCAAAAAGATGGTAGTGCCTGGCGATCAGATGATTATGAAAGCTAATCTTTTGAAGGTACATGGTGATTATGGCAAGCTTCATGCAGAATCCTATGTGGATGATGTGCTGGCAGCACAGGCTGATTTTACCTTTGCCCTGCAGAGACCAGAGTAAATGTTGTTCATAGTAGGCTGATTAATAAAGAAAATTGAAGAAATTCTTAGTATTTCTCGAAAAACAGTCGAATATAAGGAAATATAGCATACAACATATATGGTTTGTGCTGTGATTGTATACATGATAGTAGGTGTACTGACGATAGGTTTTTCGGGGGTACTAAAGGAGTTGTAATAAATGGCGGATAACTTTGATGTTACTGCAAAGATACATAATTTTGCGGTTGTTCATCCAAACGCAAAGATCGGTAAAAATGTGGAAATTGGTCCTTTTACCGTAATTGGCGAAAATGTAGAAATTGATGAAGGTACTATTGTTGGCCCAAGTGTGGTTATTACCGGCTGGACCAAGATAGGCAAGGATTGTCATATTTTCCAGGGAGCTTCCATTGGTGAGGAACCACAGGATTTGAAGTTTGCCGGGGAAAAGAGCTATACTGTTATTGGCAATCGCACCAAGATTCATGAATTCTGTACTATTCACAGAGCTACCGGCGAGGGAGAAGTTACCAAAATCGGTGATGACTGTCTGCTGATGGCTTATGTTCATGTGGCTCATAACTGTATTTTGGGCAACAATGTTATCATGGCCAATGCTGCTATGGTGGCAGGTCATGTGGTGGTAGAGGATAGAGCTATTATTGGCGGCAAGGCTGGTGTGCACCAGTTTGTCCGGGTAGGCAAGCAGTCCATGATCAGCGGTATGTCCCGCAATATTCACGATGTAGTGCCATATACTATTGTAGATGGCTTCCCAGCTAGAGCCTGCGGATTGAACAGTGTGGGTATTGCCAGAGCAGGTATTGCTCCTGCCAACCGTCGTCAGATTAAGCTGGCCTATCGTTTGCTCTATCGTTCCGGACTGAGATTGAAGGATGCTATTTCTGCTATTGAGCAGGAGGTGGAGTCCTGTCCGGAAGTTGAGCATATGCTGCAGTTCCTGCGGAATGCAGATAGAGGTATTTGCCGTCCTGCTGGTCATGTAGGTGATAAGAAGCAGGAGGATAAGTCTTCAGAGGCTGAAGAAGTAGAAGAATCTGAGGATTGATTTAGTTAGACAAAATTCGCTGGAGGCTGATTGTTTTTATGAAAAAAATAGGATTGCTGGCAGGTGTAGGCAGGCTTCCAGTGGAGTGTGCCAAGGCTGCGGCAGCCTTGGGCTATGAGGTTTATGCTGTAGGTCTTATTCCTGGTGTAGATCCAGAGCTGAAGGAATGTACTGCTGACTATACGGAGATTAGTGTAGCCAAGCTGCAGACAATTATTGATTATATGAAGGCCAAGGAGGTAACAGAGATTACCCTGTTGGGCAAGGTTACTAAGGAGCTTTTGTACAGTGGGGATCATGCTGCACCAGATATGCGGATGCTGGCTTTGATGTTTACTTTGCCAGACCGGAAGGACGATACTCTGATGTTGGCCTTTGTCAAGGAGTTGGCCAAGGATGGCTTAGAGGTTTTTGATCAGACTGCTCTTATTCGCAGCCTGATGCCAGCACCGGGAGTCCTTACCAAACGGGAGCCAACGCCACAGGAACAGCAGGACATGGAATTTGGCATGAAAATGGCTAGAGAAATCGGCCGTTTGGATGTGGGCCAGACTGTTGTGGTAAAGCAGCAGGCTGTAATGGCCTTGGAGGCTATTGAGGGTACTGATGCCTGCATTCGTCGTGGCGGAGAGCTGGCTAGAGGCGGTGCGGTAGTAGCCAAAACAGCCAAGCCAAATCAGGATTTGCGGTTTGATGTACCGGCTGTAGGCATGAAAACTATGGAAATCATGGTGGAGGTAGGTGCTTCTGCCCTGGTTATTGAGGCTGGCCGAACTCTGTTGGTGGAAAAGGACAAGGTGATAGCATTGGCTGAGGCTCATGATATTACTATTGTGGCAATGGAATAAGGGACTTGGGACGCGGCGGATGCAGCTTTGTATTCTCGCGTCTTTTGTGTGTTTTTTTGAGGGATTGTATGAAGATTATGTTGTCAGCCGGAGAGGCCTCCGGAGATCTCCACGGAGAAGGATTGGCTAAGGCCATTCATCAGCTAAAGCCAGAGGCAGAGCTTATCGGCTTTGGCGGCCCTAAAATGGCAGAAGCTGGTGTCCGCCTATGTGCAGATATGCGGGAATATAGTATAATGGGAGTATGGGAGGTTATCAAAAATCTATCCAGGATTTTTGATCTGCTGAAAAAGCTAACAAATTTTATGGCGGAGGAAAAGCCTGATTTGTTGGTACTCATTGACTATCCGGATTTCAATTGGCGTTTGGCTGCCAAGGCTCGCAAAATGGGGATACCGGTTTTTTCTTACATTCCCCCCTCTGCCTGGGCTTGGCGCAAAGGCAGAGCCAAAAAATGTGCCGCCTTGGCTAATGAGCTGGCAGCAATCTTTCCCTTTGAATTGCCTGTATATCAGGCGGCAGGGGCAAATATAAGCTTTCAGGGAAATCCCCTAATTGATATGGTAAAATCTACCATGACTGTGTCAGAGGCCAGAGAATATTTTCAGGTGCCTGCTGATGGAGAGCCGGTATTGCTTTTGCCAGGCAGTAGAAAGCAGGAGATTCAGGGCCTGTTTCCTACTATGCTGGAGGCAGCAGAGCTTCTGGCTAAGGAGCGTCCCCAGTTAAGGTTTTATGTGCCGGTGGCCTCCGGTATAGATGAAGGGGTATTGGCTGCTATGGCGGCGGAACACACTGTGGACATTCATTTTACCCATGACAAAAACTACGATTTGATGAATATTGGCAGCTTTGCTATTGCCACCTCTGGTACGGTGGTATTGGAAGCAGCTATTATGGGATTGCCCTGTGTGGCTTTGTACCGCATGGCTCCCCTTAGCTACGCTATTGGCAAAATGCTGGTGAAGATAGATAATTTTACCCTGCCTAATATATTGGCTGGCAGGGCTGTACAGCAGGAGCTGCTGCAGGATCAGGTTACTGGCTCCAAGGTATATGAGGCTGCGCGCCGTTTCTATGCAGAATCTGGCTACAAGGAGCAGGTATTGCAGGGGTTGCAGGAGGCTGTGGCCAAGCTAGGTGCTCCTGGAGCAACAGCCAGAGTAGCTCAGCGCATTGTGGCAGCTGCAGAAAAGTACAGCAGGACGGAGGACATTAGATGAAGAATTACATGCGATTGTTAGCATATATCAAGCCTTATACCAGACGGCTGGCTTTGGCTGTGGTGTGCATCATTATGGCAGCAGGAGCCAATCTGTATTTGCCTTGGATTATTAAGGATATGATTGATGATGTTCTGATGTCCAAGGATATGGTAATGCTGAACTTGATTGCTGCCGGTATTCTGGTAGTAATGTTTACTCGTGGTGTATTTTATTACGGCCAAAGCTATTTGGTTTCCTATGTAGGCCAGCGGGTAATCATAGATGTTCGCAGCGTGTTGTTCCGCAAGTTCCAGCGGATGCCTCTGTCCTATTATGATAAGCAGCAGACTGGTACGGTAATGAGCTATATTACCAACGATGTAGCGGTAATGCAGAGCGCTATTGTGGACAATCTTATTGAGCTGGTAACTGAGGGATCTATTCTCATTGGTTCTCTGGCCATGATGATTTATCTGGATTGGAAGCTTAGCCTGCTGACCTTGATGACTATTCCTCTGGTTGGTTTTGCCATGAAGATATTTGGTCGGAAGCTGAAGCGTTCCAGTACCGTCATTCAGGAGCGGGTGGCGGAGATTACTTCCCTGTTGCAGGAAAGCATTTCTGCTATTCGAGTGGTAAAGTCCTTTGTGCGGGAATCTTACGAGATTAAGCGCTTTGAGGAGCAGAACTGGCGTAATTTCCAGGCTGCTATGAAGAATGTTAAGCTAAGCAGTCTGCTGACTCCAACTGTGGAATTTTTAGCAGCTATTGCCGTTACCTTTATTGTCTGGTTTGGTGGCTATGAGGTTGTAAACGAAGTTATTACTGCCGGTGAGCTGGTAGCTTTTCTAACCTATGCTGTCAACTTGGCCAACCCTGTTAAGCGCTTGTCCAGAGTATATGCAGCTATTCAGAAGGCTATGGCTGCAGCAGAGCGTGTTTTTGATATTATGGATTTGGACGAAAAGATTACCGATGTGCCAGGTGCCAAGCCACTGCCTCCTATTAAGGGCAAGGTGGAGTTCAAGGACATTACTTTCTCCTACAAGGAAGGTCAGCCTGCTCTTCAGCATATATCCTTGAAGGCGGAGCCTGGACAGATGATAGCTTTGGTAGGTCCTAGCGGTAGTGGCAAATCTACTATTGCTAATCTGATTCCTCGCTTCTATGATGTGGATTCCGGTGTAATTACCATTGATGATCATGATATTCGGCAGGTAACAGCAGATTCCCTGCGGGAGCAGATCGGTCTGGTGCCCCAGGAAACCATGTTGTTCAGCACATCGGTAATGGAAAATATCCGTTATGGCCGTTTGGAGGCTACTGATGAAGAGGTTATTGAAGCTGCCAAGGCCGCCAATGCGGAGGAATTTATCAAGGAGCTGCCAGAGGGATACGATACCAAGCTAGGAGAGCGTGGTTTGAATCTTTCTGGTGGTCAGCGTCAGCGTCTGGCTATTGCCAGAGCAATTCTCAAGAATCCAAGAGTTTTGATTTTGGACGAGGCTACCTCTGCACTGGATACTGAAAGTGAAAAGATTGTGCAGGATGCCTTGGATAATCTGATGGTGGGCAGAACCTCCTTTGTAATTGCCCATCGTCTTTCTACTATATTTAATGCAGATCAGATTTTTGTAGTGGAAAATGGACATCTGCGGGAGCATGGTACACATGAGGAGCTGTTAGCGGCAGGTGGCTTGTACAGCAATCTGTACAACATTCAGTTCCGTCAGAACCAAGAAGGATAAGGAGACGCTTTTATGCGACTATTATATAATGTAGCAGCAGTATTGGTGGTTATCTTGATGATACCGGCTTTCTGCCTGCGGGCCATTAGAGAAAAGGGCTTTGTTAATAGAATAAAGCAGCAGCTGGGATTTTTGCCTAAGCATGCCCTTGATAAGGTTGCCCGTAAAAATTGTATATGGGTTCATGCGGCTTCAGTAGGAGAGATTGTGGCGGCCAGCCCCCTTATTAAGGAATTTCGTCGGGAATTTCCCAATACCCCTATTTTGGTATCTGTTTTTACCAATAGCGGTTACGAAATGGCCAATCGGATTATAAAGGATGCAGATAGCATCATTCATTTTCCTTTCGATTTGCCTTGGCTTTCTGCCCATTTGCTTTACAAGGTGCGTCCAAGGGTATTTATGCCTGTGGAAACGGAGCTTTGGCCAAATTTCCTTCAGGCTGCCAAAAAGCTGGACATTCCAGTTATGATGGTAAATGGCCGTATTAGTGAAAAAAGCGTATCCAGATATCGTTATCTGCACAGTATTTGGTATGATATGCTGGATACCATCAAATATTTTGCCATGCAGTCCTCTGTAGATGCAGAGAATATTCTCCGTCTAGGGGCAAGCAAGGATTTGGTTACTGTTACTGGCAATACCAAATTTGACCAGACCTATACCAATGTCAGCCCTGAGGAAAAGCAGCAGCTGATTAAGGAACTGGGGCTGGAGGACAATGATGGTATTTTTTTGGCTGGCTCCACCCATAAGGGGGAGGAGGAGCAGGTATTGGCCGCCTTTGGAGAAATCCGCAAGACTCATCCCAAGGCGCGCCTGGTAATTGCTCCTAGAGCTGTGCTGCGTACAGGCACCATTCAAGATATGTGCCAGCAGCGGGGCTTTACCTCTGCCACTAGAACCCAGCTGCAGGAAAAGCCAGCTCAGGGACATGATGTGGTTCTCCTCAATACCATTGGAGAGCTGGGAAAGGTATATAGCATTGGCGATGTTATTTTCGTAGGAGGAAGCTTAATACCTCATGGCGGTCACAATATTTTGGAGCCGGCAGCTCATGGCAAGGCTATTATTGTGGGCCCCAACATGTTTAATTTCAAGGATACCCATATTCTTTTCTCCAACCGCAAGGCGGTGGTTACGGTAAAGGATCAGGAAGAGCTGGTCAAGGCAGCCTCGGAGCTTTTTGTCAATGTGGCAGAACGGAGACGCATGGAGCAGGAAACCCTGAAAATCTGTGAGGAAAATCGCGGTGCGGCTCGTAGAACAGCGGTGATACTTCACGATTTGCTGAATCGCTGTGAGGCCAAGGACAAGATAAAGGCTATAGATAAGCTGGAGAATTTCCAGACCTATTTTATGCAGCTGATACATTGCAAGGAGCCAAAGGGCTTAGGCCTAAAGGCTATGGTAGCATTTTTGCATGGCTGTGCTTATATTTATGGCTTTTTGCTGAATATTAAGCTAAGCTGTTACAAAAGCGGTTTATTTACCAAGAAAAAGCTGTCTTGTTATGTAATCAGCCTAGGCAATATTACCGTGGGAGGCACCGGCAAAACCCCTACAGCTCAGAGATTGGCGAAAGCTATTCGGGATATGGGCTACAAGGTGGTTATTCTCAATCGAGGCTATCGTGCCAAATGGCAGGGAGAAATAGGTGTTGTCTCTGATGGACATGAGCTGAAGATGGATGCAGCTACGGCTGGGGATGAGGCCTTTATGCTGGCCAAGCATTTGCCTAATGTGCCTGTGCTGATTGGCCCTGAGAGAGCCAAAACCGGCCAGTATGCAGTAGAACATTTTGGGGCTCAGGTGGCTATTCTGGATGATGGCTATCAGCATTGGCAGTTGAAGCGAAATTTGGATGTAGTGCTGATAGATGCAGTAAATGTCTTTGGCAATGGACATATTTTGCCACGAGGCACCCTGCGGGAGCCATTATCCCATCTTAGCAGAGCCGATGTGTGCCTTTTAACCAAGGTGGATCAGGCGGAGCCAGGCTCCATTGCTTATATCCGCAAAAAAATTGATGAATACGGCCAGAACCCTGTGGTTGTGGAAAGTATTCACCAGCCTCAGGCATGTATTGAGCTGGGGGAATGGGTAAAGAATATTGCCAGCGAGGGTTCCCCTATAGATATTATCAAGGGCAAAAAGATTATTGCCTTATCAGCTATCGGCAATCCTGCTTCCTTTGAGCAGACCTTGTGTAACTCTGGAGCAGAGGTAATTGAAAGCTTCCGCTTCCCAGATCATCACGAATACACTTTGGAAGAAATTCAGGATGCTATGGATCAGGCCATTCGTGAGGGGGCTGAAGCCATTGCAACCACTGAGAAGGATGCTGTAAAGCTGCCCCATCTGCCAGAGCGGGAGGGCAATCTGCCTATCTATGTTATTACTGTAGAGGTGGTAATGCAGGATGAGGGCAAGCAGATTGACCAGCTCTTAAAGCAGCGTATAGATGATTTTTTCAGGAGGTCAGAACAGAAATGAATACATTATGTGTAATTCCTGCCAGATATGCTTCCACCAGATTGCCTGGCAAGCCTCTGGCTGATATAGCAGGCAAGCCGATGATAGTCAGAGTATATGAGCAGGCCTCCAAGGCCAAACGATTGTCTGGGGTTATTGCTGCTGTAGATGATGAGAGAGTCTACGAAGCATTGACAGCTCATGGTGGAAAGGCTATGATGACAGCCAAAGACCATCCTACCGGTACTGACAGACTGGCCGAGGTGGCAGCAGCTCACCCGGAGGCAGAGCTGATTATCAATGTACAGGGCGATGAGCCACTAATTGAGCCAGCCTTGATTGATGCACTAGCAGCAGCTTTTGATGATGATCCAGAGCTGCAGATGGCCACTGTGAAATCACCTATGACTGATGTGGAGGAAATGAAGAATCCTAACAATGTAAAGGTGGTTACTGATAAGAAGGGCTATGCTTTATATTTTTCTCGTTCCTTGTTGCCATATCCAAGGGAAAATACTGGTGCTGTAGTGTATAAGCATATTGGTATTTATGCCTACAAGCGGGATTTCCTGTTGAATTATGCCAAGATGGCACCTACCCGGCTGGAGCAGACAGAATCTCTGGAACAGCTGCGGGCCTTGGAAAACGGCTACAAAATCAAGGTAATTGCTACAGATTTTCATTTCGTAGGTGTGGATACTCCTGAGGATTTGGTAGAAGTAAATAGATTGTATCAGGAACGGCTTTAATGCTGAGGAAGGGTGGTATATTATGAATACTGTACAGGTAGGAAATTTTTCAATAGGTAATGGACAGCCTTTGGCTCTTTTGGCAGGCCCATGTGTTTTGGAGGGCTTGGATAGATGTCTGCTGATCGGCAGAACCATCAAGGAGATTACTGGGCGTTTGGGTATTCCTTATGTATTCAAGGCTTCCTTTGACAAGGCCAATCGCTCCTCCTTTAATGGCTTCCGTGGTCCAGGCCTGAAAAAGGGCTTGGAAATGCTGCAGACCATTAAGGATGAACTGCAGGTACCAATTGTCACAGATGTACATACTGAGGAGCAGATTGAGCCTGTAGCCAAGGTGGCAGATATTATTCAGATTCCGGCTTTCCTCTGCCGTCAGACCGACCTTCTTTATGCAGCAGCTCAGAGCGGTGCTGTGGTTAATGTAAAGAAAGGCCAGTTTATGGCCCCTGGAGATATGCGGAATGTGGTAGATAAGCTCCATGAAGGTGGTTGCTCTCAGATTCTTCTCACCGAGAGAGGTGCTTCCTTCGGTTACAATAATCTGGTTGTGGATATGAGAACCTTCCCTATTATGCGTTCCTTTGGCTATCCAGTAGTATTTGATGGCACCCATAGCGTACAGCTGCCAGGTGGTGCAGGAACCTGCTCTGCTGGTAACAGAGAGTTTGTGCCTAATCTGGTACGGGCTGCTGTTGGTGCTGGGGTGGATGCCCTCTTTATGGAGGTTCATGACAATCCAGAGGAGGCTCTTTGTGATGGGCCAAATATGGTTTATCTGGACAAGCTGGAGGATTTGCTAAAGGATGCTCTGGCTATTCACGAAGTTGTTCGCAAGCATTTGCAATAATTACCAATTAGAGGGGACATATATGATTAAGGATTCAGCCATTGAAACTTTGAAGATAGAAGCGGCTTCTGTTACCAAGTTGATTGAGCGTATAGATGACGAATTTGTGGCTGCCGTAAATTGCATTTTGGATTGTCATGCCAGAGTGGTCGTAACCGGCATGGGTAAGTCTGGCCACATAGGCAGAAAGATTGCTGCCAGCTTGGCCAGCACAGGTACCCCGGCTTTCTTTATGCATCCAGCAGAGGCTTTTCATGGGGATTTGGGTATGGTTACTGCGGATGATGTGGTTATTGCTATATCCAATAGCGGTGAAAGCACAGAGGTGGTAAATATTCTGCCTATTATCAAGCGCATTGGTGCTAAGATTATTGCCATGTGCGGCCGCAGGGAGTCTGCTTTGGGGCGCAATGCAGATTATTTTGTGAATATTGCTGTGGAGCGGGAGGCTTGTCCTTTGGGCTTAGCACCAACTGCCAGTACTACTGCCACCTTGGCTATGGGGGATGCCATTACTGTGGCTCTTTTAGAGGCTCGTAACTTTACCAAGCAGGATTTTGCCCTGTTCCATCCAGGTGGCTCCTTGGGCAGAAAGCTGCTGCTGACTGTAGAGAATGTTATGCATAGCGGCGAGGATAACCCAATTATCCACTGTGGTCATACAGCCCAGGAAGCCTTGTTTATGATGACGGACAAGGGGCTGGGAGCTACTTCTGTTGTGGATGAAAATGGCAAATTTATCGGCTTGGTAACTGATGGAGATATTCGTCGTGGCTTGGCCAAGGGCAGTCAGTTCCTGAACGAGGCTGTAGAAAATATGATGACCAAGGCACCTCAGACCATTACCAAGGACAAGCTGGCCGCAGAGGCTCTTTCCGTTATGGAGAAGCACAAGCCTAGACCTATTACGGTGTTGCCGGTTATTGATGAAGCAGGCCAGCCTATTGGTATTGTTCATTTGACTGATTTGTTGAGACAGGGAGTTGTCTAAAATGGAATTTAGAGCAGATGCATTGGAAAGAGCCGCTAGGATTCGCATGGTAGTAATGGATGTAGATGGCACCATGACCGATGGCCGTATCTATATTGGGCCGGAAGGGGAAGCCATTAAGGAATTTTCTGTGAAGGACGGCATGGGTATAACCATGCTCCATAAAGCCGGTGTTAAAACTGCCATTATTACGGGCCGTAAGTCTGAAATCGTAGAGCATCGAGCTGCCGAGCTAAAGATTGACAGCGTATGGCAAGGCATTAAGGATAAGCGGGAAGCCTGGCAAAAAATTAAGGAAGAAACTGGTCTAACCAATAGGGAAATTGCTTATGTGGGGGATGATTTAAATGATTTGTCCCTGCTGATACAGGCAGGCTTGGCTTGCTGTGCTGGCGATGCTCAGCCTGAAGTAAAGAAAATTTCCCATGTGATTTCTGGCCGTGATGGGGGCAATGGCGTTGTCCGGGATATTGCAGAGTTGATTCTTAAGACACAGGGCAAGTGGCAGCAGCTGGTGGATGCCTTTGCAGGTAATAAATCAGTACCTAATTATGCCCAATAAGGCTTTCAGCCCCAATTCAGATGTTTTGTTTAGAATAAGTCTTATGACTAAAAGTCCGAAATGGGATAATTCTAATATATCCTATTGTTGCGGAGGAGTATAATGGTATATAATTTACTTATGCTGATGAGCTGGATTGTATGCAGAATGCCTCATAGCTGGCTAATGGTATTGGGCAAGGGCTTAGGGGTGTTGTACTACAAGTTTATAAAGAAACAGCGAAATTTAGCAATAAAGCAAATGAAGGAATCCCTGCAGATTTCCCAGCAGGAGGCTGAGAAGCTGGTACGGCTTTCCTTTATCAATATGGGGCGGAATTTTATGGAGGTTCTCTATATGCCGGCCCTGAACAAGAAGAATTTTTCCAAATACATAGAGATAGATCATTTGGAGATTATGGAGCAGGCCTTGGCTGAAAAGCGGGGAGTGGTAGTGCTGACTGGCCATGTAGGGAATTGGGAGTGGCTTTCTGCTTCCTTTACCATGAATGATATGCCGGTAACAGCTATTGCCAAGCCTCAGCCTAATATGGATTATACCCACGCCTTAGATGAGCTGCGCTCCAAAATCAATGTGGAGATTTTTTCCCGAGGCACCAGTGAGCTTTTGTCAGCAGCCAAGGCTCTGAAAAAGGGTAAGATACTTGGTTTTTTGGCAGATCAGGATGCAGGACCGGGAGGTGCTTTTATTGAGTTTTTGGGTAAGACAGCCTCTACTCCTATGGGAGCCGCCGTATTTGCCAAGAAATTCAATTCCCCAGTGGTGCCAGCCTTTATTATCCGTCAGCCAGATGGCCATCATCGGGTAGAAATTGGCGAGATACTTCGCTATGAGGATACAGGAGATTCCGACAAGGATTTGTATAATCTTACCTACAAGATGACCAAGATTTTGGAGAAGAAGATACTGGATAATCCAACTCAATGGCTTTGGTTCCAAAAACGTTGGAACACCAAGCCAGAGCAGCAGAAAATCAAGCATCATACTGTAAAGACAGAGGTAGTACAGAATGACCAAAACGCATAAAATTCTCATAGGCATTGTGGTGGCAGCCTTGGCAGCCCTATGCTATTGGACGGTTAATACCGTCCCTCAGCCTGCCGACGATGCCTCGCCTTTGGAGAAGCGGGTTATGACCTACAACGGCAATACCATTACTGAGGAAAAGGATGGTAGAAAGTTGTGGGAGCTGACAGCTGAATCAATGGAGGTGGATATTGACACCCAGGATGCCAGTATTACAAATATGGATGCCAAATTCTACACAGAGGATGGACGCACCCTTCATGTTACAGCCCCCAAGGCAAATTACAAGGCCAAGGACAAATTCCTGACCGTAGAGGGCGGTATTAAGGGTGATAGCACCGATGGTGCCCATCTTAGAGCAGATAGGCTGGAATGGAAGGCCAAGGAAAATCAACTGGCCCTGATTGGCAATGCAGAGCTGCAGAGGGATTCTGATGCAGTAAAGGCCAAGGGGGATAGAATTGAATCCTTGGATGGCTTCAACAAATTCAAGATTATTGGTCATGCCCATTTGGAAAAGGGGAATAAATAATGTTTTATAAAAGAACTTTAGCCAAGGCTTTGGCTATGGCAGCCTTGTCTGGTATAATTGCCACAGGTACTATCTTTGCTGCCGGAGAGCCTACCTCTCTGGATGCAGATAGTGTAGAATACGATATGGCCACCGGTGTGGTAACAGCCACCGGAGATGTATTGATGGTCCAGGGGGATCTAAAGGTAACAGGCCAGCAGGCTCAGTACAACTCCAAAACCAAGGAAGGCAGCGTGGAGGGCAATGTAATTGCTGTCCAGTCTGCCAAGAATATGCGGGTAACAGCTCAGAAGGTTACCAGCGATGCCCAGCAGCATATGGTGGCTACTGGTAATGTATATGGTACAATGGAGGATAAGACCTTTAGCGGGCCTATTGTGGAATATTTCCAGCCACAGGATTATGTGCTGATTCGTCAGGGAGGCACTATTACCTCCAAGGATGGTGTGTTTACGGCTGACGAAATGGAAGGCTATCTCAAGGAGGAACATCTTATTGGCCGAGGGAATGTTCATGTAGTAAGCCAGCCTAATGATATGGAGGCTGTAGGCGATTTGTTGAATTACTACGGATTGGAGCAGGGCAAAGCTGTGCTGACAGGCAATGCCTGGGCGGTACAGTACAATAACACCCTGAAAAGCAATCAGCTGACTATTTTGTTGGCCAAGGATGGACAGGCAAAGGTTACTGAGTAACATTTCAGAGAAAAATATGCTGTTATAGTCTAGGCTCAGTCAAAGGCTATAACAATAATCAGAATTTTGGGGGAATTGCCAGGTGCATATTCAAGTAAAAAATTTAGTAAAGACCTTCAAGCATCGCAACGTGGTGGATGGTGTTTCCTTGCGTGTGGACAAGGGTGAAATTGTGGGGCTTTTAGGAGCCAATGGCGCCGGCAAGACCACTACCTTCTACATGATTGTAGGCTTGGAGAAGCCTACCTCTGGTCAGGTAATGCTGTCTGACATAGATATTGGCAAAATGCCTATGTACAAAAGAGCCCGGCTGGGCATCAGCTATTTGGCACAGGAGGCTTCTATCTTCCGCAATCTTACGGTAGAAGAAAATATTATGTCCATTTTGGAATATGTGGAGGAAATGGATGCAGCGGCCAAGAAAAAGAAGCTGGATGATCTCTTAGAGGAATTCCATGTCAGCCATGTAAGGGAGCGATTAGGCTCAGAACTATCTGGTGGTGAACGTCGGCGGGTGGAGATTGCCCGTTGTCTGGCTTTGGAGCCAAAGTTCATTTTGCTGGATGAGCCTTTTGCCGGTGTAGATCCAATTGCTGTAGCAGATATTCAGGGCATTATCAGCTATCTGCGGGAGCGGGGCATGGGCATATTGATAACAGACCACAATGTTGTAGAAACATTGCGTATTGTAGATAGAGCCTATATAATGAATGCAGGAAAGATTTTGGTTGAGGGTGATGTTGACACAGTGCTCAACGATCCAATGGCCATTAAATATTATATTGGTAACAATACTAAGCTATAGGGGAAGATTAAATGCGGATTCATATTTTGGACAAATATATATTCAAAGAGGTCTTTAAGACCTTTATTTTTGGTATCTGTGCTTTTTCAGCAGTGTTTATTGGTTCAGGTACCTTGTTCCGCATCGCCCAGTACATTACAGAATATGGTGCTTCGGTGCCCTCTGTACTAAAGATTTTTGTGCTGAGCCTGCCAGGGGTTATTATCTGGACTTTTCCTATGTCCATGCTGCTGGCCAGTCTGTTGACCATAGGCCGGCTTTCTGGCAATAGCGAGATAACAGCTATGAAATCCTGCGGTATCAGCTTCTATAGAATCGCTTTTCCTGCCATTGTTTTAGGAGCTTGTGTTAGTATTTTTGCTGTTTTGTTTAATGAATATGTTGTTCCTTGGTCCAATCAAGCCTATAGCAATGTATTGGAGTATGAGATAAAGGGAAATTTGTCCCCGCAGTCCCAGGAGCATATCATCATTAAGGAAATCAAGGAGGGCAAAATCCAGAAGCTGGTTTATGCCCGTCAGTTTGTGGCTGATACCAATACCATGGAAGGGATTGCCATGCAGTCCTTTGAAAACGGTGAGCTGAGGCATGTAGAAAATGCTGAATATGCTGAGTGGAAGGATAATATGTGGACCATGCATAATGGCATGATTTATGATGTTGCCAATGGTCAGAATCAGCATACCATGAAGTTTGATACTCAGGTATTGCCGATAAATGAAAGTCCGAAGCAGATTGTGCAGAGTCAGAAAAAGCCTGAGCAGATGACCATGAAGGAACTGGGAGAACAGATTAGCATTATGAAGTCCCAGTATGTAAATACCAACAAGCTGGAAACAGAGCTGCATCAGCGTGTAACTATACCTATGGCCAGCCTTATTTTTACCTTGGTAGGTGTGCCATTGGGTATGCAGCCAAATCGTAACAGTTCATCTATGGGCTTTGTGATGAGTATTATTATTATCTTTATATACTATAGCCTTATGACGATGGCAGGCGCCATTGCCCAGGGAGGAATTTTTAATCCTATGCTGGCGGTTTGGCTGCCAAATATTATCGGCCTTTTGGCAGGCGGTTATCTTATGCGCCGTATGTCCAAATAGAATGTGTTTTTTTGACAGAGAAGAGAGAAAAGAGGTGGCTCTAAGGTGTATGGCGTGGTATTGATACTGGTTCTAATAATCACAGGAGGAGCCATCGCTTTTATCGGTGATAGAATTGGTTCCAAGGTTGGCAAAAAGAAAATGACCATCCTGGGATTGCGGCCTAAGCATACATCCATATTGGTAACAATTGTGACAGGTATTCTGATTACAACCACTACTCTGGGAGTTATGACTATTATGTCCAAAAATGTGCGGACAGCTCTTTTTGGCATGGAAAAGTTGAATCAGAATATGCAGCAGGCCAGAAATGATTTGGCAGAGGCTTCGGCTCAACTGGCTATGGCTAAGGCGGAGCAGGACAAGATAAAAAGCGAGCTGGGAGCCACCAAACAGGAACTGGTGGGCCTACAACAGCAAAAGGAACAGCTGGAGGAACGCAGCAATGAGCTGCAAAGCCTTAATGGTCATTTGGAAAATGCCAATCAGTTGTTAACAGCCAATAATCAGGAATTGGTAGCTAAAAGCGATAAACTTACCAGAATAAATGATATTCTGGAGGAGGGCAATGAGCGGTTGAGCAAGAATAATTCTGAGCTTTATCAGATTAATAGAGAGCTGACCACTGGCATTAAGATAATGCGGGAGGGCTCTATTGCTTTTCAGGCTGGAGAGGCTCTAGCCAGCGGTGTAATCAAGGGGAAAAGCTCCTTGGATGATATACACACAGATTTAGCTAGACTTTTGGAGATGGCTAGATATACGGTGAGCCGCAAGCTGGGAGGGGATATTGCCGACCGGAACAAGGATGTTTGGATTTATCAGCCGGAATTTGATGAGGCAGCTAAATATATTTCCTCTCACGAGGGAGAATATGTAGTACGGATTGTGGCTGCTGGAAATTTGATTCAGGGAGAGGCGGTAGCCACCAACCTGAAAATATTCCAGAACAAGACTGTTTACACAGATGGTCAGTTAATTACAGATCAAAATATTACCTTTAATCCAGACAGTACAGCAGAGCTGCAAAGCGTACTAACCAATTTCCTTAGCAAGGTAAATCACCAGGCCAAGGATGATGGCATGGTGCCGGATACGCTGAATGGCTCTGTAGGAGTTATAGACTCTCAACAGATATACAATATTATGAATCAGTTGCAGCATAGTAATGGCAAGGCTATTATCTCTGCCTTTGCCGATGGAATCACAGATATTGTAGGTCCTCTCCGTATTAAGCTGAAACTTTTGGGGACAGGAGCACTGCCATGAATAGGAATGAGAAATTAGTCTGCGGTTTGGACCCAGGCCGTGATAAATGCGGTTTGGCGGTGGTGGATAGTCAGGGAAGCTGTCTATACCACGAAATTGTTGCTACGGTCCAGCTAGAGGAGCAGCTGAAACAATTACAGGGCAAATATGGCTTTTCTACTTTGGTTATGGGCAATGGCACCACCAGCAAGGAGGCCGGGGCAAGAGCTGGTCAGAGTCTGCCAGAGGTTAAGCTGCAGGTGGTAGATGAATATAGAACCACCGATGAGGCCAAGGAAGAGTACTGGCGCATCTATCCTCCCAAGGGATGGAGACGGCTGATACCTCATGGTATGCTGATACCACCAAAGCCGGTGGATGATTTGGCAGCCCTGATACTGGCCCGTCGTTATGTAAAGGCAAAGCAGTAGAATGTATATATAGGGGGTTATTTTATGGCAGAGCCACAAAAGCGGCCTGAATGGAATGAATATTTTCTGGATATTGCCAAGGCTGTAGGTCGGCGTTCCACCTGTTTGCGCCGTCGCTATGGAGCTATTATTGTCAAGGACAAGATTATTATAAGCACAGGTTACAATGGCGCCCCTAGAGGGGAGGACAATTGCATTGATACAGGTATGTGTGAGCGGGAAAGACTCCATGTGCCCAAGGGACAGAATTATGAATTATGTGTAGCTGTTCATGCAGAGCAGAATGCTATTATCAATGCAGATCCCAATAAAATGCAAGGAGCAACAGCCTATATTGTAGGCTACAATGCTGATGGCACACTGGCTTCAGGCAAGCCCTGCCTTCTGTGTCGTCGTATGTTGCGGAATGCAATGTTGAAGAAAGTTATTTATCTGGAAACAGATGGCTCAGTAGTGGAAACTACTCCGGAGGAGATTCGGTGATTTTTATTGACAGTTATAGCCAGCTGGGGTAAAATTGGTGTTTGAGAAAGTGGGTGAATGTTCATGCCAAATTATATTTGGGCATTTTTGATAGCACTGTTTGTAGCCCTGATTGCTACTCCTGCAGTAATTGTGCTGGCAGCTAAAACCGGTGCCATGGATGCCCCGGATGCTCGTAAGGTTCATAAGGGGCCTATGCCTCGAATCGGCGGTTTGGCAATCTATTGTGGCTTTATGGCTGCAATTCTGGCCATGTTAAATTTTGCAGAGCTGACTCAGGAGGTAGCCAACGGCGTTATCGGCTTATTGCTGGGAGGTACCTTGATTGTAATTATTGGCTTGATTGATGATTACAAAAATCTGCCAGCTAAGGTAAAGCTGTTGGGACAGATTCTGGCAGCCTGTGTGGTAGTTTATTTTGATGTGCGCATTGATGTAATTACAGATCCTTTTGGAGATTATCTATATCTGGAATATCTGGCTGCGCCAGCAACAGTTTTCTGGATTGTAGGCCTAACCAACACCGTAAACCTTATTGATGGCTTGGATGGTCTGGCTGCTGGTGTGTCCACTATTGCCTCCATTACCATTATGCTGGTGGCTCTCCAGGAGGATGTTATGATTGTGGCCCTGTTTACGGCAGCCTTGGCTGGTGCGGCTCTGGGCTTCCTGCGCTACAATTTTAATCCAGCCAAGATTTTTATGGGTGATACAGGCAGTATGTTCTTAGGCTTTATATTGGCGGGAATTTCTGTTATTGGTGCGGTTAAGTGCACTGCTACCATTGCCCTGATTGTTCCTATTCTAGCCTTGGGCTTGCCTATTATGGATACAACCTTTGCCATTATCCGCCGTTATAGAGGCGGTGTGCCTATCTTCAAGCCAGACAAGGGACATCTTCACCATCGTTTGTTGGATTTGGGCTTTAGTCAGAGACAGGCAGTATTGTTAATGTATGTAATCAGTGCCTTGCTGGGACTGAGTGCGGTAGCTCTCAATGAGGTTTCAGGTGGTATGTCCATTGTGATTGTGGTATGTGTACTGCTAGTGGTATTTTTGGGAGCAAGAAAGCTGGGCATCTTCCGGCTTAAGACGAATTAATTCTGTAGAGAGGGGTTTATGATGGCTAAAAAGATTAAGGTCATGACTGTATTTGGCACCCGTCCTGAGGCAATCAAGATGGCGCCTGTAGTGCTGGAGCTAGCAAAGCATCCTGACAAGATTGTACCGGTAGTAACAGTAACTGCTCAGCATAGAGAGATGCTGGATCAGGTACTGAACCTGTTTGACATCAAGCCAGATCACGATTTGGACATTATGGCAGCAGGTCAGACCTTGTTTGATATTACCAGTCGTGCCATGATGGGCTTGGATAAGGTATTGCAGGAGGAAAAGCCAGATATTGTTCTGGTACATGGTGATACCACCACTACCTTTGCTGGGGCATTGGCCTCCTACTATCATCAGACTTCCGTAGGCCATGTAGAGGCAGGCCTGAGAACCTACAATAAATATTCACCTTTCCCAGAGGAAATGAACCGCAAGCTGACAGGCTCCATTGCAGATTTGCATTTTGCACCGACTGAGACTTCTCAGCACAATCTGCTGTCTGAGGCTGTAGATGGGGAAAAGATTTTTGTTACCGGCAACACTGTTATTGATGCCCTCCACAAGACTGTTAATGAAGATTTCCAGTTTGAGGACCAGGTGCTGCAGGGGATTGACTTCAAGAACAAGAGAATTATATTAGTTACCACTCACCGCCGCGAGAATCTGGGTGAACCAATGCGCCATGTATATCAGGCTCTCCGTCATCTGATTGAGGAGTTTGAGGATGTGGAGATTGTTTTCCCTGTACACAAGAATCCAAAGGTTCGTGAGGTAGTTAATCAGGAGCTGGGTGGATTGGCTAAGGTACATCTGGTGGACCCACTGGACTATGAGCCATTTGCCAACCTGATGCATCGCTCTCATTTGATTCTCACCGATTCCGGTGGCGTACAGGAGGAAGCTCCAGCATTGGGTAAGCCTGTACTGGTACTGAGAGACACTACAGAGCGTCCAGAGGCCGTAGAAGCCGGCACTGTGAAGCTTATTGGCACAGATAAGGATGTAGTGTACAAAGAGGCCAAGGAGCTTCTCACCAATCAGCAGGAATACAGTCGTATGTCTGAGGCCTGCAATCCATATGGCGATGGCAAAGCCTCCCAGAGAATCATCCAGGCAATCCTCTATCATTATGGACTGTCTGAAGAAAAACCAGAGCCATTCAAGGCAAAATAAAATAGATAATATTGGAAGTACCTGTATAGAAAATGTGCAGGTACTTTTTGTTGTATATTTTAGATAAAGGGTTCATAGAAAACTTTTGTATCTTCGCATGTTTCAGTCAAAGTTCACATGAAATCGCCCATTTTTGAACGGCATTGGAAATTTTTTTGAGGAATTCTTACTATGGGTAAATTTTTACCCATCACTTATGCTATAATGATTTTGCAAGATGAAAAGAGGCATAGCGAGTAACTCAGGGGAGGTATGCCAATGAATGTGTACGCCGGGGACAACAAGAAGATGCTCAATATGCTGATATTGGAGGTACTGAAGGAGTATACGGATGCCGAGCACCGTTTGACTCAGCAGGAAATCATCGACCTGCTCAAGCTGAACTACGGCGCAGAGTGCGACCGCCGCTCCATTCGCAACAATATCCGCTCCCTCAAAGATATGGGCTACGAGATTGCCACGGAGCGGGGATGCTATCTGGCAGAGCGTGATTTCGATGATGCGGAGCTTCGGATGTTGATTGACAGCGTTCTCTTCTCCAAAAACCTATCAGGAACGCAAGCAAAACGGCTTATCGAAAAGCTAAAAGGTTTCGGCAACCGCTATTTTCACGCCAAGGTGTCCCATGTATCAAATTTGCCAGAACTTTTCCACTCGGACAACAAGCAAGTCATGCTGGCTTTGGATGTGCTGAATGATGCCATCGAGGAAAAGCGGAAAGTCAGCTTCATCTACAATCGCTATGGCACGGACTTCAAACTACACCCAAGGCGGAACGAGCCGTACATTGTGAATCCCTACCAGATGGTAGCCAACAACGGGAGTTACTATCTTATCGGCAATTACGACAAATATGATGACCTATCACACTACCGCATTGACCGCATCACATCCATCACCATGCTTTCCGAGCCGGTAAAGTCGAAAAAAGAAGTCCGGGAGTTTTCCAAAGGTTGGAGCCTTCCCAAGCACATGGCAGAGCATATCTATATGTACAGCGGAGACAGCGTGACGGTGAAATTTATAGCAGATACAGACTTGATGGACGAACTGATTGACTGGTTTGGAAGGGATATCCGCATCAAGGAAGAATCTGAAAACAAGATGTTGGTGACACTCAAATGCAATGAACGAGCGATGAAATATTGGGCACTCCAATATGGAGGGCACATAGAAATCAAAGAGCCGCAAAGTTTGCGTGAGACCGTCAAGGTTGCTATTTTAGATATGGCTAAAAAATATACCGATTGATTAAGGGGGTAATAGACATGATTCCGAGCATTTGGCTTTTTTCAGGTGACAGGGAAAATGTTCGCTATTGATTAGGAGAGGCGAAAAAGAAGAACATCATCGTTGTTGGCGTAAATCCTGGTATGTAGATGCCGGGTGAAAAGCAAATCACGACACGCAATGCTGTCAAAGTAATTTATAAAACCATAGGGAACAAATGCACGTGGTATTATTATGACAAACTTACGCATAAGAATAATCCAAAACATCCGCGTAGCGCACAATATGACAAATCATACGGAAAGTTGGAAAATTTCTCAGTGTCTGATTATTTGACTGCAAAAGGATATTGATATTCGCGAAGGGAGCAATCATCATGTACGGAGCGATTTTAGGCGACATCATCGGCTCGCCTTACGAGTTTGACCGGGGAGCGAAAATCAAGGCGTTTCCATTGTTCATTGAAAAATCTCGTTTCACCGATGATACGGTGATGACTATTGCTGTGGCAGATGCCCTGCTTTATGCGGGAAAAGACGCTACGGAGGACAAAATCTGCGCTGCAGTGACCTCCTCTATGCAGCATTGGGGCAGGAAATATCCTAAAGCAGGGTACGGAGGAAAATTCCGTGAGTGGCTCAAAGAGAACGAGCCTACGCCATACGGCAGTTTCGGCAACGGCTCGGCCATGCGGGTAGCTGCTGTGGGGTGGCTTTACGATTCTATAGAGCGCACGAGAGAAATTGCCCGATGGACGGCAGATGTTACTCACAATCACGCCGAGGGTATCAAGGGAGCAGAATCGGTGGCAAGTGCTATCTATCTTGCTCGGACGGGAGAACCCAAAGCGGCTATCAAAAAGTACATCGAGGGCGAGTTTGGCTATAACCTCTCTCGCAACTTGAGGGAAATTCGCCCTGCCTGCCACATGGATGTGACTTGCCAAGGTTCGGTGCCGGAGGCTATTATCGCTTTCTTGGAAAGTACAGATTTTGAAGATACCGTGCGAAAAGCCGTGTCCATCGGCGGCGATGCAGATACCATCGCTTGCATAGCCGGAAGTATTGCCGAGGCGTATTACGGGCTTACTCCGACGCTGGAAGAAGAGTGCCTAAATCGCATACCGAATAAAATGAAAGATGTCATAAAACGCTTTGACCGTGCAAGAGGCAAGGCAGTACAGGGCGAACCCATCATCGAAGCTGCGCTTCTTCGCTATCATCGGGAAAGTTCCCCGGAAAATGAAACAGCGGTGCTTAATGCGATTTATATGCGCATGAAAGACAACGGTTATTTCCTTCTTCCGCCAAGCGAAGTACGAGGATTTGATGAATGTGTCGCAAAGGGCGATTATGATGGCGAAATAAGCATCGAAGCCTATACTTCGGACAGGGAACTTTTCATGGGACTGGACGAAGAAGATGACAAAGCTACTTACACCACGGAAGTGAAAATTTACGATTTACTCTCCTTCATCGCTAAGGCAACTGATGCGGAATCGGGTATTGACATCAACTATGACAAGACATTCTATCTGAATCGCGACATGGCAAAGTCGATTTTGGCAAAGAATGAAGCGGAAATCTGTCATACAAAGGGAATGTATATCCCTATGCCGGATGATATTCCACTTTCGCCCAAGGACTTGTCGCAAAAATTCATCTCTGGGGTCAGATTTTGCTTCATGTGCGCCTATGATGCCTATACCAACTACTGCGAACTATATCATCGCAACGGTAAAATATACCGTTATGATATTTCCGGCGATAACAAGCAGGTGGAAAAAATCTGCCGAGTATTTCCTGCACTCAAGAAATTTAACGAGAGCAACGATCAAAACGATAAACTTGGCGAATGGGAATGGAACTACTACGAAATGGGAGCCTGGGTCTTTGCTCATGCCGAAGTGATAGATGCGTATAAAATGCGCACGGGACACACCGACTATTTGACTTGGAGTCCTGATAATGCTTATATGACAATAAGAGATTTATTGGAGGAGGAAGATACGATGTTTGAGCCTATGAAGATTGATACCGATGCCCTACGTAAAATGAGCGATTATCATCATGACCGTGAGGGGATTCCTGCCGGATGGATTTATTTGGGCAACGATAATGAACGGTATGTGCTTGGGAAGCCCGGAGAGCGCAATATTCTCGTATTGGGCGTAAACCCTAGCACGGCAAAGCCGGGGGATGATGACCCCACCATCAGGAATGTACGCAGAATTGCGAAGAATAAGGGATTTGACGGTTGGATTATGATGAATCTTCACCCACAGAGGACTCCCCATCCCGAGGAGATGGAAGAGAAAGCCGTGTGGAGTGAAAACAATCCAAGGGCTGTAGAGGCTGTGATGAACGAGTTTCGAGTTTGCGCGATATGGTGTGCATGGGGAAATATGATTGATATGCCCGGCAAAAAGTTTTTATATGGTGCGCTTGCCCGTGTATATGACGTGATTGGCGAATATGTCGAGTGGTACAGTTACGGCAATTTGACCAAGGACGGCAACCCTCGTCACCCGCTTTATATGCCGCTTACTCATGAATTTCAGGAGTTCGATGTGCGTGGGTATTTGCGGAGAAAAGGTATGTAATGCGAGGAGGAGGAATCTCTATGACGGGCAAAGATAAGGCAGCTAAAAAAAATACAAGTATGTTTGACAAAGATGGATTTTGCGCTTTTCTTATATTAATTGTAGGAGGGGAGAGGTGGTATGATTATTAGTGTAAGTAGAAGGACGGATATACCTGCTTTTTATAGTGAATGGTTTATGAAGCGGTTACAGGATGGTTATCTCATGGTTCGCAATCCCATGAACTATCATCAGATTAGCAAAATAAGTTTGTCCCCTGAATTGGTGGATTGTCTGGTTTTTTGGACAAAAAATCCCTTGCCTATGTTGAAATATTTGGATAATCTTGCTCAGAAATATGAATTTTATTTTCAATATACACTCAATGGTTATGAGAGGGATATTGAGGAAAATGTACCGGATATGGCTCAGAGAGTGTTAACGTTTCAACGACTATCAAAGAAAATTGGTGCTAAGAGGGTAATATGGCGTTACGACCCTATATTGCTTACAGATAAATATTCTGTAGAATGGCATCTGGAAGCATTTTCAATGCTGGCAGAGAAGATGTCGTCCTATGTAGAATCATGTGTATTTAGTTTTTTAGATATGTATCCAAAGATTGGCAGAAATACGTCAGCAGCAGGGATTCGTCCCTGCTGTGATGAGGATATGAAAAAAATAGCCGCAGGTTTTGCAGATATTGCTAGTAAATATGATTTGAAGTTGCGTACCTGTGCAGAAAAGGTGGATTTGTCTGCCTATGGTATTGAGCATAATTGTTGTATTGATTCGGAGTTGATAGGCAGACTTACTGGTTATGAAATTTTGGCTGGTAAAGATAAAAATCAACGACAGGAATGTGGCTGTGTGGAGAGTATAGATATAGGACAATACAATACTTGTAGTCATGGCTGTAAGTATTGTTATGCCAATTTCAATGCCAAAAGTGTTGCAACCTTTAGGGCGCAACATAATCCAGAATCACCATTACTAATAGGGGAATTATCTTCAACAGATAAAATAACAGAAAGAAAAATGAAATCGCTGCGGGGGAAAGTCTTGAATCAAGAACAATTAAGTTTGTTCTAGTCTAAATAAGCTTTTGGTAGATTTTTTCGTAGTAATATCGTAAATGATTTTGCGCCATATATATTAATTTATTAATATATATGGCGCAAAAATATAAAATAATTATGATAATAACTTTGAACCTATAATAAATACATGTTATAATCTGCTTATAGGATGGAGTCAACATCTTCATCAAAGTAAGATTTACAATACTTTGTTGATGTAAAAGCATGTTCTCACAGGTTGTTTCCATTATGCTTATAGAGTATAATTATTATTGGGGGTAGGGGTATGGGCGAAAAGGATATTACACAGAAAAATTTTGAAGCATACAATGATGTTGTAGCAGATATTGTGAATGGTAGCCTATTCAATGGGGAAGAGACTATCAAAGCTGAAAGTCTTATTGATGCACAGCCATTTTCACAATACAAGGCTGATAAAGGAATAGTTCATGAGCAGGAGCGAGATGTTGCTAAGTATTGCATGGATATGAACTGCAATATTCGTCTTGCGTTGATTGGTTTTGAGAATCGGATTGCTATTGATCCAGATATGCCACTAAGAGTTATTGGCTATGATGGGGCATCTTATCGTGATGAGCTAAATCAAGATAAAATTGCATTAAATGGTGATGGTAATCAGACTTCTCATATTCGTAATAGGCGATATCCTGTTGTAACATTGATTTTATATTTTGGTAAAAGACCATGGAAAAAGCCATTGTGCTTATATGATGTATTGGATATACCAGATAAATTAAAACCATTTGTTAATGACTATAAAATTAACTTGGTAGATGTTCCAAGGTTGACAACTGAGCAGGTGGAGAATTACAAAGGTGATTTTCAAATAATTGCTGACTATTTTGTTCAGATTACTAACGGAAAAGAATATGTGCCAAGTTCTAAGAGAATTCAGCACGTAGACAGTATGCTCAAGCTTATATCTGTGTTGACTAATGATAAACGTTATGTAGAGTGTATGGAAAGTAAAGATATGGAAATGGAGGGAGTCAGTATGTGTGAGGTATTGGATAGAGTAGAAGCCCGTGGGGAAGCCCGCGGAGAAGCTCGTGGAGAAGCTCGTGGAATCATGAAGAATAGGACAGAGATGATTCAGAATATGTTGAAAGAAAATATTAGTGTAGATGTGATAGCCAAGGTGGCTAAAATTACTGTTGAGCAGGTAATTGCCATAGGCAAAAAAACAGCAGTCCTGTAAAGTAAACATAAATATTAACTCGTTCTCTGAGGCGGATAGCCTTGAGAACGAGTTTTTTATGTGTATATATTATAACATCATATATAATAATTCAAAAATTTACTGTGGACAAATTTCCTATCCATTAGGCATATGCTATGGGCTGGTATTGTCTATCTCCTGGGAAAATGTTAAAATAATCAGATAGTAATTTGCTAGTTAGATTTGAGGATAGAGTGTATGCGTAGAATTTTTATCAAGGCCAAATTGGCAGATAAATTGGTTATAGATGGCAGTGATGGCTTTCATCTGAGCCGGGTTATGCGGGCCAAGCTAGGGGACCATATTGTGGTGGCTGATGATGTGGGCCAGGTGGGAGAATACGAAATTACTGGTTTTGGTACTGGGGGCGCAGAAGATGGCGGACTGGGCAAGGTTCAATTGGCTGAAGCTCAGCTTCATGGCGCCAATGGGGCTGTGGTGGAGCTGTCCCTGGTGGAAAGGCTGGAGGAGTGGACAGAATCTCCTATAGAGCTGGTATTGGCTCAGTGCCTTCCCAAGGGGGATAAGCTGGAGCTGATTACCCAGAAGGCTACGGAGCTGGGGGTTAATAGAATTGTACCTCTGGTTAGTGAGAATTGCGTAGTAAAATATGATGCCAAAAAGTCCAAGGCTCGTCAGGAACGGTGGCAAAAAATCGCCAATGAGGCAGGGAAACAGTGCGGCCGTACCATTCTGCCGGTGGTGGAGCCTATTCAGAACTTGAAGCAATGGCTGACAGAGATGGCAAATGAGGCTCAGAAGTCAGAAAAGAAAATTTGCCTATGCATGTGCTATGAAAATGAAGAACAGCAGGGTATCAAGGAGTTCTTGCAGGCTCACAGGTCTGAGGAGTCTTTTATTTTTATTGTAGGGCCAGAGGGCGGCTTTTCTTTGGCAGAGGCTCATTTGGCACAGGAGCTGGGCATTGCCTCAGTTAGTCTGGGAACTCGGATTTTGCGGGCAGAAACAGCAGCTATTGCCGCTGCGGCTATTATACAGTACGAAAACGGAGATTTAGGAGGAAGATAATTTGTCTAGTGTAGCATTTGTTACTTTGGGCTGCAAGGTCAATCAGTTTGAAACCGAGGTTATGGAGGGCTTGTTCAAGGAAGCAGGCTATGAGATTCTTCCTCATGAAGCAAAGGCAGATATTTATGTTATCAACACCTGCTCTGTTACCAGCCTAGGGGATAAAAAATCCCGCCAGTTGATTCGCAGGGTACAGCGGCAGAATCCTGAGGCTATTATTGCTGTTACTGGCTGCTATGCTCAGATTGCTCCGGAGCAAATCAAGGCCATTGAGGGAGTTAGAGTGGTGTTGGGCACCGCCAATCGTTCCCGCATTGTGGAATATGTAGAGCAAGCCATAGCAGGCAATGGCAGGATTATTGATGGTGTAACAGATATTATGAAGGTGCGGGAGTTTGAGGATATTCCTATTTTGGATATGCCTACCCGCACTAGAGCCTTTCTAAAGATTCAGGAGGGCTGTAATAATTTCTGCAGCTATTGTATTATTCCTTATACCAGAGGACCTTTGCGTTCAAGACCTTTGGATAGTATTCGTCGGGAGGCGGAGAAGCTGCTGGCTAATGGTTTCAAGGAAATAGTTTTTACCGGTATTCATTTGGGGGCCTATGGACGGGATTTCAAGGATGGTACGGATTTGGCTGATGCAGCTAGAGCTGTGCTGGACTTGCCCGGTCTGCGAAGATTGCGGGTTGGCTCCTTGGAATCCATCGAGCTATCTCCAGAGCTTTTGGAGCTTTTGCGGGAGCATCCCCGGTTTAGTCATCATCTTCATTTGCCTTTGCAGGCAGGCTCTGATTATGTGTTGGAAAAAATGAACCGTCATTATAATAGAGAGGAATTTGCTCAGTTGTTGGCACAGGTAAGGCAGGCTGTGCCGGGAGTAGCTGTTTCTACAGATATAATAGTTGGTTTTCCTGGGGAAACAGAGGAAATGTTTGCTGAAAGTCTGGCGTACATCCGCAGTCTGCGTTTTGCAAGGATGCATGTATTCCCATATTCTCCTCGTACTGGTACTCCAGCGGCCTCTATGCCTAATCAGGTGCCAGATCCGGTGAAAAAGGATAGGGTTCATCGCTTGCAAAAGCTGGGGGAGGAAATGTCTGAGGCTTTCTGTAGCGAGTATTTGGGTACAACCCAGCAGGTATTATTTGAAACCTGCCATGAGGGCCAGTCCAATGGGCTGACGGATACCTATATCAGGGTATATACTGATGACAAGGTGGAATTAGGAGAAATTTATCATGTTTCCCTGCAAAGATTGTACAAAGACGGGGTTTATGGTAAAATAGTTAGTGCAGTTCAAATTTGATTGATAAAAGCGGGGAGGTGTACAAAGATGGCAGATTGTATTTTTTGCAAGATTGCAGCCAAGGAGATTCCTTCTACAGTAGTATATGAGGATGAGCAGGTATTGGCCTTTAAGGATTTGGAGCCACAGGCACCTTTTCACGCTTTAGTAATTCCTAAAAAGCATGTGGAGAGTGTTGGTGCTCTGACTGCTGCTGACAAGGAGTTGGCAGGTCATATTCTCTGTGAGGTTATTCCTCAGATTGCCAAGGAAAACAAGCTGGATAAGGGCTTCCGTGTGGTGGCCAATACTGGCGACGAGGGCGGTCAGACCGTAAAGCATTTGCATTTCCATGTGCTGGGCGGTCGTTCCATGCAGTGGCCTCCAGGCTGATGTAGACAAGGTCATAGGCTATTGAGAATGCTTAGCAAAAATATTACTATATGATTTGACATTATATAGGATATTTTGTTATACTATTAAGGTGTAGTTGTAAAATACACTCCCAAGTCAATTGGAGGGGGGGAAAAATAGATGGCAAACGAGATTAAGGTTGGTAAGAACGAGACCATTGATAGCGCACTGCGTAGATTCAAGCGTATGAGCCAGAAGGCTGGTACTTTGGCAGAGGTTAGAAAGCGCGAGCACTATGAGAAGCCAAGTGTACGCCGTAAGAAGAAGTCTGAGGCAGCCCGCAAGCGCAAGTTCCGTGCATAAGACACGACTCATAACTAAGCATAATAAAACCACAGTTATTCGTAGCTGTGGTTTTTTGCTGTATACGTTTTTGGGAAAATTATTAAAGTGTGGTAAAGATAAGGTGAGCTTGGCCTTCAATGGCGTACTCTCCCATATTGGCTGGCAGGAATACGCTTTGGCCGGCTTCCATAGGAAGCTTTTCTCCCTGGTAAGTCAGCACCAGATTTCCCTCTAATACAGTGAAGGTGTGGAAGCTTTCGGTATCTGCTTTGAGATGGTTGGCGCCAGATAGTTCAATGCTGTAGGTGTTGAAATATTCACAGCTGACCAACAGCTCTGCGGTGCAATCAGAGGAAAGTGCTGCCTGCTGACGCTTATCCACCAGTGGCAGAGGCTTCAGACTGCACACCTCAGTGCCTTGCTGTACATGGAGCTGACGAGGTTTGCCGTCATTGCCTACACGGCCATAGTCGTAAAGGCGATAGGTGGTGTTGGAATTTTCCTGTACCTCTGCCAGCAGGATGCCCTTGCCGATGGCGTGAATGGTGCCGGCTGGAATAAAGAAAACATCGCCTTTTTTTACTGGTGCATGATGACAGATTTCGGTAATAGTGCCATTCTTCAAGCTGTCAGCCAGTTCCTGACGGGTGATTTCTTTTTCTACGCCATAGAGCAGCTCAGCACCAGGTTCGGCATCAATAACATACCACATTTCGGTTTTGCCCAGCTCCCCTTCGTTTTTCAGGGCATAGGCGTCATCTGGATGCACCTGTACGGACAGATTATCCTTGGCATCAATGAGCTTAATCATAATAGGAAAATTCTTGCAGTCCTTGCCTTTGGTACCCAACAATGCCATGCCCTTGTTCTCCAGATATTGCTCCAGAGTTTCGCCTTTGGCTGGGCCATTGGCAATAACACTAGGCCCGGCAGGATGACAGGAAAGCTCCCAGCTTTCAGCCAGCTTGTCAGCGGTAGATACCTTGTTATATTTTTCTCTTAGACGGGTGCCACCCCAAATATAGTCCTTGACTGGAGCCTGCATAAGTAATGGATAAAGCATAAAATACATCCTTTCTTTATGATTTCTTGCGGGTTAATATCAACAAAAGTATAGTTTTATTATAGAAAAAATATAACTTTTTGTCAAAGCAAGAATTAAAATATGTAAGAAGCTTTGCGTTGTTGCAGAAACAATTTGAAATACATTGATGTTTACGAGCACAGAGATGTTTGCAAATAAATTTGATAAGAATTATCAAATGGCCAAATAAGCAGAAGAATAAGCATTGTTTTTGAAAAAATGTCATTATTTAAACGAAATAAATTGACTGTATATGCATGGTTAAGTAAAATTAATACAAATGAACAAATGCCAAATATAGAAAATGGTAAATTTCTCATAATAAATGTTTATGAAATATGAAAACTGTGCTATAATGAGTCAAGGTTGTGAAAACAACTGCAATTGATTCTTATTTTTTACAACGGTATCAGCTTAGATATCAGGCTAAAGAATGGGAATATCGTAGTATTTTCTGTCAGAGGGGGAGGACAAATATGACAGGGATAATTTTGGCCAGCCATGGTGGGCTGGCAGAGGGTGTAAAGCAGTCCGCCGGCATGGTTTTTGGGCCACAGGAGGATCTGGTGGCAGTAACACTGTTGCCAGAGGACGGCCCAGATAGCTTCCGTGCCAAGCTGGAAGCTGCTGTAAACACTCTTTCCAACAAGGAGGAGGTTTTATTCCTGGTAGATTTACTGGGAGGCACTCCTTTCAATCAGTCCAGTGCCGTACTGAAAGGGCATGAGGACAAATGGGCAATTGTAACAGGCCTGAGCCTGCCAATGTTGATTGGTGCTTTGGGTGAGCGCATGGGTGACGAGAATATGCCAGCTCACGAAATTGCCAAGAACATTATTGCTCCATCCAGAGAGGCTGTTAGCGTAATGCCTGAGTCTCTGGAGCCAGCACCTGTACAGGCTGCTGCTACTGCTGCTGCACCTACAGGGGCAATTCCACCGGGAACTGTTCTGGGAGACGGTCATATCAAATATGTACTGGCTCGCGTAGATTCCCGTCTGCTTCATGGCCAGGTAGCAACTGCTTGGACCAAGAGCGTTAAGCCAGATCGTATTATCGTTGTATCTGACGCTGTATCCAAGGATGAACTGCGCAAGGGTTTGATTACCAAGGCGGCTCCTCCAGGGGTAAAGGCGCATGTAATTCCTTTGAAGAAGCTTATTGAGGTGGAGAAGGATCCCCGTTTTGGTGCTACCAAGGCAATGCTTCTTTTTGAGAATCCAGAGGATGCTCTGACCGTTATCAAGGGCGGTGTCAATATTAAGACTCTGAATATCGGTTCCATGGCTCATTCCGTGGGCAAGGTGCTGGTAAACAAGGTTATTTCCATGGGCAAGGAAGATGTAGCTACCTTTAAGGAGCTGAAGCAGCTGGGCATCAAGTTTGATGTGCGTAAAGTTCCAGCTGATGGCCAGGATAACCTTGATGCTCTCCTGCAGAAGGCAGAAGCTGAGCTGAAATAATATTTACTTATAAAGGTTTATCTAAATATTGATTTGGAGGTTATATTATGGGTACTTTTACCATAATTGGTATTATAATAGTAGCGCTCCTGGCTGGTATGGAGAGCGTACTTGATCAGTTTGAATTCCATCAGCCAATACTGGCCTGCACACTGGTTGGTATTGTAGCTGGTGACCCGGTTCCATGTATTATTCTGGGTGGTACTTTGCAGATGATTGCTCTGGGCTGGGCTAACATTGGCGCTGCTGTAGCACCTGATGCTGCCTTTGCTTCTGTAGCATCTGCTATCATTTTGGTACAAGGCGGCCAGGGTGTTGCCGGTGTACCTACTGCTATTGGTATTGCAATTCCTCTGGCAGTTGCTGGTTTGTTCACCACCATGATTGTTCGTACTCTTTCTGTACCTATCGTACATTTGATGGATGGTGCAGCTGAGAAGGGCAACTTTGGTGCTATGGAGTTCTGGCAGGTTGCTGCAGTAATTATGCAGGGCTTGCGTATTGCCATCCCATCTGTAGCTTTGTGCTTTGTTCCTGCTGATGTTGTACAGGCAGGTCTGCAGTCCATTCCTGATTGGCTCACCACTGGTATGGCCATCGGCGGCGGCATGGTTGTTGCTGTAGGTTATGCCATGGTTATCAATATGATTGCTAACAAAGAAACTTGGGCATTCCTTATCCTGGGCTTCTGCGTAGCTGCTTTGACTGAAATCACCCTTATTTCCCTTGGCGCTATTGCCATGGCTATTGTATTCATCTATCTCCACCTGCTGAACAACGGCGGTGGCGGTGGAAACGGCGGTAACGGCGGTTCCAACGATCCTATAGGTGATATTTTGGATGATTATTGATTAGAAAGTGGTGATTGACATGGCAGATAATAAGAATACTTTAAGTAAGTCTGATCGTTTGAAGGTTTGCCTGCGTTCCCAGTTTTTACAGGCATCCTGGAACTATGAGCGTATGCAGAACGGCGGTTATGCCTTTTTGATGATTCCAGCTATCAAGAAGCTGTACAAGGAAAAGACTGAGCAGATTGCTGCATTGAAGCGTCATATGGAGTTCTTTAACACTCATCCATATGTGGCTGCCCCTATTATCGGTGTAAACCTGGCCTTGGAGCAGGAGAGAGCTAATGGTGCTCCTGTAGATGATGCTGCTATTCAGGGTGTTAAGGTTGGTATGATGGGCCCTCTGGCTGGTATTGGTGACCCTGTATTCTGGTTCACTCTCCGTCCTATTCTGGGTGCAATGTGTGCATCTATTGCTATGGACGGCAATATGCTTGGCCCTATTTTGTTCTTCCTTCTGTGGAATGTAATTCGTCTGGGCTTCCTGTGGTACACTCAGGAGTTCGGTTACAAAGTTGGTGGCCGGATTACCGAGAATATGTCTGGCAAGCTCTTGGAGAATATTACCCGCGGTGCTTCTATCTTGGGTATGTTTGTCCTGGGTGCTCTGGTTCAACGGTGGGTTAGCATAAAATTTGCGCCTGTGGTTTCCAGCATTCAGCTTTCCAAGGGTGCATATATTGAGTGGGATCAGCTGCCTGCAGGGGGCGAAGGCATCAAGATGGCCTTCCAGCAGGTTGCTTCCGGTATGTCCTTGGAGCCAATCAAGGTTACTACCTTGCAGAATAACTTGGATGCTTTGATTCCAGGTTTGACTCCACTGCTGCTGACTCTCCTGTGCATGTGGTTGCTGAAGAAGGGCGTATCCCCAATCATTATCATCATCGCTCTGTTTGCCGTAGGTATTGTAGGCCATCTCATTGGTCTCCTCTAATCTACAGCATTAGCGGATAAATTCAATCTCACTAAAACCTGAATAAATAAAGGGCCTACTCCATTTTGGGAGCAGGCCCTTTTCGGGTGTAATAGAATGGAAGAATATGAGTAATTGACAAGCAAAAATTGTACTACTCTGGGCATTTTGCTCCGCCTGGGACAGAGCGCGAATCTGTACCCGCATACCTTCGGAAATGGCGTAGCCAGAGGCGATTTTACCTAGCTGGGATTGAGTCTTTTTGGTATTTTCATCTCGTAGTTAGTGGGTTTACTGGTCAGCTAGGAAGCTGATATCAGCCTGTTTGCGGGATTTTTCCGCGGCCTCTGCCACCTGTAGAGAAATATTTAGATATAAATCCCTGCCGGCAAAATCCTTGTTAGCCAGCATGGCAGCAAAAGCTGCAAATTCGTGACTAAGGCGGTGAGGATATTGGTTTAGGGCATATTCTTGAATGTTGTCCTCGCCACGGATTTGACAAGCAATTTTCTCTAGCTGATTGGGAGCGGTTTCTACCTTTAGCCAGCCCTTTTCTCCTTGAATAAGACAGGTGCTGGGACTGTCAGAGTCCTTGGCCCCAATGGCCAGAGCCTGAAATTCAGGATAGCTCATTAGCACTACACCGGAGGTATCAATGCCGTTAAAGCCCTTGCGAGCCTGATAAATAAGGTTATTAGGGGCACCAAAGAGGCCAATAATCAAATTCAGATTATAAATATTTATATCGTACAAAGCTCCGCCAGAAAGCTGGGGATCAAAAGCTGGCAGCACTGTACCTTCTAAATATTTGTCATAGCGGCTGGAATACTGGGAGTAATTGGCCTGTACCATGCGGATCTGGCCAAGCTTTGGCAGCAGCTCCTGCAGTTTGTGGAAATTTGGCATATGAAGCAGGGAAACAGCCTCCCAGAGAAACAGGTTCTTTTCCTTGGCCAGGTGAACCAGCTCCTGCACCTCTCTAAGATTAGAGCCAAAGGGCTTTTCTACAATAACATTATGTCCAGCCAGCAAGGCCTTTTTGGCGTACTCATAATGAGCACTGTTTACCAGGGCAATATATGCTGTGTCTATATCGGCCTGTCCAAGAAAGGCTTCATAATCAGTATAGACTTGGGGAATATTATTCTCCTGTGCCAAGGTCTGCCCCTTGGCCTCACTGTGGGGGCGTACCCAGATAGCCTGTATCTCTATGGTATTAATAGGTTTTAGAGCTATTAACACATCCTTGACAATGCCACCGGAGCCAACAATGCCTAGTTTCATATCTATCATCCTTTGCAATGGGAGAGTATTTTCCCTTCATTATTCAAGAAAAATGTTGCCTTATTCTGAACATAGACAAAATTATTCAATACCATGATAGCATAGAAATCTGAAAAAATTTTGGATAGGAGAGGAATTTTATCTTTGCATAAAAAATCCCTGCATACTTTGATTGCCTAGAAAGCTAGGTTAATCAGTATGCAGGGAATATGAATATTATACAGTCGCTCTAAGAGTCTTATTTCATAAGTTCTGCCATATTTGGTACATTCAAATATTTGGCAATCTCATCGTTAGTAGGGTACTTGCCCTCCATGACAATTTCTCCGTCCAGCAAAATCAAAGGAAGTGCATTAGCACCTTTTTCTCTTACGAAATTAACAACCTTTTCATTCTCCATGAACTTCTGACGATCATCTGGCTGAACATATCTATTAATGTCATACAGGTTAGTCTGCAAAACCTTGACAACCTTATCAATACGAACGATTTCCTGATCTGCACTCAAACCACACATACCATCAGCTGCACAAAGTTCTGGCTCAAAGATTTCCAACTTTTTCATAAATAACAACCCCTTTCAGATAACATATAAACGTCTAATTGACGACTCACCCTAATCTTATTATACTTAATTTAAAATAAAATGTCAATGAAAATAATTATCTTTTAATAAAATTTATTTTACATTATTTTATATCTAGTAATTCTGCTAAAAGCTCACTAAATTCCTTTTTGCCATAGATAAATTTCCGTTCATCTTCCTCGTTTATAATACAGCAGGGAACACCTTTTAAATCGTATTTATCCTTTAGGTCAGCGAAATGTGCATAGTCAAAAATTTCTACACTGATATTATCATTGAGAGAAGCCATTCGCTGCATGGCCTGTACAACCACTGGACAATTATGGCAGGACAAGGTAACAATAATTTTGATAGCCTTTTTAGAGGTAATAGTCTTGGCCTTTTTCTCCGCTTCAACATCAATTACCTTGCCGGGACCAGCGATATTGTAGAGAGCTGCAATAAAGGAGTTAAACTCCTGACCGTTTGGCAATGCGTGATAGATAATGCCTGCTGCTCTGCCATCATGGAAAAATAATTCCATTCCTGGAATATCCGCTGCTTCCTTCAAGCTGATTGCAATCTTATCCGTTAAAGCAGCTAATTCCGAAGAAAACTTTTGCAAATCTTTTCCTAAATCACTTTGGTCATAGTGGGTCACAATCCTTACGGGATGCTCAAATCTGGCAAAAACCTGTGCCAGCTGGGGATGGAAGGACTGGGGGATAAAGCTTTCTCCAATCATAAAATCACCTCGCAATCATTACAACAAGCCAACCAAATCAATACTAGGCTTCAGTGTTTCATCTCCTGGCTGCCATTTCGCAGGACAGACCTCATCTCCATGCTTTGCAACGAACTGCAAAGCCTCGACCTTGCGCAGCAGCTCGTCAGCATTACGTCCTACATTGCCAGCATTTACCTCATATGCGGCAACCCTGCCCTTAGGGTTGATGATAAATGTACCCCGTTCTGCCATGCCATCGGCTTCAATATATACATCCAGATCTCTGGCCAAAGCAGCCGTAGGGTCAGCCAACATAGGATAAGTAATCCTGCCTACTTTAGTGGAATTCTCATGCCATGCTTTGTGGACAAAATGAGTATCACAGGAGACACTGTAAATTTCACAGCCAATGTTTTGAAATTTTTCATAAAGATTAGCTAAATCCTCTAATTCGGTAGGACATATAAAAGTAAAATCAGCAGGATAGAAAAATAATACTGACCATTTGTCTAGCAAATCAGCCTTGGTAATGGTTTTGAATTTGCCTTTCTCAGCCCCAGCAGCTTTGATAAAGGCCTGTGCGGAAAAATCTGCAATTTCTTTGTTTATTAGTGACATAATCATACCTCCGAGTAAATATATTTAGATTGCATATTATCAAGCAATAAAATTAATCATTTGATAACATTTTCCATATTTATATATTCTTCACAAAATACTAAAATCCTGCTTTGAGGGGAAAATTATGAGAAAATTACAAAAACTAAAAGAGGATTTTTGATATTTGTGTAGAATAGTTATTATAAGGAAATAATTTTATTTTAGGAGGGGTTACTATGAATAATCAGGCGATGTTTAAACTTAGCTATGGTCTTTTTGTCTTGACAGCAAGGGATGGCGAGAAGGACAATGGTTGTATTATCAACACGGCTATTCAGGCGGCATCTACGCCTAATCAGTTGAGTATATGTGTCAACAAGACAAACTATACCCATGATATGATTGTCAAAACTGGAATTTTTACCGTATCGATTCTCAATCAAAAGGCTTCCTTTGATATCTTTAAACGTTTTGGTTTTGCCAGTGGCAGGGATGTTGATAAGTTTGCAGATTATGATGAATGTAAGCGCGGCGAAAATCGTGTTTACTATATAACCGAGAATACTAATGCCTATATCTCCGTAAAGGTGTCCAAAACTGAGGATTTGGGTTCTCATACTATGTTCGTGGGCGAGATTACCGATATGGAAATTCTCGGTGAGGAACCATCTGTGACCTACGCATATTATTTCCAGCATATTAAGCCAAAACCAGAAGCATCTGCTTCACCTTCAGGCAAAACAGTATGGCGTTGCAAGATCTGCGGCTATGAGTACGAAGGGGAGGAAATTCCTGAAGATTATATCTGTCCTATTTGCAAGCATCCCGCTTCTGATTTTGAGAAAGTTCTGTGATATTTAGATGGCCTTGCACATCATCTGATGGGCGAGGCTGTCTTTTTGCATTTTTTTCTGCTAGAATTTTAGCTTAGGAGGTTGGTGTTTATGAAAAATATAAAGGAAGTTTTGCAGGCAGGCCACCAGTGGATGGAAGAGTATATGCAGTCTTTTTACTGTGAGGATAAAGATATTATGTTTGGTATCCAGATGAAGGAAAAGCATACTGGCTATGTTACGACCAATGCCAGACAACTGGCTCTGCATTTGCAATTGTCTTCTCATGATGTGAATTTGGCAGAGCTGATAGGCTTACTCCATGATGTGGGCAGGTTCCGTCAGTGGCAATTATATAAGACCTTTGTGGATGCCAAATCTGAGGATCATGCTGACTTGGGAGTAAAGGTGATTCAGGAGCTGCCTTTTTATGATTTGCTGGGGCAGGAAGAAAAGGATTTGGTGCTTTTTGCCATCAAGAATCATAATAAAAAGGAAATTGCTCCAGCACCGGATAAAAGGCATTTGCTCTTTGCTAAAATCATTCGGGATGCAGATAAACTGGATATTTTCCGGGTGTTGGCTCCCTATCTTACGGCTAATCCAGATGCCGAGGGCCAGTCTGCGGCTATTCGCAAATTTATGAAGGGGCCTAATGGAGATGCTACCGGGGAGATGGGGGTATTTGCTCCTGGGTTCTTGGAGAAATTTGTGCGAGGAGAGCAGGTGGATTATACTATGATTCGCACCAATGAAGATAGAAAGCTGGTGCGGTTGATGTGGGTATATGATGTGAATTATGCCTGGACTTTGCAGCGAATTCGGGATAAAGGATATATTGAGGCCATTATTGCCAATCTGCCAGATAGTGAGATGTTGCGTCAGGGTGTGGAGAGATTGCAGAAATATGTGAGTGCCAAATGTGCCACCCCAGATATTGCATAATTCTGATTTGCCGAATCGTTTATCTCTCCATAGAGTTGTAAATATAATTCGGTATGTCAAAATTTTTCGATATACAGCCTGCGGTCATAACGACTTTTGCTCTGTCCGACTTAATGGCCCTACCTGGGGATTTATCTTAACGCAGTAATACCGCTTATCGCTGAGCCAATTCACAGAGGCCGTATTGGTAGAGAGTGCCACCGGGGCCACTTTTGCTGCGCAAAAGCAGGAGTCTCCCGACGCAAAAGTGTCATGCCCCT
>NZ_JADYTY010000018.1 GCF_021531495.1 Anaerovibrio lipolyticus
AACCAGAAGCTCTTGTTGATGCAATGGCGAAATCACAGTATAAAGCTGATGATAATGTAATACACGAACAGGAACGGGATGTAGCTAAATATTGGACGGATAAGAACTGTTATATTCGTCTAGCCCTGTTGGGAGTAGAGAATCAGTTGGCTATAGATATGGATATGCCATTGAGGGTGATGGGCTATGATGGCAGTTCCTATCGGGATGAAATGAACCAAGACGAAATAGTTATTGATGAAGGAACAGGCAAAAAACATAAAATTCGCCATAAGCGTTACCCAGTTGTAACTATTGTGTTATATTTTGGCAAGACACCTTGGAAGAAGCCGCTTAGCTTATATGATGTATTGGAAATATCTGATGATTTGAAGCCCTTTGTTAATGACTACAAAATCAATTTGATTGATGTGCCAAGGCTTACAGGGGAGCAGGTAGAAAAATTTACCAGTGATTTTCAGATTATTGCAGACTACTTTGTACAGCTTAGTAAAAATAATGATTATGTGCCAAAGGATAAAACTATTAAGCATGCAGATAGTTTCTTGAAATTAATGTCAGTATTAACACAGGATGATAAATATGCTGAAATGGGTAAAAAAATTGCCCATGAAAGGGAGGGATTTAATATGTGTAAAGTATTAGATAAGGCAGAGGCGCGTGGTGAAGCTCGCGGAAAAGCTATTGGCGAGGCAAGGGGCAAGACTATTGGCGCCTTGAATAAAACTGTAGAAATTTTGCGGGTGATTATTGCCAAGAATAGCTGGTCCAAGGAACAGGCTATGGAGTTTATTGGCATACCTAAGAGTGAATTTGCCAAATATGCTGCTTTATTGTAAAGTTGCAGGGTATATTATGCGAAAAAATCCAACACGACAATTTTAATTAATAATAAATGAGAGAAAAGAATAAAACTTTACAAAATTTATGAAAAAAGGGGCGTATTCGGCTTGTAAGGCGGATATGCCCTTATTTTTGTGTCAAGAATAAGGCTGTTGCAGGCAAGTGTTAGAGGCTGGCTGTGAGGAAATATGAGGATAGGGAAATTGGTGGGGGTAGATGATTTGCAGATCGGTTGCAATAATTAGGAAACTATTAAGTGCCATGAGCGAGGCTGGCATATGAGGCCAGAGAGGCCCTAGAACCCCCATGTAGTCACAGGAATGAAATTTGACCTAAAAACTCCCGAATATACTTGATTTTTTCAACTTCTATATTAAAATATAGTCACCGAGGATGGAGTAGAGAAAAGCCTTGTACCAGACAATTTTTCCGCGGAGGCTGGAACAGGATTTTTCCTGAAAAATCCTACCTATATGGGAGAGATAGCAAGGATGCAATCTCTCTTTAGATGTTTTTAAAATCAAGGAGGAATTTATTATGGCTATGATCGTAAAGAACAACATGACCGCAATTAACACTCTCAACACTTTGAACAAGAACTCCAGCGCCCTGTCCAAGAGCCTGCAGAAGGTTTCTTCCGGCATGAAGATTAACAGCGCTGCTGATGATGCTTCCGGCTACGCTATTTCCGAGCGCATGCGCGTACAGATCCGTTCCCTGGATCAGGCAAATCAGAACACCCAGAATGGCAGCTCCATGATGAAGGTAGCTGAGGGTGCTGTAAGCTCTACTGTTGAGATTCTTAAGACTTTGAAGGAAAAGGCTGTAAACGCAGCCAACGATTCCAACACCGATTCTGATCGTCAGACCATCCAGAAGGAACTGGATCAGTCCATTGACCAGATTAACGATAATGCAAATGTAACCTTCAACGGCAAATATCTGGTTGACGGATCCAAGAACAGCAAGGGTAATGCTACCTACACTGTATTGACTAACCAGAGTCTTTCTACCGATACTAAGGCTGGTGATTTGCTTACTACCTTGAAGGCTCGCAGTGGCGACAGCTTGGAGATTGTAGATACAGATAAGGTAACTGTATCCTATGTGCAGGCTGGTAAGACCTATAGTACTACCTTTGATGCTAAGGGTGCTAGTTTGCAGGATATTTTCAATCATGCTGAAAATATTGATGATAGTAGCAAGATTTTTGCAGATAAATCTAATGAAAGTGTTATGGCTTCCACAGGTGTTACAGATGCTACTAAGGCACAGGAAGCCATGAAGAAAGCTGATGCAAAAGTGTATGGTGATGATGTAGCTGACGCAATTGCTAAGGGAACTATGGACTATCCACCTCAGTTTAGTAAAAAAGCGGCTGATTCTGGAAATTTTGTTGCAAAAGATGGCACTACTAAGATAGCTATTGACAACACGGCAAAAGCTGCTTTGGGTTCTGTAGAAGGTGGTACAGGTAAGGCAGGCGAGAAGGTAGCCAAGGCTATTGCTACTTATAATGAAGGTGCAAAAGCAGGAGAGGAAATCGATATTAGCAAGCTGAAGGCTTACATGACCATAGACAAGACCGCTGGAGCAGTTACTGCCGATAATGATGCTGACAAAATGGAAATGTTGAAGATTTTGGCTCAGGATCCTAATGCCGCAAAATTGGCAGCTAAACAAGCCGATGCTAAAGCAGCAATTGATGCTTATAATACATACAGTAAAGACAGAGTAGCTTCATCTAATGAACATACCGCGGTAGTTTCAAGTGCTACCGTGGGTATTGATGCTGCTGGTGATAAGGTTGATACTGCTTCTGGTGAGGCAGGGATTAGCATTACTGCCCACAAGGGAGGTATCGGCGGTCAGATTTCTGGTCTGAACATCAGTATTACCGATTCCAAGGGCAATGTAAAGAAGTCTGCTAATGCAGCTTTGGATGCTTTCTCCGAGACTGTTCGTGCTCAGAACAAGTCTGATGATAATGCTATTACCTTGCAGGTTGGTGCATCTGCTAACCAGTCCATTAAGGTTGGTTTGACTGATATGCGTGCTGAGGCTCTGGGCTTGAAGGGTGCAGACGGTACTACTTTGAACATTTCTACTCAGGGTAAGGCAAATGCTGCTATCAACGTATTGGATAACGCTATTCAGAAGGCTCTTGACCAGCAGACCACCATTGGTTCCGTTGAGTCTCGTCTGGAATACACCTCCAGCAACCTGACCACTGCATCTGAGAATGTACAGGCTTCTGAGTCCACTATTCGTGATGCTGATATGGCTAAGGAAATGACCAACTATACCAAGAACAATGTTCTGCTGCAGGCTGCACAGTCCATGTTGGCACAGGCTAATCAGTCCAGCTCCAACGTACTGTCCCTGCTTCAGTAAGAGCATCGCTAGGATAGCTGGTTGATGGCAAATCTATTTAGATAAGCTGTCAAAATTACTATGATATATTCAGTAGCAAGGTTTCACTTGCTACTGGTATATATAAATTAAATATGCTAATTCCGCACCCCTTCTTGTTGCTAGCCTGAAGGATCAAGGTGTGTTATTAGAACTACCATTGCATATGGGGCGGGAGAGTTGTCACTCCCGCCCCATTATTATTAGGAATAGATGTACAAAGCAGATGTTTATATTAATGAAGGTGATCGATTTGAATATACTTGTTATTGGGAATGGATTTGATTTGGCACTGGGATGGCCAAGTAAGTATACGGATTTTTTGAATTTTATAAAGGTATTTCAGATAGCCTACAATAATAAAGATTATCAGGATGCTCGGGTTCCTGAAGATTGCATAAGGGATTTAAACGATAGAATAGATCGGTATCCCATGGAAGATGAAAAGAAGACATTAGAAAGTTTAAAGCCATTTTGGGACGGATTTAGCGAGGCTTTTACCTCCTCAGAGGCCAATCAAGTATTTAGAGATTTTCATTTCTGTATTTATAAAAACCGTTGGATAGAATATTTTCAATATAGATATGATAGGCAATTGATTGCAGGCGAAAATTGGATAGATATTGAGAAAGAGATTAAAGATGCAATTAAGGTATTGGAAAATGATTCTATAGCGATAGTCAATCGCGAATCTTTTTTTATTGACACATATGAAGTCAATAATACAATAAAGGAACTAATAGAAAAAATACAAAGTGAAAAAAAGGAAAATAGAAAATATAATTTGCCTGCAGAAGTGTATGAAAAATTAAGAAGCAGTTTAATATACGAACATGATAAATTTGTTATGGCTTTGGGGATATACATTGATTTTTTTATTAGTACGATATATGAAGAATGTGATATTCAAAGAGATATATATAGGTTATTAAAATTAAGGGAGAATGATAAGATAGACCATGTTTTGAGCTTTAATTATATAAATAATTACAATGCAAAATATAGTGGCGTTAAGCAAGAAGAAAATAATACTTGTACTGTACATGGTTCGGTGAATTATATGTATGAGATACGGAATTTAACAAAAAACGAGAAAAAATATGATTACGATTCAGAGAATATAAAAAGAATAATAGAAAAGAACAAAATGATTATCGGTTTTGACGAATATAGGGATGATGATGCCAAAAACAAGCAATTGGATTTTATCTATTATAGAAAATATTTTCAGAGAATTTTAAAAGGAACAGGAAGTCAGTATTTAGAATGGCTTGGCCAAAACGAACTTAACAATATTTACATATTTGGGTGTTCCTTGGATGCTACAGATAAAGAAATTATTAAGGATTTATTTCTGCGTAAACCAGTTCATACAAAGATTAAAATTTATTATCATGATGAAGAGGCACATAATAGAATGATAATGAATCTAATTAGTATACTGACGCAGGAGAAAGTTATTGAAATGACTAGCGGAATTAATCCAGATATTGAATTTGTAGCACAAACAAAGTGGCAAAAATAATACTTTAGTAAAAGAAAGGAATATGCCAATTCTTTCTATGGAATTGGCATAAGGTATTAGTTAGATGTCAAATAATGATATCATTATATTACAACCGAAATATGTAGCAGATTTTCAATGTGATGGTTCTAAATGTAATGCCAAATGCTGTGGTAAATGGCGTATAGATATTGATATGGAGACTTATAAGAAATATCAGCGCATTAAGAATCCTGCTATGCGAAAAAAGATATTATCTAGCATTCAGCCTTCAACTATTCAGACTGGTTTTCAAATTGAGCTAAATAATAAGGGTGTATGTCCATTACTGTGTGAGGATAATTTATGTTACATTCAGCGTAATATGGGAGAGAGTGCATTATCCCAAACCTGCAAGGTGTATCCAAGAATGGTACAGCAAATTGGTAATTATCAATTTAGAATGTTGGCGATGACTTGTCCGGTAGCTGCTGAATATGCTTTGCTTTCGCCTAATGCTATGGGGCTGCAGCAAATTAGCTGTGAAGAGGATACATCTGCCTGGAAACTGATTGCAAAGAATTGTAACATGAAGAATGTACCTAATGATTTGTCTGCTGTTCATATTATGATGGGAGGATTAGCAATTTTGCAAAATACTTCCTATACTTTTGAGCAGAGACTAGTGATTTTAGGTTTGTTTCTTGATAAAGTAGAGGATTGCCAACAGGATGTGGAAGCTGTGGCAGGTTTGATAGATTATTACAATAGCGACACATTTCAGCAGGAAATTTCGAATTTATGGGAGAATTGGCAATATTATCCAGTTGCTCATCACCAATTTATGAATGGCATTATTACAGTGCTAAAGCAGGAAAAAGAATTACTAATATCAAGCGAGCATTGGCAGGTAATGAATGATTATTATAACAATGTATATGAGGAAAGGCATCATTTGGTGCAAGAGCGTTTGGGAAGTGTTCTAGAACGATATTGGCAGCATGAATGGCTTTTTCATGCTTATACATATTCCTTTAGTGGTGGTTTTTGCATAATTATTTTTCATATTTGATAGCTTATGAACTGTGCCAATTGGTGATTCATAGCACCTATGCCTTAGACAATGCATGGGCTGAAAGAAATATATTGGATGTGCTGGGAGAGTTCTCAAAATCATTTGATCATAGGCGAGATTTTTCCAAAGCTTTAGTCAAGGAAACAGCTTATTTTGAGCGAGAGCCATTAAAGCTGATGCAGGTGCTGTTGAGATTGAAGTAGAGTGATTCGGCAACAGCCGGAGGGGCATGACACTTTTGCGTAAATAGGGCCATTAAGTCGGACAGAGCAACAGTCGTTATGACCGCAGGTTGTATTTTGATAAAAGGCGATATATAAATTTTGATTAATATGTAAATTAGTATTTACATACCTGAATAGAAATGCTATAATAAGCATAGCAATTAATTTAAGTCTTAGCAGAGTGGGTGTTTCACCCACTCTTTTCTTTGAAATAAGATAGGAATTTTCGTTAAGGAGGGAGATTTGCGTGGCTGGCAGAATTGAAGCAGAGGTAGAAAAGATTGTCGAGGAGCTGCTGGAAAATACAGCCTTGGAGCTGGTGGCAGTGGACTACGTAAAGGAGCGTGACTGGTACCTTCGTGTCTTTATTGACAAGGAGGGCGGCGTAGATCTGGATGATTGTCAGGATCTTAGCAGAAAGCTGGAAGAGCTTTTGGATGCCCAGGATCTTATCAAGACCAGTTATATTTTGGAGGTATCCTCTCCCGGCCTTGATAGAGAGCTGAAAAAGCCTAGAGATTTTCAGCGGGAAATGGGTAAGGATATTGATGTAAGCCTTTTTGCTCCACTAGATGGCAAAAAGGTGGTAACAGGCCCACTAAGTGCCTATGATGGAGAAACCATCAATGTAGGCGATATGGCTATTCCAATGGACAAGGTAGCCAAGGTGAACCTGCATATAGATTTTTAAGAAACCAAATGATTGGTAACCAGTCATGAAATTTAGGAGGTTAATAAATAGTGGCTACCAGAACAAAAAAAGTAAAGGCTGCAGAAGATAAAGATTGCGGATTTATGACAGCATTCAAGGAGTTGGGCTTGGAAAAGGGTATCAACCCTGAGATTATCTTTGATGCTATTGAGGATGCCCTGGTGGCAGCCTACAAGAGAAATTTTAATTCCGCACAGAATGTACGAGTTAATTTGGATCGCATTACCGGCAGCTATCATGTATATGCCATTAAAACCGTAGTTGATGAGGTTGAGGATGCTGTTCAGGAAATTTCCTTGGCTATGGCCCGCAAGATTTCTCCAAATTATCAGGTAGGGGATACTCTGGAGGTAGAGGTTACTCCTGCTAACTTTGGCCGTATTGCAGCCCAGAATGCCAAGCAGGTAGTTGTACAGCGTATTCGCGAAGCTGAGCGGGGCATGATTTACAGCGAGTTCTCTGAGAGAGAGAATGAGGTTGTAACCGGCATTATTCAGCGAGTAGAAAACAGAAATGTTTTTGTAGATCTGGGCAAAACTGAGGCTATTATGCCTCCAGCAGAGCAGATTCCTACTGAGGAATATGTAGTAAACAATCGTATCAAGGCAATTGTTATTGAAGTAAAGAACAGCACCAAGGGCCCACAGGTTACTCTGTCCCGTACTCATCCAGACCTTTTGAAGCGTCTCTTTGAGCTGGAGGTGCCTGAGATTCACGATGGCATTGTGGAGATTAAATCCGTAGCCCGTGAGGCTGGTATGCGTTCCAAGATTGCTGTTTGCGCTAGAGAAGAAGGCGTAGACCCTATTGGTTCCTGTGTAGGCCATAGGGGATTCCGTGTACAGACCATTGTGGATGAGCTGCACAACGAGAAGATTGACATTGTAGAGTGGGATGAAAATCCTGCTGTTTACATTGCTCATGCTCTTAGCCCTGCCAAGGTTATCAGCGTAGATGTAGACGAAAATGAGAAGATGTCCAGAGTAGTGGTTCCAGACAATCAGCTTTCCCTTGCTATTGGCAAGGAAGGACAGAATGCTCGTCTGGCAGCCAAGCTTACCGGCTGGAAGATTGATATCAAGAGCGAATCTCAGGCTCAGGAGGAGGAAGTTGCTGCTCCTGTAGAGGATGATTTGGCTGATGATATTCTGGCTGAACTGGGCCAGGAAGATGATTTCCAGCAGGAAAATGCTGCTCCAGAGGAAGCTTCTCAGCCAGCAGATGTAGAGCCAGACGAGGAAGCATAATATGGCAGTAACAAAGAAGATTCCTGCCAGATTATGTCTGGGCTGTCAGCAGCAGCATCCCAAGAAGGAGCTGGTACGGATAGTACGCAGTCCTGAGGGGGAGTTTTCTGTAGATCTGACAGGCAAGAAAGCTGGTCGGGGAGCATATATATGCAACAACAAGGAATGTCTGGAAAAGGCCTTTAAGAGTCATGGTCTGGATCGTTCCTTTAAGAGCAAGATTGACAAGGCTGTATATGATGAGCTGTTACAGCAGCTCCTTTCAGAATGATGAACGAACAGAAGATAATGAACCTGCTAAGTATGGCACAGCGGGCTGGTCGAGTGGCCTCCGGTGATTTTGCTGTAACCAAGGCAGTACAAGGAAATAAAGTCCATTTGCTCTTGGTGGCAGGGGATGCTTCGGCAGAAACCCGTCAGCGATATGAGCAGATGGCGGCACGAGGAAAAATAAAAATAGTCTATCTTTGGGATAGAGAGCAGTTAGGTCATTGTATTGGCAAGGACTTTAGAGCAGTGGCGGCCGTAATGGATGCAGGATTTGCCAATGCAATTGCCCGCTTTTGTCCCACTGATGGAGAAACGGGGGTGGATTAATGTCAAAATACAGAATATATGACATCGCCAAGGAACTAAATACTGACAACAAAACTATCTTGGGCATTCTGCACAAGAATAATATTGAAGCTAAATCCCATTCCAGCACAGTGGATGACAATGCCCGCCAGGTGGTAATCAAGGCGCTGCAGTCCCAGCAGAAGCCACAGCAGACTAAGGCTAATGCAAAGCAGACAGCTCCAAAGCCACAGAATGATGGTAAGCCACAGACTCATGCCAAGGCTCAGAAGCCACAGCAGAGTCATACTCAGCAGCCACAGGCTGGCAAGCAGGAGAAAAATCATCGTGAGGCTGGTGGCAATGGTCACAGTATTCGGGAGCGTAACGATAACAAAAATCGTCAGGGCCGTAATAATGGTGAACAGCATAATGCTGGTGATAACCAGAAGAAGCACAATGGCAGCCAGCAGGATCGTCGTAACGACAGGCATCAGCATAACAATGGTGGCAATGGCCATCAGAATGATCGCCAGAAGCCTGTAGGAGATAGACCAAAGAATAACAGCAATCGTCCTGAGCGCAATGACCGTAACGACCGCAATGGTGGCCATAATGATAACAGGAACGAGAAGAAGAATAACCGCGATAACCGGATGGAGCGTACTGACCGAATGGATAGAAATGATCGTAACCGCCAGAATGGTGGTCGCAATGACCGTAATGGCAAAAATGGCCGCAACAATTTCAACAACAATGGTTTTGGCGGCAAGAACAATCGCAATAAGAATAACCGCAACAAGAACAATCAGCAGCAGGCTCCAAAGATGGAAATAGCCCGCCCTAAGAACATTAAAGTAGGGGAGACTATTATCGTCAAGGATTTGGCCAGCAAGATGAGCTGTACCGCAGCTGAGATTATCAAGAAGCTGATGCTGATGGGGGTTCTGGCCAGCATCAATCAGGAAATTGATTTTGATACAGCTGCCTTGGTGGCCAGCGAATTTGGAGTTAATGTAGAGGAGTTGCCACCAGAGGTAGATCCTACTCTGATTCCAGAGATTGTGGATGATCCAAAGACCTTGGTTCTGCGTCCACCTGTTGTTACCGTAATGGGCCATGTTGACCACGGTAAAACCTCTCTGCTGGATGTTATTAGAAAGACTTCTGTATCCACCCATGAGGCTGGCGGTATTACCCAGCACATCGGTGCATATCAGGTAAAGTGTCAGGGCAAGAAGATTGTTTTCCTGGATACCCCAGGTCATGAAGCATTTACTGCTATGCGTGCCCGTGGTGCTCAGGTAACAGATATTGCCATTCTGGTAGTTGCTGCTGATGATGGTGTTATGCCACAGACTGTAGAGGCTATCCACCATGCCAAGGATGCTGGTGTACCTATTATTGTTGCTGTCAACAAGATTGATAAGCCAGGTGCTAATCCAGCCAATGTTAAGAATGAGCTGATGGAGCATGGTCTGGTACCAGAGGAATACGGCGGAGATACCATTATGGTAGAGGTTTCTGCCAAGAAAAATATTGGTATCAGCGATCTGCTGGAAATGGTATTGCTGGTTGCTGAGGTGAAGGAGCTGAAGGCTAATCCAAAGCGTGAGGCTCGCGGTGTTATTATCGAGGCACAGCTGGACAAGGGCCGTGGTCCTGTAGCTACTGTACTGGTTCAGTCTGGTACTCTCCGCATTGGTGATTCCATTGTGGCTGGTACTACCTACGGTAAGGTTCGTGCCATGCTGAACGATCGTGGTGAGAATGTGAAGAAGGCTGGTCCTTCTGTTCCTGTAGAGGTGCTGGGCCTTAACGATGTTCCAGCAGCAGGTGATGAACTGGCAGCTCTGGAGGAGAAGCAGGCTCGTACCATTGCTGAGAAGCGTATGGAGAAGCAGCGCAACGATATGATTCATGCCAAGAAGGTTTCCCTGGATGATCTCTTTAACCAGATTCAGGAGGGCCATCTGAAGGATCTGAATATCGTTGTTAAGGCCGATGTTCAGGGTTCTGTAGAGGCATTGAACAGTTCTCTTATGGGCTTGAACAAGAATGATGAGGTTCGTGTCCGTATTGTACACTCCGGTGTAGGTGCTGTTACTGAGTCTGATGTAATGCTGGCTTCTGCTTCCAATGCTCTGGTTATTGCCTTTAATGTGCGCCCAGATGCCAATGCCCGCCGCGTAGCAGATACCGAGGGTATTGATATCCGCACCTATCGGGTTATCTATGATGCATTGAACGATGTTAAGGAAGCAATGAGCGGTATGCTGGCTCCTAAGTACAAGGAGATTATTCAGGGCAAGGTGGAGATTCGTCAGGTTATGAAATTCTCCAAGGCTCTGGTAGCTGGTTCCTATGTACTGGAGGGCAAGATTACCAATCAGTCCAAGATTCGTATTGTCCGTGACAATATTGAAGTATTTGATGGCGAGCTGGATGGTCTCCGTCGCTTCAAGGATGATGTGAAGGAAGTTGCTGCAGGCTACGAGTGCGGTATTACCATTAAGGATTACAAGGATTTCCGTGAAGGAGATATTATAGAGGCTTATATCATGGAGGAGGTAAAGACCTCTATCAATGATATAAATAAGGAATAAAAAAAGAAACGGAGGGTAGAGATATGAGCCAGCTTCGTATAGAAAAAATTCAGGAGCTCATGAAGCAGGAAATCAGCCAGATTATTCTGCAGGAGTTGAAGGACCCAAGAATCGGCTTTGTGACTGTTACCCAGGTAGAGATTACCAGAGATTTGAGCAGTGCCAAGGTATTTGTCAGCATCATGGGCAATGATGAACAGATAGCCAAAAGCTGGGCTGGTCTGAATAGCTCTCTGGGCTTTATCCGCCGTGAGGTGGGACATCGTATCCGCCTGAGAGTTACCCCTGAGTTAAAATTTGTTCTGGATAAATCTCTGGACTACAGCGATCATATTCAGAAGCTGCTGTTGCAGATTGAAAAGCAGGAGCACAGCAAGGATGCTGAGTAAATAAAAATCGAGAAGCTGTCGTATTTTGTGGTAATAATCCATAACGCGACAGCTTTTTTTGTTGTATAATAAGAAATAGTTAATTGAATTTGAGAAAGGAAGTGGTTCCTGTGCATATAACATTAAAGGAAACAGCAGCCAAAATGCTGGAGGCAGAAAATCTTGTGATTACCACTCATGTAAATCCTGATGGTGATGCCTTAGGCTCCTCTTTGGCTTTGTATCATATGCTGGTACGTCTAGGGAAGAATGTGGAGGTGCTGGTAGACGACGATATTCCGGAGAGTTTTGGCTTTTTGCCAGATATAGAGGCCATACAGAAGCCGGAAAAGGAAAGCTATCCTGCAGATTATCTGATTATGCTGGATGTGTCTAAAGATAGAATAGGACAGGTGCTGAACAAATGTCAGGCTCCTATTATCAATATTGACCATCATCGCACCAATGATGGAGAGGCAGATTTCCTCTATCTGGATGCAGAAAAGGCTGCTACAGCAGAGATTATTTATCAGTTGGCGCAGGAATTGACTGTTACGCCAGACTCAGCAGTAGCCCTATGTATCTATACAGGGCTTTCCACAGATACAGGTAATTTTCGTTTTTCCAATACTAGTGCCTTTACCCTGCGGGCAGCTGCAGATATGGTGGAGGCAGGAGCTCAGCCTCATGTGGTTTCGGAGGCTTTGGAGAAGCGCAGCTTCAAGGAAGTGCTGGATAGAGCCAAAGCTATGGAAACCATTGAAATGGCTATGGAGGGGAGAGTAGCAGGTATTTTTATTGACAATGTTCTCTACGAAACCCTTGACACCACAGAGGGCTTTATTGATGGAGTAAGAATCATTGATGGAGTAGATGTGGCTGTGCTTATGAAGGAAGTGGAGCCAGGGAAATGCCGAGTTAGCATGCGCTCCAAGGGTGTGGATGTTAGTGTAATTGCCACAGAATTTGGCGGTGGCGGTCATGTGCGGGCAGCAGGCTGTACCATTGAGGAGCCTTTAGTCGAAGCCAAGACCAAGCTGCTGGAGGTAATCAGCAGACATATTTGAGAACTAACTGGAATAATTGTGGATAAGATATGGCATTATTCGTATAATTATGTCAATAAAAAAACAGGAGGAAAAACTAATGAGTGATGTTTTGCAGAAAATGGAAACCAGAAGAAGTATTCGCAAGTTCAAAGGGGATATGGTGCCACAGGATATTATGGATAAGATTATTGAAGCAGGTCTTTATGCTGCCAGTGGTCATGGTGAGCAGAATACTATCATGATTCAGGTAACCAATAAGGAACTGCGGGACAAAATTTCCCAGATGAATTGCCAGATTGGTGGCTGGAAGGAAGGCTTTGATCCATTCTATGGCGCACCAGCTATGATTATTGTTTTGGCTAAAAAGAGTTGGCCTAACCGGGTTTATGATGGCAGTCTGGTTATGGGAAATCTTATGCTGGCCGCCCATGAGCTGGGCATTGGCAGCTGTTGGATTCACAGAGCCAAGGAAGAATTTGAAATGGATTGGGGCAAGGAGTTACTAAAATCTCTGGGTATTGAGGAAGAATATGAAGGTATTGGTCACTGCGCCCTGGGCTATGTGGAAGGGGAATATCCTAAAACTCCAGCCCGTAAGCCTAATAGAGTATTCTATGTAAAATAAGGCACTATGCCCATCTTTTATGGGTAGCTGCAAGACAATAAAAAATCCCCCAAGGGAGCTGATGGCAGATTAGATTCATTTTGATACCTATCTGCTAGGACAGTCCCTTGGGGAATTTTTATATAGGGTAGGAATTTATAGGATGTATATACACTATGGGGTTACTTAATAGCAATCTTGGTGTTGCGCTGTACCTCTGGGGCCTTTGGCAAGGTAACCTTCAGTACACCACCTTCAAACTGGGCCTCAATCTTGCTTTCGTCAATGCTGTCAATATAGAAAGAACGGCTAATGGTACCGGTGTGACGCTCACGGCGGATATAATTGCCCTTATCGTCCTTCTGGTCATTGCTTTCATCCTTCTTGGCCTCGATAGTCAGATAATTGTTGTCGTAGTTCAAGGCAATATCCCTTTTGTCCACGCCAGGCAAATCAGCAATCAACTCATAGGAATCACCATTATCCTTTACATCAACCTTCATATTGGTGGTCATAGGCATATCGCCAAAGCCGGCAAAAGGATTAGCGAAGAAGGAGTCATTGAATACATCAAACAGGCTGTTGAAGCCATCCTCTTTCTTGGCAACTTCGTTATTTTTTTTGGAACCAAATGGAACTAAACCGAACATAATTAGGACTCCTTTCAAAGAATCTACACAAAATATTTTATCTTCCCTTTTCAGGGGATGTATTTGGCAGCTATGAATATAACTGCCTGGAGCTTTCATTCTGTCTTGGGATTTCTCTCTTTGACTTTTTGCTCTTTCTGATTATTATTATAGCAATATTGGTCAAAAAGTCAAGAATAATTTTTGATTTATTGACTTTTTATTTGGAGCAATATGGATGATGTGCTTTTTCTACAGGCGGGGCAGGTTGCATCATATATGGTACAACCTGGTTCAAAGTGTATGCTCAGCATTTACTTTGGATAATGTAGGGGGTATAATATAGAGGTTAAAATGAGGTGTTTTATGGCTCTGGCTCTATATATTATGAAGTCTTAGTATCTGTTAGGCTGGGATAAAAATGGAAGTGTGTGTAATGGAATTTAATTTAGATAAAGATGCTCCTATTGGGGTTATGGATAGTGGCATGGGTGGCATTAGCGTTTTGCGGGAGTTGGTAAAGCTGCTGCCTCATGAGAACTTTATTTTCTATGGGGATTCGGCCAATGCTCCCTATGGCAGCCGCAGTACAGAAAATATCTATGAATTAACGGAAAATGTGGTTCAGAAGCTGATAGCCAAAGGGGTAAAGGGGGTAGTTATTGCCTGCAATACTGCCAGCAGTGCCGCAGGCCGGCGCTTGCGGGAGGAATATCCTCAACTGCCTATTGTGGCCATTGAACCAGCTCTAAAGCCAGCTGTAATTGGCTGTCCCAATGGCAGGGTAGTGGTGTTGGCTACGGAAGCCACTTTGCGTGAGAAAAAGTTTGCCAACCTGCTGGAACAGTGGCAGGGCAAGGCGGAAATCATCAAGCTGCCTTTGCCAGGGCTGCCAGAGTTTGTGGAGCGGGGAGAACTGGATTCTCCTGCTTTGCGGGAATTTTTGCAGGGATATTTCAAGACCTTGGGGGATAAACCAGTAGACGGTGTGGTGCTGGGTTGTACCCATTATCCTTTCGTCCGCAAGGTTATAGGTGAGCTGTTGGGGCCCCAGGTGAAAATCTACGATGGAGCCGCTGGTACAGCCAGACAGCTGAGAAGAAGGCTGTTTCGCCGTCAGCTTTTGTCCGATAGACAGGCAAAGGGACAGGTGCAGTGGTTGAACAGCAGTCCTAATCCAGAGATGATAAATTTATCGCAAAAATTATTTAATATTCAGATTGATTGATTTTTTCTACAAGAAAAGCCATTGACAGAAATGTTACAGTCCAGCTATTCCCAATAATAGCCCCAGTACCCCGCTAAGGGCCAGGAGATTTATGACGCCCATTTTACGGCGAACTGCAATAAGAGCCAGGGCAAGGATAATTATTCCCTTAGTGTCGAATTGACTAAAATCCGTAGGCATAGTTTCTGTGTTCCAGACAGAGAGGTAAAGAAAGCTAAGGCCAGCAGCGAAAATCAAGGCGATTACAGCTGGTCTTAGACCATTCAGAATGCCCTTAATGGCGCTGATATCGCCGTATTTTTTCAACAGCCAGGTAACTCCCAGACAGAGAATCAGGGAAGGGGTAACAAAGCCTACTGTGGCGGCAATGGAGCCCCAGAAGCCAGCAATCTTGGTGCCAGCAAAGGTGGCCGCGTTAATGCCAATAGGCCCCGGAGTCATCTGGGATATGGTGAAGATGTCAATAAACTCATTCAAGGTCAGCCATTGGTAATTATCTACCACAGCAGCCTGAATCCAAGGCATAGAGGCATAACCGCCACCTACGCAGAAAAGACCGATTTTGAAAAACTCCCAATAGAGGAGCAAATAGATATCCATAGTGATGCCTCCTTAATTATATTTGGGATTCCGCAGTAAGGCCAGACCGATTAGGCCATCCACAATAACGCAATACATGAGATTTACATCAAAGGCCAGCACTGCCACCATTGTACCTAGGAAAATCAGGCAGGGCAGCAGCAGCTTTTTCTTAAAGAGCTTTTGTACCAGATTGATAACCACATTGATGATAATGGCAGTGGCACCGCATTGCATTCCCTTTAGCACCAGCTGAATATACTGATTGTGGGCAAACAAATCATAGCACAGAGCAATGAGAGACATGGTAATCAAGGGAGGAAGTATGGTAGCCATAAGAGTTACCATGGTGCCCATCAAGCCGGACATACGATAGCCCAGCATAATGGAAGCATTAATGGCCATAACTCCCGGCATGGACTGGGCAATAGCCACAATATCCAAGGTTTCCTTGTCGTCAATCCAACCGTATTCATCTACGAATTTGGATTTCAGCAGGGGGATGATAACCATGCCTCCACCTACGGTAAAGGCGCTAATGAGAAAGGTGGATTTGAATAGCACCCAATAAAAACGCCGAGTGCCTGGCTGTAGTTCCATTTTGTTTTCTGGCATAAAATAGCCTCCTTTAGATTGTTTCTTTTCGATTATAACACCTATATTAGGTAAATAAAATATTTTTGCTTTTTTCAGGTGTTTTTTCTCTAAAAAAACAGGGTTTTCGGCGAAAATTTTTGTAGTATTTCCCCGAAAAAAGTGGTATTATACACTAGAATAATGTTGTATCAGAATGTTATGTCTGATAGGGTGCAGTAGTTGACATCTCAAGGTAGATGCCTACAAGGAAAGGTTGTGTTACAAGGACAATGAACGAGCCAAAAATGAACAGAGGGTTGAAAAATCGCCATTTGCAGCTAATATCCCTGGGAGGAATTATTGGCAGCGGCTATTTTTTAGGAACCGGATATGTATTGGAAAAGGCAGGCCCTGCAGCCATTTTGTCATATCTCTTAGGCGGGGCAATCGTATTATGTGTTATGCTTTGCCTAGCGGAGCTGGCCGTGGCTGAGCCTATAGCAGGTTCCTTTGTTACCTATGCCCGAAAATATATCGGTCCTACCTGGGCCTGTGGTGTAGGCTGGACCTATTGGATGACATGGGTTTCCTATGTCCCCTCGGAAATGATAGCCGCAGGCATCATTATGAATAATTTTCTACCCCAGATAAGCCAATTGTGGTGGGCTGTTCTTTTTGGTTTGCTTGTAACCATTGTGAATTTGTTCCATGTGGACAAATTTGGGGAAAGCGAGTTTTGGCTGGCTATTATCAAGATAGTGGCTTTAATAGCTTTCAGTATTGTAGGTTTTTTGATTATTATGGGCCTTATCGGCCAGCAGGGATATATTGGCAGCAGTATTTTCCTAGGCAGCGGCGGCTTTGCCCCTAACGGTTATTGGTCAATTATCTTGACCATGACCATTATTCTGGTAAATTTTCAAGGTACGGAGATTATCGGTTTGGCAGCAGGGGAGTGCAAGAATCCTGAGAAAAGCATTCCTATAGCGGTGCGGAACGTAACCTGGCGGATTATTGCCCTGTATATCATTCCTATTTCCATTTTGATTTCCATTCTGCCTTGGGATAAGGCAGGTCTTGAGGACAGTGTTTTTGCTGTGGCTATGTCCAATTATGGTTTGGACAGGTTTGCAGCTCTCTTTGCCTTTGTGGTGCTGACAGCAGCCTTGTCCTGCTCCAATTCCGGCCTTTATGGTACAAGCCGGGCTATGTATTCTCTGGCTACTTTGGGCATGGCTCCCAAGAAGCTGGCCGAGCTGAACAAGAACGGTATGCCAAAGAATGCGGTGCTGGTTTCCATTGTTTCCTGCTGGTTTATTATCCTGCTGTACAGCTTTGATGCTAGTGAAGCGGTATATACCTATCTGCTGGCTCTTTCCGGCTTTACAGGAGCCATTGCCTGGATTTCTATCTGCTGGAGTCAGTATAGATTCCGCAAGCAGTCCGTGGCTGATGGCAGTTTTGCCAGTCTGAAGTACAAGACACCATTTTTTCCTTATGTAACCTTATTTGGTATCTGGGCTCAGGTTTTCTGCTTGGTGGTGCTGGCCTTTGAGCCGGATTTGCGGGAAAGCCTGCTGGTGGGAGTGCCTTTCCTGATTGTGCCAATGGCGATTTATCGAGTGCGCCAGTGGCGGCTGAGGCGGGCAGCTCTTTCCCATTAAGTCCTTGGTAATTGAGTGTTATTACATGATGATAGTATCTATGTAGGTACTGTCATCATGTTTTTGTTTATTTATGCAGGAGGTTTATTTTGGACAAGAAGAAATTTTTTATTCTGGATGGCAGCAGCTTGCTGTATCGTGCCTTTTATGCCCTGCCCTTGTTAGAAACAGAAAGTGGCGTTTACACCAATGCTATTGTAGGATTTTCCAATATGCTGTTCAAGCTGTTGACAGACTGGCAGCCAGCAGCCCTGGTCATTGCCTTTGACAAGGGGAAACATACTTTCCGCACAGATATGTTTGCGGATTACAAGGGAACAAGAAAGCCGATGCCAGAGGAATTGAGAAGCCAGGTGCCTCTTTTGCATGAAATGGCGGAGGCCTGGAATATTCCTTTGGTGGAAATGGCTGGCTATGAGGCCGATGATATTATTGGAACTCTGGCTAACAAGGCTGTGGAAGCTGGTATGTCGGCCTATGTGGTTACAGGGGATAGGGATGCTCTGCAGCTGGTAAAGCCTGATTTGACAGTACTTTTTACCAAGAAGGGTATTTCGGATATTGTTCTATATGATGAGGCCAAATTCCAGGAGGAATATCAGGGACTTTCCCCTGTTCAGCTTATTGATTTGAAGGGGCTGATGGGGGATAATTCCGATAATATTCCTGGTGTGCCCAAGGTAGGACCAAAAACTGCCATGAAGCTGATTGCTGCCTATGGCTCTGTGGAGCAGGTACTACTTCATATTGAGGAGATTTCCGGCAAGGCTTTGCAGGAGCGGTTGCGGGATAATCAGCAGCAGGCAGTGTTGTCTAAAAAGCTGGCTACCATTAAGCTGGATGTGCCTGTGGCATATCAGGAGGCCGAATTTGCCTTGGATGCCAAGGCGGGTGCCTTGACGGCTTTTTATCAGAAATATCAGATGCGGAGTCTGGCTCGCCAGGTAGGCAAGCTGGCGGATATTATAGGCGGTGAAGCAGGGGAGGAGCAGGAAGCTGAGGCTCAGCCTTTGTTAGCCATGCCTCAGATGAAGGAAGCTACAGCTTTGGAAGCTGGTCGGGAGATGTACCAGCAGGCTGTTAAGGCAGGCAAGGCCTTTGTTATGGGAGATTTTCAGGGGGCAGTGCCTCACAAAAAGCTGGTGGCAGCAGCGGTAGTTATTGGCAGTCAGCTCTATTATTGTCCTATGAGCAAAGAGGAGATCCATGGCATGGATACCCTCTTTGGGGATTTGGAGCCGGAAGTCAATCCGGGCTGGGAGTATGTGTTGAAACTTTTGGCTGATAAGGACGTTGCTAAATATATTTGTGATGCCAAGGGATTTTATCATAGCGGCATTCAGCTGGTCGGTAATATTTGGGATGCATCCTTGATGGGGTATCTTTTGAATCCTGCCAGCAACAAATATACTATGCCGGAGCTGATGCATAGCTATGATGCTGGGGTGCAGGAGCCAGAGGAGGCATGGACTGACTCCATGAAGCTGGGCTGGCAGTGCTATGGACTGGCCCAGATAGGGGAAAGACTACAGAAGAAGCTGATGCTTTTTGATTTGCTGCCCCTTTATCAGGAGATTGAATTTCCTCTGGTACAGGTGCTGGCCGCAATGGAGCAGGCAGGAATCTATTTGAATAGGGAAAGTCTGGCTCGCCAAACCAGAGAGGCTGGCAGTATTATTGCTGATTTGGAGCAGGAAATCTATGATTTGGCAGGGAGACAGTTTAATATTGCTTCACCGAAGCAGCTAGGGGTAATTCTCTTTGAGGAACTGGGACTGCCTGTTATTAAGAAAACCAAAACCGGCTATTCCACCAATGTGGAGGTTTTGAATGAGCTGTATAATCTCCATCCTATTATCGAGAAGATTTTGGCTTATCGCCAGTGGACCAAGTTGAAATCCACCTATATGGATGGTATTGCTCCTTTGATAGATAGAGAGGATGGTCGAGTACATACCAGCTTTAATCAGACCGCTACGGCCACAGGCAGATTAAGCAGTTCAGATCCAAACTTACAGAATATTCCTGTCCGTCGGCAGGAAGGGCGCCATATTCGCGAAATGTTTGAGCCAGGTCAGGGCTATGATTTGCTGGTATCTGCTGATTACAGCCAGATTGAGCTTAGGGTGCTGGCGGATATGTCTCAGGATGAAAATTTCTTGCGAGCTTTCCGTCATAATGAGGATGTTCATGCCCGTACTGCTGCTGAGGTTTTCGGAGTGGCTGTAGAGGATGTGGACAGCGAATTGCGGCGCAAAGCCAAGGCGGTAAATTTTGGCATTATCTATGGTATGAGCGATTTTGGCCTGGCTCAGGATTTGCATATTTCCCGCAAGGAGGCCAAGGAATACATTAACAAGTATTTTGCCAAATGTCAGGGGGTAAAAGCCTTTATTGACAAGGTGGTAACTGAGGCTCATGATAATGGCTATGTGGTGACCAAATTCGGCCGCCGTCGGGATTTACCGGAAATCCGCAGTACCAATTTCCAGCGCCGTTCCCTGGCCGAGCGGATGGCTATGAATACCCCTATTCAGGGAACAGCTGCGGATATTATTAAGCTGGCTATGATTCGCACCTATAAGGCTTTGCAGGAGGCAGGGCTAAAGAGTCGTATGCTGCTGCAGGTTCACGATGAACTGGTGCTGGAGGTGCCTCAGGAGGAACTGCCTCAGGTTAAGGATTTGCTAAAGCAGTCTATGGAGCAGGCGGCGGAACTGCAGGTGCCATTAACCATTGATATTAATGCAGGAAAGAACTGGGCGGAGGCAAAATAATGAAGCGTTCATGGCGAAATTAAAGTCGGCTATGATTTGGCGGAGCTATTGATTACAGAGAATGAAAATTGATAGGAGTGGTGAATGATGCCGGAAATGCCGGAAATTGAAACAATCAGACGGTCTCTGGAGCCACATATTCAGGGCCGTAAAATAACATCTGTGGAGGTATTGCTGCCTAGGCAGATTAAATGGCCTGAGCCAGAGAGCTTTGTGGCTAGAATCCTGCAAACTACCATTGCAGGTCTGGATAGGAGAGGTAAATATCTGCTTTTGCAGCTGGACAATCAGGTTTCTCTGATATTTCATCTGCGCATGACAGGCCAGCTGGTATATGTTCCCTCTATGGGACAGGATAATAGCCATCACAATAGATTGATTATTCATTTAGATGATGGCTCCAAATTGATTTTTAGTGATACCAGAACCTTTGGCACTCTATATGCTATGCATCAGGATGAGCTGTGGCGGGTTCAGGGCATGGCAGAGCTGGGGCCGGAGCCTTTGTCCCCAGAGTTTACGGTGGCATATCTATCAAAGGCTGCCGAGGGGCGTAAAACCAAAATAAAAAGCTTTCTGCTTGACCAGAGGAAGGTAGGGGGACTGGGGAATATATATGTGGATGAGGCCCTGTTTTTGGCAGGGATTCATCCTCTGCGTCAGGCAGGCAGCCTGACCTTGCCCGAGTTGACCAAATTGCAGTACACAGTAAATCAGGTTATTGCCGAGGGGATTGCTGATGGAGGCACTACCTTTAGAGATTATCGCAATGGCAATGGTGAAAAGGGCAGCCATCAGGAGCATCTTTATGTTTATGGCCGGGATGGCCAGGACTGCCGTATCTGTGGTACTCCTTTGGAAAAAATCAAGGTAGGAGGCCGGGGCACTCGTTTTTGCCCACATTGTCAGCCCTTGGAGGTAGAGTCGTGAAGATTATAGGTTTGACTGGGGGGATTGCCAGTGGCAAATCCACAGTAACCAGCCTGTTAAGACAGCACAATTTGCCTGTACTAGATGCAGATGCCATTGCCTGGGAGCTGGCTCAGCCTGATAGGCCCTTGTGGCAGGCCTATGTAAATCGCTATGGGGAAAAGGTGCTTTTGTCTAACCGTCAGCTGAATCGTCAGGCTGTGGCAGATATTGTCTTTAGTCAGCCAGAGGAAAAAAAGTGGATGGACAGCATGGCGCATCCCATTATCAAGGCAGAAATCCAAAGCCGGCTGGCAGTTTTGCGCCATCAAGGAGCTAAGGCAGCAGTGTTGGATGTACCTCTGCTTTATGAGGCTGGCTGGGATAGTATGGCAGATGAGGTTTGGCTGGTTTATGTCAACAAAGAGAACCAGCTGGCTAGACTGATGAGTCGAAATGGCTATAGCCAGCAGGAGGCATTGAGGCGTATTCAGGTACAAATGCCTTTAGAGGAAAAGAAAAAAATAGCTCAGATCATTATAGATAATAATGGCACTAGTCAGGAGCTGGTGGCCAAGGTCAAGGAATTGCTGAATAAACAGAAGGAATGGTAATGCGATATACGACAGAGGAAAGAAACAGGCGTAAAGAGCAGCTGTTGCAGCGTATGGAAGCCAAAAGGCGGGTTATGGGCTTTGCTGTAGGTATGTGTATTCTGCTGGCAGTAATGATTTCCTATGCTCTGCTGCAGCAGAATGATATTCAGCGACAGTATATTTATCCCTATCATTATAGAGGGGTAATTGAAAAATACAGCCAGCAGTATCAGGTGGATGAATATCTGGTAATTGCTATGGTAAAAACGGAAAGCAAATTCCAGCCAGAGGCGGTATCTGGCTTTGGAGCTATGGGATTGATGCAGCTTATGCCGGAAACCGCCATCTGGATTTCGGGACAGCTGGATGACACAGGGTTTAATTTGGATCAGCTTAAGGAGCCTCAATGCAATATTCGTTATGGTTCTTGGTACTTGGCTTCACTGCAGGAGGAATTTCAAGGTAATGAGGTGTTGATGCTGGCGGCCTATAATGCAGGCCGGGGTAATGTATTGTCCTGGATGAAGCAATATGGCTGGGATTATAGCTTTAATAATCCAGAGGAAATACCCTATAGGGAAACTCAGGAATATGTAAAAAGTGTTTTGGGTAATCGCAATAAATATCAAAAGCTTTACGAAGTACAGGAATAGAATTTGTTAAAGGGAAAGGGGCTTGATTATGCTGGGGAATATTCCGGGGAAGGAAAGAAGAAAATATACGCCGGATTATGTGGTTTATGATTTGGAGACTACAGGTATATCCTGTCAGCGGGATGAGGTTATTGAAATCTCTGCTATTAGGGTAAGAGGGGGGCATCCAGTGTCTACCTTTACTCAGCTGGTAAATCCAGGTCGGCCGATACCCTATGGAGCCAGCAGTGTCAATCATATTTATGATAATATGGTGGCGGACAAGCCAGGCTTTCCTCAGGTGCTGGGGGAATTTTTGGATTTTATAGGCGATGATGTGCTGGTAGGCCACAATATCAAGCGGTTTGATATGAATTTTATCTATCGGGATTGTCAGCGGTATTTTGGGCAGACTATTGATAATGACTATATTGATACACTTAATATGGCCAAGCAATGTTTTCCAGCTTGGAAGCATCGGCGGTTGGAGAATCTGGCAGAGTATTATGGCATTTCCACCCAGGGAGCACATCGAGCTTTGCAGGATTGCCATATGAACCAGCAGGTTTTTGAGCTAATGGCTCAGGATATAGCTAAGGCTGCCAACAATGGGGGCGGGGTGCATCAGCTGGGAAATTTGAATTTTGGCCAGACGAGAGCAATGCAGGGAAATTCCTCTCCCCAGGGAGAGAATCGCTATTGTCCTCGCTGTCATAGCACACTCAAAAAACGAAAAGGCAGATTCGGATACTTCTGGGGCTGCAGTGGGTTTCCCAATTGCCGCTATACAGAGAATGTGTAGCAGTGCATTCGCTGGAGCAGTAAATTCTGATTTGCCGAATACATTAATTATCTATACACTTCTCGTAGGCATGGCATATACCCTTACAGGCACGCTCTTGCTATATTGATGTGCAAAACTATCCCCTATTAATGGCGATATGGGAGTACCCTTACAGGCACGCTCTCGCTACTTTTCTCGCCTAGCGGTACTAAAGCTCTCATGAGGCAATTCGTGGCTGACGCCCCGAAAGCTCATGAATCGCTAAGTACCGAGGCGCGAAGAGTACCTGTGCAGGGTACTCCCATACCGCTCATTAGTGTATTCATTGAGTCTTTCCGCTTTGGTACTGTTTGTAATAACCGATTTTCTACAAAGGTAGCAGAATTATAGGGATTGACAATATCGATAAGCCTTGATGATTCGACAACAGCCGGAGGGGCATGACACTTTTGCGTCGGGAGACTCCTGCTTTTGCGCAGCAAAAGTGGCCCGGTGGCACTCTCTATCATTATGGCCTATGTGAATTGGCTCAGCGACAAGCGGTATTAATGCGTCAGGATAAATCCCAAGGTAGGGCCATTAAGTCGGACAGAGCAAAAGTCGTTATGACCGCAGGCTGTATTTCGAGAACCCACTAACATAACGACTTTCATTTCCAATATTTAGGGAGATAGTCAACTCGGCAAATCAGAATTTGTAGAAATATATTGCAAATGTATGACAAATGATATATTATGATGGTGAGGTGATAAATATGGCACAAGCAACATTGACTGCAAGATTAGATCCTATGGACAAGCAAAAATTCGAGACTTTTTGTAATTCAGTAGGTTTAACTGTTTCTGGAGCTATTAATTTATACGTGAAAGCTGTATTAAAAAATTACCGTATCCCTTTTGATATTTCTAGTGATCCGTTTTATAGTGAAGAAAATATGAATGTATTAAGAAAATCAATTGCCCAGGCAGAAAACGGCTATACAGTTAAGCATGACCTATTAGAGGTGTCTGAATGAATTTGCTTTGGACAGAAATTGGTTGGGAAGACTATATCTATTGGCAATCTCAGGATAAAAAGACCTTAAGGCGTATAAATGGCTTAATTAAAGAAATACAAAGAACTCCATTCACTGGAACAGGTAAACCAGAACCTTTGCGACATGAATTTCAGGGATGTTGGAGTAGACGTATTGATGATAAAAATCGTATAGTTTATTCCTGTGAGGGGGATACTGTTACGGTATTTCAATGTCGTACTCATTATGGTAATAAATAGATTTTTGACATTAGCAAGAAAAATTCAAAAAATGTCTTGACAGGCGGGACAATTAGTCGTATTATATAAACCATCAAAAGGAGCGTAGCTCCTGCTAATCAAATACTCAAACCATTGAATGGGAAATAGTAGCTGATTTTGCTTATCTTCAGCGAGCCGGTGCCGTGAAAGCGGGTAGGTGTGATGACCGGTGGTAAGGTTTTAGTGAATGGTCCCAGGAGGGTTCACCCAAATCCCTTGTGGAAAGTAGGCTGAAACGGTTGCTCCCGTTACAGAGCTGAGGTATCGGAGGATAACTCCCGTACCAAGAGGATATTATATCGAGTGGCACGAACATTTCGTCTCGTTAGAGGTGGATGTTCGTTTTTTGTTTATATAGCCATTGGATAGATATTGAAATTGGGTGGCACAGCGGAACCATTTCGCCCCATGTACAATCTACACAGTCAAATGTAGGTTGTACACGGAGTGAAATGGTTTTTTATTTTGAGTAAATCCAGAAGGTCCAAAGCAGCAAGAAGAAAGGAAGATGCCTTATGTTGAAGCAGTATATAGAAAAAATTATCAGTGGTCAGAATCTCACTCAGCAGGAAGCCGGAGAGGCTATGGACATTATTCTTACCGGTCAGGCCAATGATAGTCAGCTAGCCAGCTTCCTATCTGTCCTGAAAATGAAAGGGGAGTCTTTAGACGAAATTGCAGGCTTTGCCAAAACCCTGATAAGTCATGCCGACCATGTACCTCACAGCAAGCCTGTTATGTGCAACTGTGGCACTGGTGGAGATACCAAGAATACCTTCAACATTTCCACCACTGCAGCCTTTGTGCTGGCAGCCGGCGGTGTAACCGTAGCCAAGCATGGCAATCGTGGAGTATCCAGTGCCAGCGGCAGTTCCGATGTACTGGGAGAGCTGGGAGTGAGATACAATCTTACCCCTGAAAATGCTGGCAAAATCATTGATGATATTGGCGTAGCCTTCCTTTTTGCACCAGCCTTTAACAAGGCCATGAAATACGTAGCCAAAACCCGTCAGGAGCTGGGCTATAGAACAGTATTCAATCTGTTGGGGCCTATTATCAATCCAGCAGGTCTTGATTACCAGATGGTAGGAATTTACGATAAAAACCTTACAGAGCTGATTGCTGGCGTGCTAAAGGAAATCGGTGTGAAGCATGCTCTGGTTATTGCCTCTGAGGATGGCATGGATGAAATCTCCACCAATGCACCCACTAAGGTTAGCGAGCTAAAGGATGGAACAGTTCGTACCTACGAAATCAATCCAGCAGATTATGGCTTCCAGCCTGGCAGCATGGCAGATTATGCAGGCGGTACACCAGCAGAAAATGCGGCAATCACCCTGCGGATTCTCCAAGGTCAGGAGCAGGGCCCCAAGCGGGATATTGTTCTTCTCAATGCAGGTGCGGCCCTTTATGCTGGCAACAAGGCAGAATCAATTGAGGCAGGCATTCAGCTGGCTCAGAATATGATTGACAGTGGCAAGGCATTGCAAAAGCTGCAGCAGCTGGTGGCAGAAACTCAGGAGCTGGGAGCATGATTATAAAAATATGCGGTATCCGGGATATAGCCACCGCCCAGGCTGTGGTCGCAGGGGCCGATATGATGGGCTTTATTATGAGCAGTAGATACTGGCGGTACACAGAGCCAGCTACAGTCAAGGCCATTTGCCAACAAGTGAAGCCATGTCAAAAGGTGGGAGTTTTTGTAGATGAGCCTGCCTCTCAGGTGGCAGAGCTGGCCAGAGAATGTCATTTGGATATGGTACAGCTCCACGGACACGAAACCGTAGAATACGGTAAGGAGCTAAAAAAACTGTTAGCCCATAGCCATATAGGCATTATCAAAGCCTTTCGTTATGGTGATGATTTTACCCCAGAGCTGGCCAACAGCTATCCCGCAGATATGGTGCTTGTAGACAGCTACAGCAGGAACACCGAAGGGGGCAGCGGCGTCGCCTTTGCCTGGACACAGGCGACGGACTCCATCCAACAGGTTAGGAAGCCATACCTGATTGCCGGAGGTATTACCAAGGATAATATACAGGAAGCAGAGAGAATTTTTCATCCCTATGGCTTGGATGTATCCAGCGCTCTAGAGGTAAATAAAAAGAAGAGTCCCGAATTGATTAGAGAATTTTTGACAAAGGCAGGTAAGCTATGAGAGATATATTGGCAGAAATAGTAGAAGCCAAAAAGGACGTGGTGGCCAAGGCTAAGGAACAGCTGCCACTACAACAGGTGAAAAAGCTGGCCAAAGCCCATGTAGGCTGCTTTCCTATGAATTATAGATTCAAGGCAAATGGCTGGGGGCTGATTGCCGAGTGCAAGCTCCAATCCCCCTCCAAGGGAAATTTTGGCCACCATCATACGGTGGCAGAGCTGGCTCAAGTTTACGAAAAAGCCGGGGCTGCCATGCTTTCCGTCCATACAGATGCCCATTTTCTAGGCAGAAATGAGGACATCCCTATGGTAAAGCAGTTGGTATCTATTCCAGTTCTCAGAAAAGAATTTATTATAGATAAATACCAGATATACGAATCTCGGATGCTGGGGGCAGATGCTATTTTGCTTATAGCAAGAATCCTTACCGCCCATCAGCTAAATGAATATCTCCAGCTGGTCTGGAGCCTGGGCATGGATGCTTTGGTGGAGGTACATGATGAGGAGGATATGGCTAAAGCCTTGGCAACTCCTGCCAGATTTATTGGTATCAACAATCGGAATTTGAAATACTTCCAAACCACCATTCAGAATACCTTGGATTTGCTGCCAGTGGCAGATAGAAGCCGGATACTAATCAGCGAAAGCGGTATTCACACCCTAGAGGAAGCCAAAATGCTTCGGGAAGCAGGCTTGCAGGGAATACTGGTAGGAGAGGGCTTGTCCACAGCTCCTGATGTGGAGGCCATGACCAGGGATATGGCTCAGCTTTAGAGACCGCCCAGCATCCACCTGATAAGGAATAATTTAGCATAAATAAGACTTAAAATAGACGGAGGATATTATCATGACAGTAGAGAATAAAAAGGGCAGATTTGGTAAATTCGGCGGACAGTATGTACCAGAAATCGTAATGCCGGTACTGAACCAGCTGGAGGAGGCCTACGAAAAATATAGAAGAGATCCAGAATTCTTGAAAGATTTGCGTAAATACTATGTGGAGTACGCTGGCCGTCCTACCCTTTTGTATTATGCAGATAAGCTCACCAAGTACTACGGTGGAGCCAAAATTTATCTCAAGCGGGAGGATTTGCTTCACACTGGCGCCCACAAGATTAACAATGCTTTGGGACAGGCTCTTTTGGCACAGCGCATGGGCAAGAAGCAGGTAATCGCCGAAACTGGTGCTGGTCAGCATGGTGTGGCCACCGCCACGGTGGCAGCTCTCTTTGGCATGAAATGCAAGGTATTTATGGGAGCTGTGGATATTGAGCGCCAGAAACTGAATGTTTTCCGCATGAAGCTGTTGGGAGCAGAGGTGGTGCCTGTGACCACTGGTACCGGTACCTTGAAGGATGCCACCAGCGAGGCTATCCGCTATTGGGCTGCCCACATTGATGATACCCATTATATTATTGGCTCTGCTGTAGGCCCTCATCCATATCCAACTATGGTAAGAGATTTTCAGTCCGTCATTGGTCAGGAAATCCGCCAGCAGATTCAGCAGGAAACCGGTGGCCGGCTGGATTATATGATAGCCTGTGTAGGTGGCGGCTCCAATGCCATTGGCACTTTTTATGAGTTTAAGGATGATGCTCAGATAAAAAAATTCGGGGTAGAGGCTGCAGGCCGTGGCCCTGCTATAGGAGACAATGCCCAGACCTTGTCCAACCCTAACAGCCGTCCCGGTGTCCTGCACGGTGCCTATAGTTATCTGGCTCAGGATGAAGATGGACAGGTTATCGAGGTTTATTCCATTTCTGCTGGGTTGGATTATCCCGGTGTAGGCCCAGAACATTCCATGTTCCATGAACAGGGCGTTGTGGAATACGTAGGTATTAATGACAAGGAAGCTCTGGATGCTTTCCAGCTTCTGTGCCGTACAGAGGGCATTATTCCAGCTGTGGAAAGCTCTCATGCTCTGGCTTATTTGGAAAAGCTTATGCCTTCTACCAAGCCAGAGGAAGTGGTAGTAGTCACCCTGTCTGGCCGTGGTGACAAGGATGTACAGCAGGTAGCAAAGGTACTGGGAGAGGAGATTTGAAAATGACTGGTGTAGAAAACAAATTTGCAGAATTGAAAAAGGCAGGCAAAAAGGGCCTGATTATCTATATAACCGCAGGTATTCCCGATGCAGATTCCACTGTACAGCTGGTGCTGGAGGCAGAAAAAGCCGGGGCAGATATGGTGGAGCTGGGCATTCCCTTTTCTGATCCTATGGCAGATGGCCCAGTGATTCAAAAGGCTTCCTATGATGCTATCCAAAAGGGCATGAATTTGCACCGTGTGCTGGATATTGTCAGGGAGATTCGCAAGAAGTCCCAGATTCCTTTGGTGGGTATGGGCTATATTAACATCATGCTGAATTATGGCTTTGCCAAACTGGCTCAGGATGCCAAGGAAGCTGGTCTGGATGGCTTTATTATTCCTGATGTGCCCCATGAGGAATCTGGAGAACTAAAAAAGGCCTGCCGTGACAATAACCTCCATTTGGTGGAATTTGTTACTCCAGGCACCACAGACCAGCGGATTGGGGAAACCTGCAGCACTGCTGATGGCTTTATTTATTGCGTATCCATTAACGGAGTTACCGGTGTGCGGAAGATAGATTACAGCCCTATTAACAGGGTTATCAGTCATGTGAAGAAACAGACTGCCACTCCTTGCGCTGTAGGCTTTGGCATTGGTACCCCAGAGGCGGCTGTGGAGGCAGCAGCAGAGGCAGATGCCGTTATTGTAGGCTCAGCTGTAGTGAAAAATATTTTGGAGGGAGCTGATCAGGAGGCTATGAAGCTGATTGCCTCCATGCGTCAGGCCTTGGATAATAGCTATCACAAATAAAGGGAGGGAAAGGATATGAAGCTGACTCCTACGCGGGAAGAATTTAAAAAGCTGGCTAAGACTGCCAATCTGGTAGCAGTCAGCACTCAGATAGATACGGATTTGGATACCCCGGTTTCCATGTACTACAAGCTGGTAGGGGAGGAAAAGGGATTTTTGCTGGAATCTGTAGACGCTCATCAGAAATTTGGCCGATTTTCCTTTATTGGGGCAGAGCCTTTTATCAATATTCAGATTTACAAGAATCGCTTGATGATTCAGGAAGAGGAGCTGATGAAGGCGCTGGATGGCAGTCCTGTGGAAACCATGAATCAGTATATGCAGAAATTCCGGGCGGTGCTGGGAAATCAGCAGCTGCCTCTGGCCAATGGAGGAGCGGTAGGCTATTTCAATTACGAAGCCTCGGCGGTATTTGACCGGGTGCGGGGCACGCACATAGCTGAGGAGGAGCTTTTGGGCCAGTTTATGATTTGCCGGATTCTCATGGTTTTTGATCAGGAAAAAAATGCCTCTCAGCTGATTTATCTGGCAGAAGTTAAGCAGGAGGAGAATACTGATGAGATTTATGCCAGAGTGGAGCAAAGAATGGAGGCCTTGGCAGCCCAGCTTTACCAGCCTGTATGTACTGGTAATCATGCTGTGCCACCACGGCAGGACAAGCTGGATTTTATGGCTCAATATGGAGAAATGCCAGAGGAATGGGCCAAGACTATTGCCAAATGCAAGGCATATATTAATGCTGGAGATATTTTTCAAGTGGTGCCCTCTCGTCAGTTCCGCAGCAGATTAACCAAGCCAGCCTTTCATTTTTATCGTCGTCTACGGCAGATCAATCCCTCTCCCTATATGTTTTATCTAAATTTTGGCAAAAAGAAATTTGTGGCAGCTTCCCCGGAAATGCTGGTTAAGGTGTCTGGTTCCTATGTTTATACCTATCCTATTGCTGGCACCCGCCGTCGGGGACAGAATGAGGCTGAGGATGCAGCTTTGGAGGCAGAGCTGAAGCAGGATGTTAAGGAATGTGCGGAGCATTCCATGCTGGTGGATTTGGCGCGCAACGATATTGGCCGTATCAGTGAAGCTGGCTCTGTAGAGGTTACCAAGCTGCAGCAGGTGGAGAGGTTCTCCCATGTTATGCATATGGTTTCCGAGGTACGGGGGAAGCTGCAGGAAGGCTATACTCCTATGGATGTGCTAAAGGCCTGCTTCCCTGCTGGTACGGTCAGCGGTGCCCCCAAGTTGAGAGCTATGGAGATTATTCACGAGTTGGAGCCAGTAAAGCGGGGGCCTTATGCCGGCACGGTAGGCTATATGGATTTTGATGGCAATATGGATATGTGCATTACCCTCCGCACCATGTTTATTGATGGGGATATAGGCCATATTCAGTCTGGCGCAGGCATTGTTTATGATTCTCAGGCAGAGTTTGAATACAAGGAAATCCTGCAAAAATCCAAGGCTATGTTTACTGTGGTAGAGGAGGTGGAAAATGATGTTGTTGCTTTTAGATAATTACGACTCCTTTACCTACAATGTTTATCAGCTTTTATCCTCTCTGGAAGCCTCTGTGGAGGTTATTCGCAATGACCAGATAACTGTAGAGGAGATTGCCCGCCGTGGCTACGAAGCTGTGGTTATTTCTCCAGGTCCGGGAGTACCGGCAGAGGCGGGCATTACTGAGGAGCTTATCTCCCAGTTGAAGGGTAAGCTGCCTATATTAGGAATTTGTCTAGGCCATCAGGCCATTGGTGAGGTATTTGGAGGCAAGGTGGTAGGAGCTGGGGAGATTGTTCATGGCAAAACATCTCCTCTACGGCACAATGGTAAAGGTCTTTATGCCGGTCTGCCCCAGAATATTCCCGTAGGCCGGTATCATTCCCTGATTGTGGACAGGGAAAGCCTGCCAGATTGCTTGGAGATTACCTCACAGCTAGATAACGGCATGATTATGGGCCTCCGTCATCGGGAATACGATATTGAAGGCATCCAGTTTCATCCGGAATCCATTTTGACTCCCCAGGGAAAGGTAATGCTGGAAAACTTCTTGAATCGTCTTTGAAAATCTTTTCTCAACAAGAAAACAACCCTCTGTAACAAATGAGTATAATTAAACCATCAAAGCGAAATGTTATGCTCAGCAATCAACCCCAAAAGCTCTGGTACGGGCCAGTAAGTTTCTAGGGTATTGCTAGCTTGCTATGGATGATAAATTGGAAAGTTTGTTATAGGGGGAATTTTTGTGATTTTTGTAATAAATCTCAACGCGTCTGTGGACCAATGGCTTAAATTCGTTAAGAAGCGGGGCACATCGATATACCTGTTAAGGGTTATGTCATACCTTCTACTTTGTGTATTCATTGCACCCTTCTTTCTGACTCCACAGATGGCTTCCGTGTTTAATGAATTGAAGCATGACTGTGACGAGAAGGGTGTACCTGCAGCTACCTGCTCCGGTGCCAATTAGCCTCACAGCCCTATTTTACTTTTGTTAATCAAGGAAAAATACGCAAAATACAACATTTTTCCGTATATACGTAACAGATATGGGTAGCGTGATACAGGAAAAAATATTAAAATCCTATATAGAAACAGCGAAATGATGTAAAACAATAAAGGAAAACCGCTATAAATTCCGTTTATGTCAGATTTTTTAATAAAAAAGCAAATTATTATGACAATTTCTTCACAACAAAAGTGGGGAATAGTAACTATGGCCGGAATTTGTCCAGCGGTGGGGGTAAGAATGCTGTATCAGAGGAGGAAGTATTATGAGTGGAATTCCCGTAATTACCATTAGCCGTCAATATGGTGCCGGTGGCCGTGAGATTGCTGGCCTGGTGGCTGAAAAGCTTGGTATCAAGCTCTATGACCGTCAGATTGTCCATATTGCCGCAGCCAAAATTGGTCTTGATGATCTCAGCGAAAATGATTTGTTAGAGCTGGAGAACTATGTCAAGCCATTGTCCATGAACTTTTTGCCATTCCGTTCCTTTGGCATGAATATGAGCGATTCCAGTCAGAAAATCTTCATGACTGAGTCTGCCGCTATTCGCAAGCTGGCACAGGATGGCCCTTGTGTTATTCTGGGCCGTAGTGCTGACTATGTATTGCGGAAGTTCGAGAACAAATTCTCCATCTTCATTTGTGCAGATGATGAATTCCGTGAGGCCAGAGGCAAGGAAGTCTATGGCGGCAAAACCTTGAAGGAGCTGGACCAGGAGGACAAGAAGCGTGCTCGTTATTACAACTACTATACTGGCCAGAACTGGGGAGAAGGCCAGAACTATGATTTGGTTGTCAATACCAGCCGTGATTCACTGGACAAGATAGCCGATGCTATTATCGACTATATAAAGGTTGTTAAGGGGTAATTATCTAGTAAAAGAGGGGAAGTTAATATTATGTCAAACGGTAAAAATCGTATCTGGCAGCGTATAGCCTATGCCTGCGGTACTTTCGGTCATGACGTGTTCTATGCCATGATTGGTACATATTTCATGATTTTTGTTACCAGTAATCTGTTTAACTCAGATAATCCAACTAACGATGCTTATATGATAGGTATTGTTACCACTATCATTCTGGTATTGAGAATTGCGGAGCTTTTCGTAGATCCATTCATTGGTAATATTATTGATAAAACCAAAACCCGTTGGGGCCGTTTCAAGCCTTGGGTTCTGGGGGGTGCAGTTATCGCAGCTGTTACTTTGGCTATGCTGTTTACCGATTTCGGAGGCTTAACTGTCAGCAATCCAACTCTGTATCTTGTTATCTTTGCCGTTGTATATTTCATCATGGATATTTTCTACTCCGCTAAGGACGTAGCTATCTGGTCCATGATTCCGGCTTTATCCTTTGATTCCCATGAGCGTGAGATTACAGCCACTATTGCTCGTATTGGTTCTGTATTCGGTGGTCAGCTAGTTACTGTTATCGTAATGCCAGTTGTTCTGTATTTCTCCATCAATCAGAATGGCGGTGCCGGTGATCCAACAGGCTGGTTTGCCTTTGCCTGCATTGGCGGTGGTATTGCTACCCTGGGTGCTATTATTCTGGGTCTGGGTACTCACGAGCAGGATAATGCTCTCCGTGAAAACAAGGAAGATACTTCTGCCAAGGATGTGCTGAAGGTTCTTACCAAGAATGACCAGCTCCTTTGGATGGCAATTGCTTATCTGGTTTATGGTATCGGTATCAATATTGTAAACAACTTCAACCTGTATTATTTCATCTATGTAATTGGTGATGCTACCAAGTTCTCTATTCTGGGTGTTATCAACACTGTTATCGGCCTGCTGGCTGTAGCAGCTTTCCCAATTCTCACCACCAAGTTCAGCCGTCGCAAGCTGTTCTTTTCTTCCATTGCTGTTATGGCAGTTGCTCTGGTGATTTATGCTATGAGCGGTACTAATGTTACTTTGGCTCTTATTGGTGCAGGTCTATTTGCTTTGCCACAGCCATTGGTATTCTTGATTGTGCTGATGACCATTACTGACTCTGTAGAGTATGGCCAGCTGAAACTGGGCCATCGTGATGAAGCAGTTTGCCTCTGCGTAAGACCTTTGGTTGATAAGTTCGCCGGCGCTGTTTCTTCTGGTATTATCGGCTTGGCTGCCATCTGGGTAGGCATGACCGGCGGCGCCAGTGCCAGCGGTCTGACTGCTGACAATATGATGCGCTTGCAGATTATCATGTTTGCAGCACCTATCGTATTTATGGCTATAGGTGGTCTTATCTATCGCGCCAAGGTTACCTTGACTGAGCAGGAGCATGCCCGTATTGTTGAGGAACTGGAAGAAAAATGGGAATCCATGAATAAGTAAAAAAATTAGTCCCCCCTTTCGCCACAGACGAGACGGGGGACTAAACAGTATAACTAGGTTGATTACAACCGCCAAAATTAATAATAGGTGAACGACGGGGGTATCTTTATGGCAATTCAGTTTAATGAAAAAACAAAGCAGTTTCATTTGACCAATGGCAATATCAGTTATGTGTTTGAAATCATGCGGAATGGACAGCTTGGACAGCTGTATTTTGGCCAGGCTCTGCCTTTGGAGGGAAATTATTCTCACCTCCAGGACAAGGTGCATTATCGGGCGATGCTAGCTCAGGTTTACGAGAATGAATATAGATTTTCGCTGGAGCAGATAAAGCAGGAATATCCATCCTATGGAACTACAGATTTCCGTGAGGGAGCGGTGGAGGTACTGCAGCAGGATGGCAGCAGGCTTTCTGATTTCTGCTATGTATCCCATGAGATTGTCCCTGGCAAGCCAAAGCTGGAGGGACTGCCTGCTACCTACGTGGAAAAGGATGAGGAAGCAGAAACCCTGCTGGTAAAGCTCATGGATGCCAAGGACGGCATGGAGCTGATTCTGTCCTATACAATTTTTGCTAATTTTGATGCCATTGCCAGAAATGCTTATTTCAAGAACACCGGTGAGGAAGTAGTCAACCTTACCAAGGCTATGAGTCTGAGTCTGGATCTGCCAGATGATGACTATGATATGGTGCAGTTCTCCGGCTGGTGGACTAGGGAAAGACATAAGAAAACTGCTCATTTGCGTCAGGGTATCCAGTCCATTGGCAGTACGAGGGGCCAGTCCAGCCATACCCACAATCCTTTCCTGATTTTGAAGCGTCCTAATACTGATGAAAATCAGGGTGAGGCCATGGGTTTCTCTCTGGTGTACAGCGGTAATTTCCTGGCTCAGGTAGAGGTAGATACCTTTGATACCTCCAGAGTGATGCTGGGTATTCATCCTCAGTCCTTCTGCTGGCAGTTGAAGCCAGGCCAGCATTTCCAGACACCAGAGGCTGTTATGACCTGGTCAGATACAGGCTTGAATGGCATGAGCCATATTTTCCACGAGCTGTACCGCAGCCGTTTGGCTCATGGCGTATGGCGGGACAAGGTTTGTCCTATCCTTATCAACAACTGGGAGGCCACCTACTTTGACTTTGATGAGGACAAGCTGGTAAGGATTGCCAGCAAGGCTCAGGAAGCCGGTGTAGAGCTGTTTGTTCTGGATGATGGCTGGTTCTCCACTCGCCGGGATGATTATCATGGCCTGGGAGATTGGTCACCAAATAAGGAATTGTTGCCAAATGGCATTACCGGCCTTGCCCAGCGCATTAACGACATGGGCATGAAATTCGGCCTGTGGGTGGAGCTGGAAATGGTAAATAAAGATACCCCAATCTACAAGGAACATCCAGATTGGATTATCCATGTGCCAGGCCGTAAGAGCTCTCATGGCCGTAACCAGTACGTGCTGGACTTCTCCCGTCCAGAGGTGGTGGACTACATCCATGACGATATCTACAAGGTCCTCAGCACCGCAGATATTTCCTATATTAAATGGGATATGAACCGCAGTATTACCGAATGTGGATCCGCCGGCTGGCCAGCAGCTCAGCAGGGGGAAATCTTCCATCGCTATATCCTGGGAGTATATGATTTGTACGAAAGATTAACCTCAGAATTCCCCCATATACTCTTTGAATCTTGTGCCTCAGGGGGCGGTCGTTTTGACCCAGGCATGTTCTACTATGCACCTCAGGCCTGGGCAAGTGACGATAGCGATGCCTGCGAGCGTCTCTTCATTCAATATGGCACCAGCTACTGCTATCCGCTGTCCTTTATTGGCTCTCACGTTTCCATTACCCCAAATCACCAGGTATTCAGAAATACCAGCCTGAAATTCCGCGGGGATGTGGCTTACTTCGGCAGCTTCGGCTATGAGCTGGATCTGGGCCGTTTGTCTCCAGAGGAATTTGAGGAGGTCAAGGAACAGATTAAGTTTATGAAAAAGTACCGCCAGCTGATTCAGTATGGCACCTTCTACCGTATCAAGGATCCATTTGCTGGCAATGAAGCAGCCTGGATGGTAGTATCTCCAGACAAGAAGCAGGCCATCTTCGGCTTCTATCGGATGTTGTCCAAGTCCTGCATGCCATTCAGCCTGACCAAGCTGCCGGGACTGGATGAAAATGCTACCTACCATGTCACCATAGACAATGTAGAGGAAATGGGCAGCTTCACCGGTGCCGAGCTGATGCGGGCAGGCTTGGTAACTACTGATGAAGCCTGTGGCGAGCAGAAAACCGAAAAGAAGGTATTCTGTGGGGACTTCTATTCCCGCCTCTTCCTGTTAGAAGCTAAATAATATAGTCAGCAGAGAATCAGATATCTTCCTGAGATTCCTGCCGGCGCATCTTTCGGTAGGCAGAGGGGCTCATGCCCTTCTGCCGCTGAAAGGCTCTGGTATAGGAGTCGCATTTGCTATAACCGCAGGAGTAGACAATGGTTTCAATGGAAAGCTTGGAGGAATCCAGTAGATGACGGGATTTGTTAATCCGGCACTGCTGAATATATTCGTGAGGGGACATACCGGTTTTGGACTTGAAAAGGGTGGTCATATAGCTGCGGTTCAATCGTAGGTAATCCGCTAGTTCCTGTACTGTAAAGGGTTCAGCCAGATGTTTGCGGATATACTCCAAGGCGCTGGTTATATAATCATCGGTTCTGGTCTGAGGCATACTGTCAGTTTGAACCTCTGCCATAACGGCAAAGAACTCATGGAGCAGGGAAAGACGGCGGAAGTTGTTGACCAGCTGGGCATCGTGGTATTTCAGCATGGTGGACACGCATTTGTCCAACTGCTGGCCCTGAGCCTCAGTACAGGAGAAGATAGGATTGTCATGGCTAAGGCCTAGAGAGGACACGATGTTTTCTGCATCACTGCCCATAAAGGCAACCCAGATATAGCTCCAAGGCTCTTCCAAATCGCTTTCATAGCGGATAACCAGCTCCGGCTCAATCAGGAAGCCTTGACCAGCCTGTAGATTGTATACCTTGTTTTCATCATAGAAAGTCTTGAAGGTGCCTTTGCCGGAAAGAATGAAATGAATGAGATAATGAGGCCTCATACCTGGGCCATAGTAATGACCGGGATGGGTATGAGACTTACCAAAGGTGGTAATGGACAGGGCGGTGTCCTGAGCCGTAAGGACAATCTTTTCTGCATCTTCCATATGTATTCCTCCATTCGCTGGCTAACATCATAAACATCATTTTATTTTATCATATTCGGTATAATTTGTTAAATTTGAAGGAGTGTTGAAAAATGAGCGGATTCGAGATAAAAAACCTGGCAAATCCATTATATTTTGAGGAAAATATCCTGCCTCCTCATAGCGACCACAAATATTATGGTTCTGAGGCAGAGCTGGCCAGTGGCTGTTCCTCCTTTAAATATTCCTTAAATGGTCTGTGGCATATTCATGTAGCCCGGAATCTGGCAGAGCGCCCAGAGGGCTTTGAAGCCTCTGACTATGATTGCCGACATTGGGATACCATAGCGGTGCCTGCCCATATTCAGATGGAGGGCTATGGCAAGCCTCATTATACCAATACAACCTATCCATGGGATGGCCATGAGGCCATTGTGCCGGGAGAGCTTCCTCAGGAAAATCCTGTGGCCTCCTATGTAAAGTATTTTACTGTGCCAGAGGGCTGGCAGGATGTGCGGATTTCCTTTCAGGGGGCAGAAACCGCTTTGGCTGTATGGATGAACGGTCATTTTGTAGGCTATAGCGAGGATAGCTTCACCCCATCAGATTTTGATTTGACTCCTTATGTACAGGCTGGGGAAAACAAGCTGGCGGTGCAGGTATTCCGCTTTGCCAGCGGCAGCTGGCTGGAAGATCAGGACTTCTGGCGGTTCAGCGGTTTGTTCCGGGGAGTTTATTTGTACACCGTTCCTCAGATTCATGTAGAGGATATGTTTGTCCATGCTGTACCTACCAAGGCATATGAGTCTGGCCAGCTTTCCTTGGAGATGAAATGGAATACCCCTGAGGAAAAGAAGCTGACGGTAAAGCTCTTTGACAGCAACGGGGAGCTGGTACTGGATGAGTCCAAGGTGGTGCAGGGCCAGGAAAGCACCTACGAAGCAGAGCTGGAGAATATCAAGCTGTGGAGTGCAGAGGAGCCAAACCTCTACAGAATGCTGCTGGTGGTAGAGAATGCTGCAGGCGAGGTGCAGGAGCTGATTCCACAGAATGTGGGCTTCCGTGAGTTCAAGCTGGATGGCAATATTATGAAGCTGAATGGCCAGCGGATTGTGTTCAAGGGCACCAATCGTCATGAATTTGACTGCTATAGCGGTCGGGCCTGTGACCAGAAGCTTATAGAGCAGGATATTATTACCATGAAGCAGAACAATATCAATGCAGTGCGCTGTTCCCATTATCCTAACAGCAGTCTTATCTATGAGCTGTGTGATATTTATGGCCTTTATGTAATAGATGAAACCAATTTGGAAACCCACGGCACCTGGATGAAAAATGGCGGAGATTTCCCTGATGAATATACTTTGCCAGATGGTCATCCTCAGTGGCAGGGAGCTGTGCTCCAGAGAGCAGCCAATATGCTGCAGCGGGACAAGAATCATCCAGCCATTATTATCTGGTCCTGCGGTAATGAATCCTTTGGCGGTGAAACCATCTTCAAGATGCATGAGTATTTCCACAAGGCAGATGCTTCCCGTCTGGTACATTATGAGGGACTTTTCCATGATAGAAGATTCAACGCTTCCAGTGATATGGAAAGCCAGATGTACACCCATGTGGCCGATATCAAGAAATTCCTGGCAGAGCATCGGGACAAGCCTTTTATCTGCTGTGAATATACCCATTCTATGGGCAATTCCAACGGCGGTATGAGCAAATACACCGATTTGACTGAGGAAGATGAGCTGTATCAGGGTGGCTTTATATGGGACTATGTGGATCAGGCTATAGCTGGCAAGGACAGTCATGGTAAGGATGCCCTCTTCTATGGCGGTGATTTTGGGGACAGACCAAGTGACTACAATTTCAGTGGCAATGGTATTGTTTTTGCTGATAGAAGCATTACCCCAAAGATGGAGGAGGTCAAGTTCAACTATCAGAACTTCTCCCTTTATCCAGAAGCCAAGGGAGTAAAGATTGTTAATAAGAGCCTCTTTACCAATACTGACAAATATGCCTTGAAGCTGTCACTCCTGAAGGATGGCCAGCAGGTTTGGGAAATGTCCACCTCTGTGGAGATTACTCCTGGGGAAGAAGCCTTTGTAGATTATCCTTATCCATCCTTTGGAGCTGGGGAATATGCCTTTAATGCAGCTCTGGTGCTAAAGGAGCAGGAAAGCTGGGCACCAGTTGGCCATGAGGTAGCCTTTGGCCAGAATGTGGCCAAAGTTGAAGCAGAAGGCGGTATCAAGGAATGGCTGGCAGGGAATTGTGTTCCAGCTATGCCGGCACAGGCTTTGGCTGGGTGCTCTGCCATGAGAATCTGCAAATCCGATATTAACATCGGTATCTATGGTCATGGCTTCAGCGTTATGTTCTCCAGTGCGGCAGGAAATATTGTTTCCTACAAGTACAATGGGGTAGAGCTTATAGAGGAACAGCCACAGCTGAACTTCTGGCGCGGTCCAGTGGATAATGACCGAGGCAGCAGCCGTCATATTGACTGCGCTCCTTGGAAGCTGGCCAGCCTGTACCGCAGAGTCAAGAGCATTGAGCTGTGGGAAAATGGCCAGTGGCAGAAGGTAGAAAGATTCTTTGGTGCTAATGGCATTGGCAATTATCAGGCGGAGGAGTTCAAAATCCGCTTTAGCTATATTGTGCTGGATAAGCCAGAAACCGTAGTTGCTGTTACTTATACTGTTACCCAGGATGCCACTGTTGCTGTGGAACTGGACTACCAGCAGGTAGATGGCCTGCCAGAACTGCCAGACTTTGGCATGATTTTCACCCTGCCAAGGGAATACAGCCAGATTGCTTATTATGGTCTAGGGGCCAGTGATAATTATGCTGACAGGCAGAATGGTGCCAGATTGGGCATCTTTGCCAGTGATACAGCCAAGGAATTTGCCCCATATCTTAGACCACAGGAATGTGGCAACCATTGCGGTATCCGCTGGTTCAAGGTTATGGACAAGAAGGGCAGAGGCATGGAGCTTTTAGGGGATGTACCTTTTGAGGCCTCTGCACTGCCATTCAATCCACATGAAATCGAAAACGCCCGTCATCCATATGATCTGCCTCAGGTGCATCACACCTATTTGCGGGCATCTGCCGGACAGTCCGGTGTAGGCGGCGATGATACATGGGGTTCTCCAGTATTGGATGAATATACTATGAAGAATATTAGCAGAAAATTTGTCTTTAAGTTTAAGGGAATTTAATTTATTGAAAGCGGGGAAGTAAAAATGAAGAAGGAAGAATTGTTGCAGGGAATCCAGGCAGGTAAATATGATGAAATGATGGTAAAGCTCTATGGTCAGGAGGCTCTGACTGTTCAGAAACAGCGTTACAGCCAGGCTGTAGAAAATTTTGCCACTCTCTATCCTGAGAGAGAAGATATGGAAGTATTTTCTGCTCCAGGCCGTACCGAGGTATGTGGCAACCACACTGACCATCAGCATGGCAAGGTGCTGGCCGCAGCCATCAATCTGGATGCTGTAGCTGTAGTAGGTTTCCATGAGGATGAGGTTATCCGCCTCCATTCCGAAGGCTATCCTGCCATTACTGTAGAGCTGTCTGACCTGGCTATCAACGAGGCTGAGCATGGTACTACCAAGGCTCTGATTCGGGGCATGGCTGCTCAGTTTGCCTACAAGGGTGTGAAGATTGGCGGTTTTGATGCCTATGTTACCTCTGATGTATTAGGCGGCAGCGGTCTTTCTTCTTCTGCAGCCTTCGAGGTGCTGATTGGCACAATTCTGGATATTCATTACAACAAGGGTGCTGTAGGTGCGGTGGATATTGCCAAGATGGGCCAGTTTGCTGAGAACAAGTATTTTGGCAAGAACTGCGGTCTGATGGACCAGATGGTTTCCTCTGTAGGCGGTTTTGTCTTTATTGATTTTGCTGATCCAACCAAGCCTGTTATTGACAAACATGTCTGCGACTTCGCTGCTGCCGGCATCAGCCTGTGCATTACAGATACCAAGGGAAGCCACGCTGATTTGACTGCTGACTATGTTTCTATTCCTGTAGAGATGAAATCCGTAGCAGCTCACTTTGGCAAGGAGGTACTCCATGAGGTGGCAGAGGCTGATTTCTTTGCTGAGATTGATGCGCTCCGTGGCAAGGTAAGCGACAGAGCTATTCTGAGAGCTGCTCATTTCTTTGCTGATGATGCCAGAGTACCACAGGAGGTGGCTGCTCTGGATGCCAAGGACTTCCAGAAGTTCTTTGACCTGGTAAAGGCTTCCGGCAATTCCTCTGCCAAGTGGCTGCAGAATGTTTACTCCATTCAGAAGCCAGAGGAGCAGGGTGTCAACATGGGCCTGATGGTCAGCGAGAAGGTATTGGATGGCAAGGGAGCCAGCCGTGTACATGGCGGTGGTTTTGCTGGTACTATTCAGGCCTTTGTACCAACTGAGCTGGTAGATAAGTATGTGACTGCTATGGAGAACCTTTTTGGTGAGGGAAGCTGCTATAGACTGAATATTCGTCCTCTGGGCGGCGTTCAGGTTATGTAAAAATTGCAAGGGAGTGCTATTATGAATCGCGAGATAAACCGTCTGCTGAATTTTGGGCTTCAGCAGGGCTTGATAAAGGAAGAAGATTATTGCTATGCTGCCAATCGTCTGTTGACTGTGCTGAAAATTGATGAATTTGAGCCTGAGCAGGTGGAGGAAGTTTTGCCTGTGGCAGACGGGATTCTTGACAAGATGCTGGACTATGCAGCAGAAAAGGGCTTGATTGAGAATACAGCCAATGAGCGGGATTTGTTTGATACAGCCATTATGGACTGCCTGATGCCTCGTCCATCTGAGGTAATTGCAGGCTTCAAGGCTGATTATGCCCAGTCCCCAGAGCTGGCTACGGACAATTACTACAAGTTGAGTATTGCTTCCAACTATATTCGCAAGAGCCGTATTGACAAGAATGTTATCTGGAAAACAGCTACTGAGTACGGAGATTTGGATATTACCATTAATCTGTCCAAGCCTGAGAAGGATCCACGGGACATTGCCAAGGCCAAGCTGATGAAATCATCCAGCTATCCCAAGTGCCTGCTTTGCCGGGAAAACGAGGGCTATGCTGGCCGGGCCAATCATCCAGCCCGTCAGACTCATCGCCTGATTCCTTTGGATTTACACGGCAAAAGCTGGTTCCTGCAGTACTCCCCATATACCTATTACAATGAGCACTGCATTATCCTCAACGGTGAGCATGTGCCTATGAAGATTTCCCGCACTACCTTTGAGAATCTTACCCAGTTTGTTACCATCTTCCCACATTATATTGCTGGCTCCAATGCAGATTTGCCAATTGTAGGAGGCTCCATTCTGTCCCATGACCATTATCAGGGTGGACGTTATACCTTTGCTATGGCCAAGGCTCCGGTGGAAAAGGAATACAGCTTTGCAGGCTTCCCAGAGGTTCAGGCTGGCCGGGTAAAGTGGCCTATGAGTGCTCTGCGTCTTACCTCTGAGAATCTCCAGCAGTTGATTGATTTGGCTGATAAGATTCTGACCAAGTGGAGAGGCTATAGCGATGAAGCTGTAGGCATCTTGGCAGAAACCAAGGGTGAGCCTCATAACACCATTACCCCAATCTGCCGGAGAGCAGGCAAGGCTTATCAGCTGGATTTAGTATTGCGCAACAATCGCACTGATGAGGAAAATCCTCTAGGTATCTTCCATCCTCATGCCAATGTACATCATATCAAGAAGGAGAATATCGGCTTGATTGAGGTTATGGGTCTGGCTGTACTGCCACCTCGCCTGAAGGAGAATATGGCTCTGATTGCTGAGGCTTGGCTGTCTGGCAAGGAGTCCATTGAGGATAATGAAAAGCTGGCTGTACATGGAGCTTGGTACAAGGAAATCAAGGCCAAGCATCCAGAGGTAAATGCTGATAATGTGGAAAGCATTATCAAGGATGAAATCGGCAAGGTATTTATGCAGGTGCTGACAGATGCAGGAGTATTCAAGAGAGATACAGCCGGCATGGAGGCGTTTGATAGATTTGTGGCAAGTTGCCAATAATCAAGCAACCTTTTCTGGAGTCACCCCATGTACCCTTTCAGGCACGCTCTCGCTATTTTTCTCGCCTAGCGGTACTAAAGCTCTCATGAGGCAATTCGTGGCTAACGCCCCGAAAGCTCATGAATCGCTAAGTACCGAGGCGCGAATAATGCCTGTACAGGGTACATGTGCTGACTCTGCGAGCACGTTCGTACTAAATATGCCTGCAATAGCATATAGCATGGCTTTAGGTTGAGAAGCACACAGTATTATGCTTACTTGCACATGATTATACATAGGAGGAAAGAAAGATGGCAGTTTTGGTTTGTGGTGGAGCTGGTTATATTGGCTCTCATACAGTTTATACTTTGATTAATAAGGGTGAGGAGGTTGTGGTTGTAGATAATCTCCAGACTGGTCATATAAAGGCTGTGCACCCAAAGGCAAAGTTCTATGAGGGAGATATTCGTGACGCATCCATTCTGGACAAGATTTTTACTGAGAACAAGATTGACAGCGTGGTGCATTTTGCAGCCAATTCATTGGTGGGTGAATCCGTTACTCAGCCATTGAAGTATTTTAACAACAATGTTTATGGTATGCAGGTACTGCTGGAAGCTATGGTAAGAAACGGTGTGGACAAGATTGTCTTTTCCTCTACGGCTGCTACCTATGGCGAGCCTGAGCGGATTCCTATTATGGAGGATGATCGTACCGAGCCTACCAATCCATATGGTCAGTCCAAGCTGATTATGGAAAAGATGATGAAATGGGTAAGCCAGGCTAATGGTATCCGCTATGTATCCTTGCGTTATTTCAATGCGGCTGGTGCCATGGAGGATGGTTCCATCGGTGAGGATCACAACCCTGAAACTCATTTGATTCCTTTGATTCTGCAGGTGCCACTAGGCAAGCGGGATCATATTACCATCTTCGGCGATGACTATCCAACTCCAGATGGAACCTGTCTGAGAGACTATATCCATGTACTGGATTTGGCAGATGCCCATGTACTGGCTGTAGACTATCTCCGTAAGGGCGGGGATAGCAATATCTTCAATCTGGGCAATGGTCAGGGCTTCTCTGTAAAGGAAATGATTCAGGCAGCCAAGGAAGCTACCGGCGAGGAAATCAAGGTAGAAATGGGTGCCCGCAGAGCCGGGGATCCTGCCCAGCTTATTGCCTCCAGCGAAAAGGCCAGAAAAATACTTGGCTGGAAGCCACGCTTCACCGATGTACACGATGTTATCGGCACCGCTTGGAAATGGCATCAGAACCATCCAAACGGCTATGAGGATAAAAAATAAGTCCAGCTAAAAATTAAAAATATCACACCCTAAAAATGCAAATCCCCTAAAGCAGGTCAGGAAAAGACCGCTTTAGGGGATTTTTGTGCAACTGTATAAGCCACAGCCCTCATCAAGCTAATACGGCAAGGGAGGTTTCTATGGCTGGACTGTGGCTGTATAGTATTTCCACAATCAGGTCGTCTAGTCTGGTGGAGAATCGCTCTAGGGTGGTCTGGAGCTTTACCAGCAGATAGCAGGACACAGCAATGGGAAAAACTGTTTATCATATCACACTGGCGGCAGCCCATGTTTTGACTGTGCTTTAATACTAAAAATTAAAATCGACTAAGGTTTTGCT
>NZ_JADYTY010000019.1 GCF_021531495.1 Anaerovibrio lipolyticus
TGCCTGTAAGGGTATATGCCATGCCTACGAGAAGTGTATAGATAATTGATGTATTCGGCAAATCAGAATTTATCGCATAAGCTCAGCCAATTTTCTAACCTTGCCTGCAATATCTTCTGCTCCGGTAATTTCAGAAACCACGCACACCGTATCCGCACCAGCTCCCCGTACCTGGGTAATATTATGCTCCTTAATCCCCCCAATAGCCACAAAAGGCAAAGCCGCATGCTCATTGGCATAGGTAATATACTCCAACCCCACAGGCACCGCTGTAGCCTTGGTCTGAGTAGCAAAAACAGGCCCACATCCTACATAGTCCAAAATATCCGTCAACCGATTAGCCTCCTGCAGCTGCTCCGGTCCATGAGTAGACCAGCCAATAATCTTATCAGGCCCCAAAAGCTTCCGTACTACAGCCGGTGGCAAATCATCCTGGCCAATATGCACCCCATCAGCATCTACCGCCAAAGCCAAATCCACAAAATCATCAATAATAAAGGCTGCCCCATAGCTTTGAGCCAGTTCCCGCAAACGAAGGCACTCCTCATATCTCGCCAGTCCGCTTTTAGTCTTTTCCCGATACTGAATGAAGCGTATACCTCCCTCCAGCATAGCCCGAACAACCTCCATATTATCACGGCCATTGGACATACTCTCTGCCGTAATACCATATATAGGAAATGCCTTGAAACATTCCATAGCTTCCTGTCTATTCATAAAAAAATCACTCCCTCATGACATTTATATTTATTATTTATTATAATACTCCCTCAGCCAAAGCCAAGGGAGTACACAAAATTACTATTTATCTTAGATTCTTACCAAGGTTTCTGCTATAAGCAATACCTGTGGTGGTACAGTATGCAGCTCCAAGGTTTCCTTTGGAGAGTGAATATCATTGTTATTAGTACCAATAGATACTACATCCATGGCTGGATTGTGCTGGAGATGCCAGCTGCACTCCAAGCCTGCATGAATGGTAGCCATGCGCATTGGCTGCTGATTCTGCTCCTGAAAAACCTCACTCATAATCTCTGCCAGCTTGCTGTTCTTTCGTTCCGCCCAGCTAGGGAACATAGTGCCATATTTCACCTCAAAGCCTGCCACTCTGCCAATAGCACCAGCAGTAGCATAATACTCCTTAATGCTTTCTTCTCGGCTGGAACGAGGCATATACTGTACGGACATAAGCTTCTTGTCAGCATCAGTATTCACCACGCCAATATTAGCAGAGGTTTCTACCAAACCTGGACACAGCTGGGACATGGCAGAAACACCATTGGACAAAATCAACAGCAAATCAATCAACCTATCTCCATCTGCCTTCTCCATAGCCTGACAGGAACCAGCCTCCAATTCCTGCAAAACCAGAGAAGCATTTTCCTCAATATCCCCATAATGGCCCATAAAGTGTGTATATGCCTCATCTACCAGCTGCTGCAGCTGAGCAGGTTCCATATCCATATAGAATACAGCCTCTGCTACGCTTGGAATAACATTCTTGGCTCTGCCACCATTAAAGGATACCAGCTGGAAGCTCTGTCCCTTGCTGCGGATACCATCCAGACAAACCGCCATAGCCTTCAAGGCATTGGCCGCACCACAGTTGATTTCCTCACCGGAATGACCGCCCTTAAGACCAGCCAGTTTCAAGGAATAAGCCTTACCCTTAACTTCCTCTGCCAGCTTATAGCTTCTGGAGAAATCCATATCTCCACTGCCTGCACTACCTACAGTCAGCAAATCCCAATCCTCGGAATCACAGTTAATCAGATACTTTACACCCTCGAAATGGTTGTCTGTCAAATTGATAGAACCAGTCATACCGGCTTCTTCATCCACAGTAATAATAGCACGAATTGGTCCGTGGCTCTGAAGATTTTTCATAATGTAAACAATAATGGCAATCCCCATACCATCATCAGCACCAAGGCTGGTACCGTCTGCATGGAGCTTATCTCCTTCTCGCACCAGCTTAATAGGATCCTTAATTGGATCATAGGCCACACCATCATCAGCCACACAAACCATATCCATGTGAGCCTGCAATACCACCAATGGCTTGTCCTGACAATCATCAGTAGCAGCCATATCCGCAATAATATTATTTACCTTGTCCTGTTCCACCTGACAGCCCATATCTGCAAACAGCTTGTAAAGATAATCGCTGACAGCCTTCTCATGACCGGAAGGACGAGGAATCTCTGCCAGCTTGGCAAATTCTGCTAATACGCCCTCTATAATGTTTTCCTTGCTAATATCGCTAATGTTGTTCATTCCCTAAAACCCTTTCTTTTTTGTTATATTATCTCATATATTGTCAATTAAATGTTGAAAATCCTCTGGCCTTTTAGCTCTAAGCTTCAGCTTTTCTCCCGTAAGAGGATGGATAAATTCCAAGGCTGCGGCATGGAGCTCCTGACGGCCTAGACTCTTATCTGCCCGACCATACATCTTGTCTCCCACTACAGGATAGCCACTATGAGCCAAATGAACACGTATCTGATGGGTACGGCCTGTTTCCAGCCAAAGAGAGAGAAGGCTAAAGCTCTGGCCCTCCTTTAGCACCTGAAAATGGGTTACAGCCCTCTGTCCCCCAGAAGCCACCACCCGGCGATTAGGCCTAAATACATCCTTGGCAATAGGCGCCTCAATAATTCCCTGTGGACATTCCTCAGCCAGCTTACTGCCTGCTCCTACAATCACAGCCTCATAGCTGCGATGAATTTTTCCCTCAGCCAGCATTTTTTCCAAAGTAGTCTGCAGCTTGCCAGATTTGGCAAATAGAACACAACCTGTTGTATCCCTATCCAGGCGATGCACCGGCCTTATGGTTACAATTTGCTTTTTCTGCTTAAAATAGCCTGCCAAGTAATTGGCCAAGGTGCCAAATTCTGTACGGCCTGCCGGATGCACCAAAATTCCTGCTGGCTTGTTGACCACAATAACATCATTATCCTCATAGATAATGTCCAGGTTCCCCTCCTCCGGGGTTACACCATAGCTTGAATCCTTAAACTGGCGTATAGCCACCATATCCCCTGCCTTCAAGGCTCGCTTGGTATGGGCACTAACGCCGTTTACATAAACACCATGACTAAAAAACAGCTTCTGCCGTTGTCTAGCCGATACTTCCATTACAGTTTTTAGATATTCCTCCAAAGCCATGCCGTCATATCTATCTGCCACAATGTATTTTTTTAGGCTGGAATTTTTCGCCTTTCCTTTTTTTTGCATGATATTCCTCCAAACGACACATATAAGTTGTATTATATCATATTTTTTCCTGTTCTGCATTATCCAACAATTTTGCCCAGAAACAACAAAAAGGAATGTCCTCCTGAAAGAACATTCCCTAATGCCTAAATAATTTAATTTTAGTGAGGCAGAACTTTGTTCAGACGCACCCCTAAAAAGGCTGCGGCCACTGCCTTTAAAATATCCCCCGGAATAAAGGAAAACATGGCCATAGTCATAGCCTGCCACATTTCAATATGCAGAGCACACATCAAATAGGCAATACCCAAAGCGTAGGTAAAAGGAAAAGCCACCACCAGCAAAACCAGCAGATAGCGCTTCCAATCATATTTACTGCCCTTTAGCAGACTGACACCCACATAACCAAGCCAAAAACCAGGAAAGAAACCTCCACTAGGCCCTAACAACTTCCCAATGCCTCCCTGGCCACCAGAAAAAACAGGTATCCCCACAGCTCCCAGCAATATCCATACCAGAATAGCTACAGCGGTCTGCTTTGGTGGCAAAACCAAAGCTGTAATGCCCAAAGCCAAGGTGGTAGCTGTTACCAGCACCGGGGAAAAAGGAGTAGGAAAGGCAATGTAGCCACCAATACTTATCAAGGCCACACACATAGCCATTTTGGCCATAGCATGAGGAGTAAAAATTTCTTTTGTCATTTTCTTCTTACAGTTCCTTACCAGAAAGAAGGGTATAAGCCTCCTTGTACTTAGCAATGGTCTTTTCAATAATCTCGTCTGGCAGGAGATAATCGCTATCTGGATTAGCCTTCAGCCAATCACGAACAAACTGCTTGTCATAGGATGGCTGAGACTTGCCTGCCTCGTAGCCCTCCAATGGCCAGAAGCGGGAGCTATCTGGAGTAAGCATCTCATCACCGATCATAAAGGTGCCGTTTTCGTCAATACCAAATTCAAACTTGGTATCAGCAATAATAATGCCATGCTGTCTTGCATAATCTGCACACTTCTTGTAGATAGCAATAGTAGCATCACGCATCATGGTCATGTACTCACGGCCCTTACCTGGGAATTCCTTCTCTACATACTTAATGCCTTCCTCGAAGCTGACATTAATGTCATGGTCACCAATCTCTGCCTTAGTGCTTGGGGTGAAGATTGGCTCAGGCAGCTGCTGGGATTCCTTAAGTCCCTCTGGCAGCTTAATACCGCAAACAGTTCCATTCTCCTGATAGCTTTCCCAGCCGCTGCCGGTAATATAGCCGCGAACAATACACTCCATAGGCAGCATAGTAAGCTTCTTGCACATCATGCTGTTGCCCTGGAACTGCTCCTGCTGGAAGAACTCAGGCATATCTTTATTATCTACGGAAATCATGTGGTTTGGCACAATGTCAGCAGTCAAATCAAACCAGAATTTGGACATCTGGGTAAGAACCTGCCCCTTCTGGGTGATTTTGTTCTTGAGAATGTGATCAAAAGCAGAAATACGATCTGTTGCAACCATGATAATGCTATCACCTGCATCATATACCTCGCGAACCTTACCGGATTTGAATGGCTTATACTCTTTCATAATTTCCTCCTGTAAATCAGTTAAAATTACATCTTCATGTAATGTAAATAATATCACACCAACTCATGGTTAATCAAGTACCAGATTCAAATAGCCCCGACGCTTCAATCTGGTGGTCTTAAACTGCTCCGGCAGCCATACCATGCCATCTGGCAGTTTATACTCATAATTGATAATCGGCTCATGTTCTGGATATTTTTCCTGGAACCGCTGTCTAAGAGCAGGAAGAATCCCCGGCAGCTGGCTAAGTTCCAAGGTGGTTTCCACAATTCTCATGGTATTACCATCAATGGTGTACATTACCAGCTGCTGCCCCTGCTGATTGGTAAACAGCAAGGATTCACCCTGCTGAAAAGCTGCATGCTTCATGGCATAGGCAATATCCTCCTCCAACCATGCTACATATCCAGGGCCCTGCCAATGCTCATCTCTAATGTGTTTGTATTCCTTGGCTGTAGCAGGCTTTAGCTCCACTTCATCCTGGATGGCTGCTGGCTGAAGGGCATAAAACTTAGGTACATATACTGGCTGAAAGCCCAGCTTGGCATAAAAAATTCGCAAGCTGGATTCCGCTGGACTTAGCAGCAACGGCTTCTGCCAATGCTGCTGGGCAAATTCCAAAATCCGTGTAGACAACCCCTGTCCCTGATACTCTGGCAAAGTAGCCACAGCATAGACATAATACCCCTCCAGATTCCCTATAGGAGTCTGAATATCTGCTGGCAGGAAGGTGGCCATAGACACTGGCCGTCCCTGACGCTGAATCACCAGCATATTCAGCTCTGTCATACGATTTTCCATATAGAAGTCAATAAACTCCTTGCTGTCCCCAAAGCATTGCTCCCACATGATTTCAATGGCCTCTCTATCCCTAATAGGATCTGCCATCAGTACATCGCTGGTTTCTGCCACATATTTCTTTAGCAAAATCTCAGGATAATAGGACAGCTTGGCTTTCCGCAAACCCAAATCTCCTGTATCATCCTCCCGGTTAATATACTCAAAGCCCTCGGTAGCCTGCTGGACAAACTGCTGATTTATCATTGGATAGGCTCCCTGCACCTCTGGAAAGGCTTTTTCAAAATGTACCAGGAAGGTATCGGCGTTCAGAGGATCTCCCATGGTAAAGGCCACAATATCCCCATGCTGCCGGAGAATACCTCCTCTCAACCCTAGGGCATCGTAATTGGCAAAGGCATCCTCCAACACGGAAAATTCATCTTCCATATCCTCATTCCATTTTTCCTCCCGGGAACAAATCCAATTGTGGGCCATAAATCTGGTTTCTGCCAAATTCTCCTTGGTAATAGGCTCATAGCTCCAATCCGGATCATCCTTGAAACGGGCAATATGATTCCGTTTCTTCTGCATCTTTTTGCCACGCAAACCTGCCAGCTTTTCCCTGCTATAGATATAGTCATAACAATTTCGATTGGACTCAATCAAAAACCGCCCAGGGAACCATTCCAAAAGCAAATCCCTTTCCTTAACCGTAATAGGCTCCAAATGCAAGGGAATCCCCTCCTGCTGGCACAGCTCCAGCATAATTTTCAAGGCACCCTGCTTGTCCCCAGCGCCAATAGGAAAATAATAGGTCCAGTAGGGCACATTCTCCCGCATAGTTTTATAGATACACCTTAGGACACAGCACCCCAAAATATCTGCCATCTGGGCCTTATACAATCTACGGTATAAAAAAATCGTGGTAAAGGAACGCTCGCAACTGTTATCATTATCCTCTGCCAGTCGAGCCTTTATCCAATCCTTATCCTCAATAGTTATTTCGCGAAAATTAATCTTGGTCATTTTATCTACCTACTTAATTCTTACACTATTACTCATCTTTGTGCATTATACCACAGTTTACCCAACGACTCAAAAAAAGAACCAATTTTCTCATTTTCTAAATATTTTAACTTCGTTATTACATATATAATTCAGTATAAAGCTCTATTGTTGTAACTATAATTATTACAATATAATTATAATTATCTCATACCTTTCTGTCAAGGGGAATATAAAAGGCGAAAGCCCACATGTAAGTTGTAAGCCTTCGCCTCATAATTTTTCCTATTGAATTAACAATTCTTAATCCTCTGGATAAGCAACGATAAAGGGCTGATTTCTTTGAGCCTCTGGCAACATATAGTGATCAAACCACATGGAATAGAACTTCCAGCCGCTTCCTACCATATAGCCATCCTGCAAATGGTCACAGGTATCATAGCTATCGGCAAAAATAAGCACATCATCCAATGTAGCCTCGGTACCCATATCGTCGTAGCCGATAATCACACGCCAATGACCGCCCCATTCCACATTTTCTACCATAATAGGGTGATTATTCTTTAGCTCAGCTAAAACAAAGTCCCTAAAGGCAGCATAGCTGTCAAAGGTAATGCCATCTAAGCTACTTTCTGTATGATAGCCTATTCTCTTGAAGAAATCTACCATATCCTGTGGATTTGTGCCAATAGGATAGCCTTGGGTTTTCATTTCCTGAGCTAAGGACATTTCGTCATACTGAGTATCGCCAAAGTAATACAGCACAGTAAGACCTGCAGCAGGACCGCAGGTATATTCTGTGGTCTGCTGATAGGTGGGATAATGACTGAGAATAGTCAGATTGTTATTAGATTCCATATTGTAGTAATCCAGCTGACTAAAATATTTTGAATCCTCATGATTAATATCTAGTGGTGCAGAGGAAGCGCCCTCTATTTGTGTCTCCAAACCATCTGGATAGGGAATAACCCTTAGTGCCTGTGCCATGGCTACAGAGCACATAAAGGCACTACACATACATAATGATAGAATTGTTTTATATAGATTTTTCATTTTTTACCTCACTTAACTCCAGAGAAACAGGTGCTAAGACTCACTTGTCTTTGAAGGAGCTTAATCGCACGTAAATTTCTGAATAAATCTTATTTTACAGATGGAAGAATCTCCAGCCAATATCCGTCTGGATCTTTGATAAAATAAATACCCATCTGAGGATTTTCATAGCAGATGCAGCCCATCTTTTCGTGCTTGGCATGAGCCGCCTCATAATAATCTGTGCGGAATGCTAAATGGAATTCACAATCTCCCAGATTATAAGGTCTATCCATATCCCGCAGCCAGGTCAGCTCCAGCTCGAAATCGGAAGCATCATTAGCCAAATACACAATGATAAAGGAACCATCCTGAGCTTCTTTACGTCTTACCTCATGGAGTCCCAAGGCCTCCTCATAAAAAGGAATGGAAACCGCCAAATCAGCTACATTGTAATTCTCATGAATCATTTTAAACTGCATAAAAACACCTCATCCCCCCTAAATCAGAATGGAATATCGCTGTCCTCTGGCATACTGCCAAAGTTATCACTGCCAGCAAATGGCGCATTGCTGTTGTTCTGTCCGCCGTTGCCAGCGAAGCTGTCATTACCGCCGCCGGCAAAGTTATTGCCACCGCCAAAGCCGTCGTTGCCACCGCCGTTGCCAGCATCATTACGACTGCCGCAGAACTCAAAGTTCTCTACAATAACCTCTGTGGCATAACGCTTGTTGCCATTCTTGTCATCATAGCTTCTTACCTGCATACGGCCCTCTACCAGCACCTCACGGCCCTTAAAGAGATAGCGGGCAAAGGTTTCTGCCTGCTGTCCCCAGATAACCAATGGTATAAAATCTGCTCCCTGGTCCTTGCCCCAACGATTGACAGCAATACTTACCTGAGCCACAGACTTACCGGTGGTAGTAGTACGCAAATCTACATCACGAGCCAAACGGCCCTTCAGAAATACCTTATTCATCTATATTTCCTCCCATCACACCTGCCAGGATACCTTTCTAACAGGTCATTTACAAATTCTGTATCTATCATAACAGATATTACCGGAAAAAACCAGCATTTTTAGAAAAAACATTCGCCTATAATTAGAGTATATATTTATATCTATTATGCTCTTAAGAACGACCACTGCCATTTTTATGAATATACATCCGCTGATCTGCCAGACTAATAACATCAGCCTTATTCATACCTTCCCTGTAAATAGCATGTCCAATTGACACCGATGGCAGAATAGGATTTTCATTTTGGCGCACCTTATCCAGCCTTTGTTCCAGCAGCTCCACCATCAAAAGATAATTCATCTTCTCCAGCTGTCCTGGCTTAAGAATCATGGCAAATTCATCCCCGCCAATTCGGTAGATATAACCCATATTGCCAAAAACATAGCGAATATTGCTGGCTACCTGCTGTAAAACAATATCTCCATGCTTATGACCATAATTATCATTTATACTTTTGAATTGATTTACATCAAAGAAAACAATAGCTGTATCATAACTCAATTGCTTTATATGCTTATCAAAACAGCGTCGATTCAGCAATTTAGTCAATGAATCCATCTGAATACTGATTTCCATAAAGTAAATGTAAAACAAGGTGCTGGCAATGGCTACTGCCAAAAAAGTAGTACGATTTTCTGTAGCACCAAATTCGTTCATGCCTACCCCAACAGTCAGGGAAATAATACTTAACAGCAGCATCTTATAGTTACGGTTTTGATATTCCTGACTACATTTGTGGACAGCTCTATACATGGTAAAAATGCCAATAGTATAAATAGCTACATAAACACGGAAATAATCTCCCCGCACAAACATATTGGCATCATCTATATAAAAAATCCAATTGGTAAAGCCTGTAGAAAATTGCAGAATAATATTAAGTACAAATAAGGGCACTAAGAAATAATTTTCCCTCATTCGTCCCAATACTCTAATAATCAGCAAAACCACCAAAGGTGCACTGGCATATTCCGAGCTGACAGCTAAATAATGCAAATAAACTGGTGCTGTTGAGCCATTCAGAGTCAAACGAAACCAATCCATAACAGCACAAAAAGTAATCAAAATAAAACAGTAAATAAAGGTTCTATTCAATTTTGAACTTATGGCAATGGAATAATAAGCCTGTACTCCCATAGTAAGCATCAATAAACAGGTTATTACCAGCATTGAAAAATGAATCCCCATTACCTCATCCATGCTGCCACTCCTTTTATATCATATACCCCATAAATAAAATCCTCTCGCATTACAAAAACATCCCTGTTTTAATTCTACACTTTTCTGCTTATATCAGTCAATCCAGTTAGTAGTTTAAACATATTAAAACTCATTATCATTCGTTCATATATATTTTATCACATTCTCAAGTTATTTACTATATTAATTTACAGCAAAAAAGAGCTGTCCCCTTATCTACCTTATAGCGGAAAGGAACAGCTCCTAAGAAATCTTTATTCTTCCTTATCTATCTTAATACCAAAGATAAGCTCGTCTATCAGGCCGATAAGCTGATTGATTTCTGGCTTGGAAATCTGACCATCAGCTCCCAGCTCCTCGCCCTTGCGGCGCATTTCCTCACTAATCAAGGAGGAGAACAGGATAAATGGAATACCATTAAACCTAGCATCACTTCGAACCAGCTTCAGGAGGCGATGACCATCCATCTGTGGCATCTCAATATCAGAGATAATTACCCGCACCTGATCCTCCACAGGCAAATCTGCCTTAAGATTGTTAGCCAGATAATTCCAAGCATCCTGACCATTGTTAAAGTCACGGACAAAACGATAGCCAGACTCATGGAGCGTATTTACTAGCAGCTCTCTCAGCAATGGAGAATCCTCAGCACAAAGAACATGTACGTTGGAACGCTCTGCCTTCATATCCATAGGTGCATCATCAAAAGTAGTCAGCTTGGCATTAATCTCTGGATTAATCTCTGCAATAATAGTCTCAAAATCCAGCAGCAGAATAATCTTTTCCTGCATCTTAACAATACCTACTACTCTGGACTGATCCCCGACCTCTGGAGCAGGCTCCATATTCTTCCAGGAAATACGGTGAATACGGGATACACTGTCAACCAGGAAAGCAATATCATAATTGTTAATCTCAGTAACAATTATATTCTTTGGCTCTCCCTGACTAGGCATATTCAGACATCTTGGCAAATTTACCAAAGGAATTGCCTTGCCACGCAGTGTAAACAAACCATCAACATAAGGATGTGCCTGAGGCATCTCTGTAACCGGTGTGCGGGTAATAACCTCCCGTACCTTTGCCACATTTATGCCGTAATTAACAGAGCCAATGCTGAATTCAACAATTTCAAACTCATTTGTACCTGTTTCCAGCAGAATTCCCTTGTTCTCTTCAACTGCCATTCTATCGCCCCCATCTTATTTTACCTCTGTAATTGCCTACCGACCTCTAGGCCTGTGCAGTCACAGATATATTTAACACATATTGAAATTTCTCCCTCTAAAAAGGAGAAAATATTCCTTACAGATATTTTATTCGCGACAAATATATAAAATCCTGCTAAATTCAAAAAAACTTTTTAAAAATAGACTTAATCGCACAAATAAGTCCAGCCATCCTTCATTTCAATCAGGCCATCCTTGTACAAATGCCCCAAAGCTCTTTTGAAAGCTGCTTTGCTTATTTTGAATTTACCCTTAATAAGCTCTGGACTGCTGGTATCACAATAAGGCATACGGCCATTGTTAGATTGCAGGAACATTAGTATCTTGTCTGCATCACTGACCAAAGCCTTTTCCTTGGCTTCTCTAAGGGAAGCATTTATTCTGCCATCTGGACGGACATAAGTAACCCGGGCCTCCAGCTCCTGGCCAACTCTTGGATGCTCCTGCATCTCCTTGTTGGCAATAAAGGCAATATAACGCTCAGTGGTTAGCATAAAAGCACCACTATCTGTAATATTGTACACAGAACCTTTAACCATCTGTCCCTTGTGAACATCTACTGCCTTGACAGAGGCACGGCGCATTTCGTCCTCAACCTTCATGGTTACAGCCAGACGGCCAGACTTATCAGTATAAAGCTTGGCCCATACCACTTCACCTATCTGCAGCTTGCCTCTCATGCCAGCATAAGGCATAAAGATACCACGCTCCGCACCTACATCCAAAAAGGCACCATCTTTGGTAACATTGATAACCCGCATCCGGGCAATCTGACCTTCCTTCAATCTAGGTACTCGCATACTGGCAGTCAAACGATGCTTAGGATCCAGATATAAGAACACCTTTACCTGATCCCCAATATGTACTGGTTCAGTCTGCTGAGTCTTATGCAACAGAATATCATCATTGGTACGACCGGTTTCTGCATCCAGAAAGGCACCCATTTCAGATTCTCGCACAACAGTCAGCACCGCCACTGTACTAGGGCCATATTTCATAACAGGCTTTTCTTCTCTAGGAGAACGGCTTTCCCTCTGACGGAAGCCGCCACGACGTGAATTATTCATACCTGCCATCATCAATCCTCATAAGGAGTCAGCTCTGCATCTCCCCACAGAGTTTCCAAGGCATAGTATTCACGGCTATCCTGCAGGAAGATATGGGCTACACAGTCACCATAATCCAACAGCACCCACTCGCCCTCGCGATAGCCTTCCTTGTGCAGAAAATCAATGCCTGCCTCCTCCTGAAGCTTTTCCTCAATATTATCAGCAATTGCCCGCACCTGGGTAGTGCTGCCAGCAGAGCAAACTACAAAATAATCTGTAGTTGGTGTCAAATCAATCATATTCATCAGCACAATATCTCTAGCCTTTTTGTCAGAGGCAGCTTCGGCTATGAGCTTTGCCAATTCAAGAGATGTTTTTACCATATTATTCCTCCTAAAAAAAATCAAAAAATCCTTTATTTTCTTCCTGCTCCTCCGGCTGTGGGAAGAGCTCATTCATCATATTTTGTACATCCTGAGGATTGGATACCCAGGAACCGTATTGATCCCAGCCTCCCGGCAGCAGCTTCAGCTCTGGCTGAACATTGGCCAGCTTGCTGACCAGGCTGGCAAAATGACCTGCATCAAAGACCTCAATAGTGGTATGTACCCGACGCTGCCATACATCTGTCAGCTGAGGAAGCTTGGTTACCATATCCGGCTGCAGCATTCGGTTGTACACAGCCTTGATAAAGCTCTGTTGTCTCTTGCCTCGGCCATAGGCTCCTAAATCATCACTGGCATAGCGAAGATATTTCTGGGCTGTATCACCATCCATATGCTGATACCCCTTTGGAATATGAATATGGAGATCCTCCTCTGGATCATCATAATCCATATTGGTTTCCACATATACATCTATGCCACCAATAACATCCACCAGCTCCCTGAGAGCCTCTGTATCAATCACCACATTGTGATGTACTGTTACATTCAGCAGCTTTTCCACTGACTGCTCCAAAAGATTAATACCTCCATAGGGATAGGCACTATTCAAACGCTGGGTTCCTTGTATGCCTGGGATTTCCGTCAAGGTAAAGCGAGGTATATTCACAATACGGACAGCTCCATCCTCATGGCGAAAGCTTAACAAAAACATATTGTCTGCCTGTTGTCCCATGCCCTCGGCCCCGGTATCCAAGCCCACAAAAAGGATATTGGTATAACCATCAAACCGGGGATCAAAGCTGGCCGCCCTTAGCTCTCGGCGCTGTCTATAGTCATCATAAATCTCTGCGTAAACTGCATAGGTCTTATATGCCCAATTGTATGCCTGCTGACAAACCCAGCCTACAGCGGTCATAATAAGGCCAAAAATAACCATGACTACCAGCAGACGAAGGAATTTCAGCCTGCGTTTTTTTCGCCTGATTTTTCTTTTGCGTTCTACATTTATTTTTGTCTGACTTACCATCTACATCAATCCAAATCAGCTTTCTTAGAGTTTTCCAAAAGAATATCATTCCTAGCGGCAATGGTATCAGGATGCAGTAAATGTCCCTTGCTTACCACAAAAATAATGGACTGGTTCAGTCCCTCCAAGACCATTTCATCCAAGGAAGCTTCTCTGGACAAACGCCGCAGCTCCTCTACCTCTGGATAATTTCGATGGGGCTCAATCATATCGGCAAAATAAACAATCTTGTCCAAATCAGTCATATGAGGGCCTCCCACCGTATGACGATAAATGGCCTGGGCTATCTCAGGAGAATCTACATCATATTCCTCAGCAATCAACTGAGCACCTACATAGCCGTGAAGCAAAAGAGGCATTTCCTTTTCCACTGGGCCAATGGCAATACCTCGGCCCGAAGCCTCCTGAGGCAGCTGTTCATTAGAATACTGGCGGGCACAGTCATGAAGCAAGCCTGCAATGCGGGCCTTATCCACATCAACATGAAATCTCTCAGCCAAAAAGACTGCTGTTTCTGCCACCCCTACTGAATGCTCATACCTTGATGGCTTTAGTCTGGATTGCAATTTTATTTTCATTTCCTCATAGTTCATAGCCACAGCCCTCTTTATTATACCATATCCAAATACAATTTTTCTTTATAAATATATTGTTCCACCGTTTCAGGCACAATATAGCGTATTGTTCTTTTTTGACCTACTCTATGACGAATTTCTGTAGAAGAAATTTCCAGCTCCGGAGTTTCCAAACAGTGAATTTTCTCTACCAGAGGCCCAAAGCGTTGCGCAATTTTCTCCATATCCGGCATACAGCCTGGCCGGGATGCCCCAATAAAATGGCACATAGTCAATAATTCATCAATACGATTCCAAGTATGGAGGTTTTCCACCGAATCTGCCCCTACAATAAAATAAAATTCTGTATCCCTGCCATGCTCCTCTAGCAGCTGAGCCAGAGTATCCCGGCTATAGGATGGCCCCTGCCGGTGCATTTCCATATCAGATACCTGAAAACGGGGATTGGAACAGGTGGCCAGCATGGTCATCATATAGCGATGCTTAGCTGGGGAGATTTGCTTGTCCAATTTGTGGGGAGGCACTGCAGCAGGAATAAAAACCACCTTATCCAAATGAAATTCATCCATAATGGTTTCTGCCACAATAAGATGCCCCATATGAATGGGATCAAAGGTACCACCAAAGATACCAACTCTTTTTTTTCCCATTGTCAACTCCCCTTTGCCAATATCTTCCACAAAACAAGCACTGTCAGCAATATGCAAAATAACGCTCTGCCATAATCAAGTATATCGTGACGCCCCTTAGCATTGCAAGCATACTGCCTTAGAGTTCTGAAATAAGCCCTTAACTTAGCGAATCTGTCCATCGCCTACCACCAGATATTTGGTACTGGTTAAGGCCAGCAAGCCCATAGGCCCTCTAGCGTGAAGCTTCTGGGTGCTAATGCCGATTTCCGCCCCAAAGCCAAATTCACAGCCATCAGAAAATCTAGTAGAAGCATTTACATATACTGCCGCTGCATCTACACAACGCTGGAACAGTCTGGCATTATGAAGGCTTTCCGTAATAATGGCCTCAGAATGACCAGTATTATATTTATTAATATGAGCGATAGCCTCCTGAATATCAGAAACCACCTTGACAGAGAGAATCAAATCGCCATATTCTGTGCTCCAATCCTCTGGCACTGCCTCCACCATATCAGGCAGAATAGCCCGGCATTTTGGACAGCCCCGCAGCTCACAGTTTTTGGCTGCCATAGCTTCCTGCAATACAGGCAAAAACTCTCCCGCCACCTGCTCATGAACCAGCAAGGTTTCCATGGCATTGCACACCGAAGGGCGGGAAGTTTTGGCATTAATAGCTATATTCAAGGCCATAGACAAATCAGCTGTAGCATCTACAAAGGTATGACACACACCGGTGCCAGTTTCAATAACAGGTACAATGCTGTTTTCTACTACAGTTTTAATAAGGCCGGCTCCGCCACGAGGAATAATTACATCCAAATATTCCTTCAATCGCAGCATAATATTTACTGCCTCCCGATCTGTTGTATCAATCAGCTGGATAGCTCCCTCTGGAATACCAGCATGATAAGCCGCCTCTGACATAATTGCTGCAATAGCCTTGTTGGACAGCAACGCCTCAGAACCTCCCCGAAGGAGAACACTGTTACCAGATTTCAGACACAAGCCAATAGCATCTGCTGTTACATTTGGTCTAGCCTCATAAATCATGCCTACCACACCTAAAGGAACCCGTACCCGGCGGATTTCCAGGCCATTGGGACGAATAGTGGAATAATCACCTTCCCCAATAGGATCTGGCAGAGCTGCAGCCTGTCTGAGGCCATCAGCCATCCCCTTGATTCTGCTTTCATCCAGCATTAATCTATCCAGATAGGAACGCTTAACTCCCTTGTGGCGAGCCTGCTCCAAATCCTGTTGATTGGCCTCCAAAACCGCCTCACAACGCTGCTCCAAGGCGTGAGCCATAGCCAGCAAGGCCGCATTCTTTACCACAGTAGAAAGCATATTCATGGACTGGGCAGCCTCCTTGGCAGCACCAGCCTTGGCTAAAATCATTTCCTGTAAATCCATCTAAAGTCCCTCCTACGGCAATCTATCAAATCATCAATACCATATTATCTCTATGAATAACCTCATCATGGATTTCTCCCTGAATCAGCCCTGCAAAATCGGAGGTTTTTCTGCCCTTGATTTTTTCTATAGTCTCCGCAGCATAATTAATGGTGCCCCGAGCTATTTCCTGATAATCATGGGTCAATACTCGCACGGTACTGCCAGCAGGATAATTGCCCTCAGTAGCCGTAATACCTGCTGCCAACAGGCTGGAACCAGCCTTTAAGGCCTTGACACAGCCTTCATCCACAAAAAGCACACCAGAAATACGTCTTCCAAAGGCCAGCCATCCCTTACGCGCCCGCAAATGAGCCGGTCTTGGTGGGAACACTGTACCAATTTCCTCACCCTGCAAAATTGCCCGCAGAATACCGTTTTCACTGCCAGAGGCAATAAACATGGTTACACCGCTGGCTACAGCAATCTTGGCTGCCTCTATCTTGGTAGCCATGCCTCCAGTTCCTACATTGGAGCCTGCTCCGCCTGCCAGCTGTTCCACAGCCTGAGTGATTTCCGGAATCTCATGCAGCAGCTTGGCCTCTGGGTGTGTCTGAGGATTGGCATCATATACCCCGTCAATATCAGAAAGAATAATCAATACATCTGCATCCACCATAGCTGCTACAGTAGCTGATAGAGTATCATTATCTCCAATCTTTACCTCGGCAATGGTAACAGCATCATTTTCATTGATAACTGGCAGAACATTATTTTTCAGCATGGTCAAAATAGTGTTACGGCCATTGATATACTGATCGTGGTTAGCAAAATTCTCCTTGGTCAGCAGAACCTGGCCCACAACCTGACCATATTCCGTAAAGAATTTGTCATAAAGATGCATCAGCTGTACCTGGCCTACTGCTGCCAGAGCCTGCTTCTCCTGTGGGCTGTCTGGCCGCTGGGACAAGCCCATCCGCAACATTCCTACCCCAATAGCACCAGAGGTAACTAGTATAACCTCCCGGCCTTGGCTGGCCAAATCTGCCAGCTCCCGTGCCAAATGCTCAATACGATAAAGGTTGATTTTGCCATTGGGGTGCAGCAGAGTGCTAGTTCCCACCTTGACAACTATACGTTGGGCATTACCTATCTGCTTTCTAATATCCATGACAAAATCATCCTTTCCAGGGTTGTTTATTTACGTACTAAATTGGATTCTATATAAAACCTTATTTAGGCAATTCAATTTTTGGCTTGTCAAAATTCCGACGGAAAAGCAAGCCGTTACGGCCAATTACCTGTACCAGATTGGCATTGCTGCGATCAGCCAGAGTTTCAATAGCATCTCTAGGCTCCTCAAAACAGTTCTGCAAAACTCTTACCTTAATCAGTTCCCGCTTCTTGATAGCCTCCTGAGCTGCGGTAACCACAGTAGGAGTAACGCCTTCCTTGCCAATATTGACAATGGGATCCATAGTCATGCCCATAGAACGCAGGAAGCTTTTCTGCTTGCCAGTTAATGTATTCTTTATCAAATTTTATCCTCCATAATAATCCGTAAAAACAGAGCCTTACTCTCTGTACTCAAATTCCATATCACCGATGTGAACGGTATCTCCTTCCTTGATACCCTTCTCCTGCAGCTTCTTATCAATGCCCTTGATACGCCAGATATACTGGAAGCGGCGGACAGCCTCATCATTGCCGAAGTTGGTCATAGCCACCAGCTTGTCCAAAGACTTGCCGCTAACCACAAAATCACCAGACATATCCCGAGTAATATTTACCTTGTCCGGATCTTCCTCCTGAGCCTCATAAACCTTTTCGCCCTCTTCAATCTCTGGCTCCTCGACATACTCGTCCAGAGCCTTGGCTACAGCATTAATCAACTCTCTCAGTCCCTGACCAGTAGCTGCACAAATTGGGAATATCTGAATACCTTCCTTTTCTGCCAGCTCCTTCAAGCGCACCAGATTTTCCTCTGCTCCTGGCAAATCCATTTTGTTAGCAGCCAAAATCTGAGGTCTGCGGGAAATTCGCTCACTGTACAGCTTCAATTCCTTGTTAATCTTGTAATAATCCTCTACCGGATCTCTGCCCTCAATACCAGAAGCATCTACGATGTGCACAATAACCTTGGTTCTCTCCACATGGCGGAGGAAATCGTGACCAAGGCCTACACCCTCAGAGGCGCCATCAATAAGACCTGGAATATCTGCCATAACAAAGGTCTTTTCATCTCCCAGCTCACCTACATTTACCACGCCCAATACAGGAGTAATAGTGGTAAAATGATATTCGGCAATCTCTGGGCGGGCAGCAGAAACCTTGGATACCAGACTGGATTTGCCTACACTTGGATAGCCTACCAAGCCCACATCCGCCAACAGCTTCAGCTCCAGCAAAAGATTTCTTACCTCTCCTGGCTCACCTAATTCGGCAAAGGTTGGTGCTCTATTGGCACTATTGGCAAATTTGGCATTGCCCCGGCCACCCCGGCCGCCCTTGGCAATAACAGCCTCCTGGCCCAGCTCTGTCAAATCAGCCAGAGTCTCACCAGTATCTGCATCCTTAACCAAGGTTCCCTGGGGTACCTTGACAATACATGGTGGCGCATTATGGCCATACTGATTCTTGATATCCCCATTTTCGCCATTCTTGGCTACAAACTTGCGATGAAAGCGAAAATCCAACAGGGTATTCATATTGTTATCTACCCGAAAAACAATATCACCGCCACGGCCACCATCACCACCAGAGGGGCCGCCCTTGGCTACAAATTTTTCTCTGCGGAAGGCTGACTTGCCATGTCCACCAGTACCTGCTGTTACCTTGATGGTAATTCTATCAATAAACTGCATACCTGCCTCCTTATTTTTATTTTGAATGTCTATCCTGATAAAAGCAATGTCTATACCTATACAGACCTGCCAGCTCTATTTCCATATCTGAATCCATATGATGTATAAAAAGCTGGTATTGTACCCAATGCCAGCTTTTTATACATCACCATAAAGAAAAAAATACCTGCACCCATTCAGGCGCAGGTATCTCTCTGCAATTACATAGCAGCTTCTTCTACTGCATAAACGCTAACCTGACGGTTGTAACGTCCCTTGCGCTCGAAAGCAACGCGGCCAGCAATCTTGGCATAGATGGTATCATCCTTGCCGATGCCTACACCATTACCAGGATGGAAATGAGTTCCACGCTGACGAACAATGATGCTGCCTGCAGTTACAACTGTACCAGCCTGCTCCTTGACACCAAGGCGCTTTGCCTCAGAATCACGGCCGTTACGGGTGCTGGATACACCTTTCTTATGCGCAAACAGCTGCAAATCAAACTTAAACATCAGGGTTACACCTCCTGTACCACTGAAATACATATTTCCTCTGGATCATACTCTTGGATATCATAGAACCCAATGAGCATTGTCTCTAAAATTGCATCAGTTAATTCATCGGGAACGCCTTTGAGCCTTGCATGCAAGTCACCACTCGCTACTTTATAATCAACTTCGCGATGCAGGTGCTGCCCTACGCCCTTAAGAGCGGTTTGTGCTAATGTGGATATCCCGGCACAAACAATATCACTGCCATATTCGCCGTGATGACCACGGACATCATAGCCAGATATTCTTCCCTGGGAATTGCGATAAACCTTTATCTCAATCATTAAGCTTCGATCTTCTCGATAACAACCTTAGTGAAAGGCTGACGATGACCCTGACGCTTACGATAGTTGGACTTAGCCTTGTACTTGAAGACCAGAATCTTCTTGTCCTTGCCCTGAGCCTCTACCTTAGCGGTAACCTTGGCACCATCAACTACAGGCTTGCCTACTACAACCTCGCTGTCCTTTACTACAGTCAGAACCTGATCAAAAGTAACAACGTCGCCCTCAGCAGCCTCCAGCTTCTCAACAGTAACAACATCGCCCTCAGCTACCTTGTACTGCTTGCCACCAGTCTGAATAATTGCGTACATTCCTCTACACCTCCCTATATTAGTACTCGCCAATTACGGTAGGGAAAATCCCTTTATTAACCTCACTGTGCGGTTGGGGAAAGTACACTTATAGTGCACTCACATTGACATATTTTACCATTTCACCAACACAATGTCAATAAAATTTTATACGAAAATATACTTCAAAACAAAGATTACAGCCAGAATATATACCACTGGACTAATCTGCTTTTTGGACACTGAGCCAGTGCAGATATTGATAATTACATAGGAGATAACACCCATGGAAATACCCTCAGAAATGGAGTACATAAATGGCATAGCAATAGTAGCAATATAAGCAGGCACAGCCTCAGTCAAATCATCAAAGTCAATGCGCATCAGGCTGCTTACCATCAGGAAGCCTACCACAATCAAAGCAGGAGCAGTAGCAAAGGCTGGAATAGCTAGGAAGATAGGTGCCAGCAGCAAGCTCAAAGCAAAGAGAATGGCGCTGACAACAGCAGTAAGACCAGTACGACCGCCTGCACCTACACCAGCAGAGCTTTCTACAAAAGTAGTTACAGTGGAGGTACCCAAAATAGCACCAGCAGTGGTGGCAATGGAATCAGCCATCAAAGCACCCTTGATATTTGGCAGACGGCCCTGCTTATCCAGCATATCGGCCTTGGAAGCTACGCCAATGAGAGTTCCCAGCGTATCAAACAGATCTACAAACATGAAGGTCAGCATAATAGTCAGGAAGTTCAGTGTAGCAATAGCACTGAAATCAAGCTGCATGAAGGTTGGTGCCAGACTTGGAATAGCAATGCCATGAGAGAAATCTGGCATTACAGAGAACATGCCCTGAGCTGGATCCGGAATATAGATACCAGTCATTTCGCAAATCATGCCAGCAGCCCAGGTAATCAGAATACCCCAGAGAATGCCGCCTGGAACCTTTTTAGCCATGAGAATGGCTGTCAGCAAGGTGCCCATAAGAGCCAGGAAAGCGCCAATACCTACAGTGTAGAAGGAGCCATCCAGCAAAGCTGCTCTAAATGGATAAAGACCTACCAGAGTAGGGCCATCTACAACGATTTTGGCGTTCTGCATACCGATAAAGGCAATGAACAGACCAATACCACTGGTAACACCGTATTTCAGGGCTGGAGGGATACAGTTGAAAATAGCCTCTCTAACCTTGGTAAGTGACAAAATAATGAATATAATACCTTCAACAAATACAGCTGCCAAAGCCACCTGCCAGGAGTAACCCATCTGGCCTACAACTGTAAAAGCAAAGAAGGCATTGAGGCCCATACCAGGAGCCAATACAAATGGATAATTTGCCAAAGCGGCCATAATCAGGGTACCAATGCAGGCGCCAATGGCGGTAGCTGCAAATACGGCACCGGCATCCATACCGGTTGTGCCAAGGATATTAGGGTTGACGGCCAAAATATAGGCCATGGTCATAAATGTGGTGATACCGGCGATAATCTCTGTGCGGACGCTGGTACCATGTTCCTTTAGATGAAAAATTTTCTCTAAAGTCTCATTCATTGTCTTAGTCCTCCTTTATTGTTAAAAAAGAATACGCCGACTAGGAAAGCCGGCGAAACATATTACAAAGGTATATTACATTATTTCAAGATAAATTGCAATGAAAATTTATTCCTGAAACAAACTATAACATCCTGGCTGGATTTCTCTATCCGAGCAGATATTTACCCTTACCCCCAAATCTTTATACAGTCTCTCAAAGGCCTCTCCTGCCTTTAGTTCCTTAGCTGCTTCTGGATGTATATGTAACATATACCCCTCAGCCCCATGCTTATGGGCTTCGATACGGCGAATCTCCCGGCACACATTAATAGCCAAAGCCTCTGCCGACAGCACCCTGCCACTGCCCTGGCACACTGGACAATCCCGATAGAGAAGGTTATCTATATTATGCCGAGTCTTTTTGCGGGTAATCTCCACCAGCCCCAAAGCAGTAATATCCACCACATGAGTTTTGGTTCTATCCTGCTGAGCCAGCTGCCTCAAAAGCTGCAAAAGAGCCTTATTATGCTCCTCCTTTTCCATATCAATGAAATCCACCAGCACAATACCGCCAATATCCCGCAGCCGCAGCTGGTGCATAATTTCCACCGCCGCCTCCTTGTTCAAAGCAAAAGCCGTTTCGCCCAAGCTGATATTTCCCACAAAACTGCCAGTATTAACATCAATAACCGTCATAGCCTCAGTTTTGTCTATAACCAAAAATCCCCCAGAAGCCAAGGGAACCTGACGATTGCCTGCACTGACTGCTTCAGCCTCAATTTCGTAATATTCAAATATATTACTGCCCTTGTACAGCTTCAGCCTATCCGCCCACTCCGGCGCCATGCCCTGCAGCAAATCCTTAACCCGGCCATAGACAATCTCATCATCAATTACCATTTGTTCAACATCCTCGTTAAACAAATCCCGCACAATGCGGATAACCAAATCCACATCCCGATACAAAAGGCCTGTGCCCTTCATCAGCTTGGACTTAGCCTCAACAGACTGCCAAACCTTAATAAGATAGCGAATATCCCGCTGGATACATTCCTTGGACTGGCCCATAGCAGCAGTGCGAATAATCACACCCATATCCTCTGGGCAAGCCTCCCGTACAATATCATAAAGGCGGTGGCGCTCCTGCTCTGAGTCAATGCGATGGGATGTGCCTATATAAGCCGACCGAGGCATCAGCACCACATTCCGCCCGGGAAGGGTCAGATGCATAGTAGCCCGAGGTCCCTTGGTGCCCACCTCATCCTTGGTAATCTGCACTGGCAGCACCTGACCAATATGAATGGTCTTTCTAGGACTCCCAACTCCATCTACCTCCGCCTTGCCATCCCCAATATAGAGAAAAGCATTTTTGCTCTGGCCAATATCCACAAAGGCCGCCTGCATACCAGGCAGTACATTCTGCACAATACCCTTGTAGATATTTCCCACCAAATGGCTATGCCTTGGCCGTTCCAGCTCCAAGGAGGTTAATCTATTATTCTCTTTTACAGCAATGCGGGTTTCCTCCGGCATAACATTGACTATAATTGATTTCATATCCAGCTCCTGATTTTAATTTTGCCCGCCCATTGATTAAACCAAATCTATTAAGGCTCTGCCCTGGCCCTTCATGGAGATTCTCTTAATCAAAACCTTTGGCTCATCCACTGGCAAATTGTATTCGGCCTGCAACAGCTTAAGAATCTCTCCCGGCTTTACGCTACCGCTTTGGGTAATGGCAATATCCATATACAGCTTTAGCAAATCTCCAGCCATAGACAGCTTAACAGGCTTCAGCATATACTGCTTGGTTTCAATCATCTTGTTTGTCTTAGGAGTCACGCGATGAACCATAGCCTCTGGGGCTTTATTATAAGCCTCTACAGCCTGCACTGCCTCCTGCCAATATCCTGTCAAAGGCACATACAGTTCATACTCTGCCTCCTGTACCTCTGCCATTAGAGCCTTGTGCTTTTTGCCCTTACAAGGCTTTGGCTCTGGTACTTCTTTCAGCCTCAGCAGCTTTACCCCCGGTGGCAAAGCCTTGCTAAGACGATCAAACACCTCTGGCTGACACAGTGGCTTGGTCATCTCAAAATCCATATACTCCGCATCGCTAATAACCCCCAAGGACAAAGCAGAAGCAAAGGCAATCTTGATATGAGGATTAAATCCTTCAGAATAAGCTGCCGGCAGCTTGGCACGGCGAATAGCCCGCTCCATAACCCCAGCATAATCAAGGTGGGAAATATAACGGATTTCCTCACCCTTGGTAATTTCAGCCCGATATTTATACATTTTCCCGCCTCCAATCTACAACCTTAGCCTTTAGAGATGGGCAGACACCACAGGCAGAGCATTTGCCACGACGGCAATCCTCTGTCAGCTGCTCCTTAATAGCCTTGTCATACTCCCGCAGCAAAAATTCCTTGCTTACACCTGGGGTTGTATGCTCCCAAGGCAGCTTTTCCTCTGGTTCTCTAGCTCTCTCATTATAAAGATGCAAATCTATGCCACATTTAGCAAAGGCCTCATGCCATACATCATTTTTGAACAAATCATTCCAGCCATCAAATTTGGCCCCATCCTTCCATGCCTGATAAATAACCTGAGCGATTTTTCTATCGCCTCTGGCAATAGCTCCCTCCAGCACGCTAACTCTGGCATCATGATAGTTGAACTTTACAGCCCGCTCAGTAATGCTATCCTTCAGCAAGCGCTGACGACGGTGAAATTCAGCTTCTGGCAGCTGGCCATACCACTGGAAAGGTGTATGAGGCTTTGGTACAAAGCAGGATACGCTAATGGTTACAGTAACGCCCCAACGGCCTGTAACCTCCTTGTACTTTCTAGCTACCTTCTCCGCCAGCTTAGCAATCCCCACAATATCCTCGTCAGTTTCTGTAGGCAGTCCCATCATAAAATACAGCTTTACCTGCTTCCAGCCCTGACGGAAAGCCGCCTCTGTAGCAGCCATAAGGTTTTCCTCAGTAACACCCTTGTTGATAACATCCCGCAATCTCTGGGTACCAGCCTCTGGTGCAAAGGTAAGACCACTTTTGCGCACCTGCTGCATTTTGTGAGCCAAATCAATGGAAAAGCTATCTATACGCAAAGATGGCAGAGAAAAGCTTACCTTTTCATCCTTGAAATCACTAAACAAATCATCTACCAGCTCCCCCAGGCAGGAATAATCCGCCGAGCTAAGAGAAGTCAAAGACATTTCGTTGTAGCCAGTAGAATCAATCAGCTTACGAGCCAGCTCCCGCAATCTGTCCTTGCTTCTCTCCCGTACCGGACGATAGGAAGTACCGGCCTGACAGAAGCGACAGCCTCTGGTACAGCCACGGAACAACTCCAGCATAATACGGTCATGAACAATATCAATATACGGCAGCACAGGCTTCTCCACGAATCTTACGCTATCCATATCCTTTATCAATCGCTTATATATAACAGGCTTAGCCTCTGGGCAGGCTGGCTCTATATCAGCAAAAAGCCCCTGCTGATTGTAGGTTACATTATAGAAAGATGGCACATAAATTCCATCCAGAACAGCCAGACGCTTCAACAGTCCCTGCCTGCCCTCTGGCTTACCTGCCTCCTGCCAGCTGCGGAATACATCCACAGTTTCGCAGATAAGCTCCTCTCCTTCGCCTACAATAAAGAAATCAAAGAAATCTGCTATAGGCTCTGTATTATAAACACATGGGCCGCCCCCTACAATAAAGGGATCATTTTCCCCTCGGTCCCTGCTCCAAATAGGAATCCCAGCCAAATCCAGCATATTCAGCACATTGGAATAAATCATTTCATATTGCAGGGAAAAACCTAGAAAATCAAATTCCTTAATGGCATGGAAGCTCTCCAAGGAAAACAGGGGAATCTGCCGCTGACGCATGATTTCTTCCATATCAATCCAAGGGGCATATACCCGCTCACAGGCAGTATCCTCTCTGGCATTCAAAACCTCATAAAGGATTTTCAGCCCAAGATTGGACATACCTACCTCATATACATCAGGCAGTGCCAAAGCAAAATGGCAAGGAGTGCTTTCCCAATCCTTATGAACAGCATTTAGCTCATGACCGGTATATCTGGCAGGCTTCTCCACAGCCTGCAGGATTTCTGGTTCCAATTTAATAATCAATTAATTCTAACCTCGCTCATACATTTCATATTTCATCTAAAATTGCAATTTTTGATTGCGCATATATATATTCATTAGAATAGCCACCGCCATAATGTTGGTCGTCAGGGCACTGACACCATAGCTCATAAATGGCAATGGAATACCTGTTACTGGCATAATACCAGCGGTCATACCCACATTAACCAGCACATGGAAAGCCAGCATGGAGGTAATGCCTACTGCCAGGAGAGTACCAAAGGAATCCTGAGCCTGACGAGCAATCTGAATGCCTCGCCACAATACTACCAGATACAAGAGAAGCAAAATTACAGCTCCCACAAAGCCCCACTCCTCGCCTACTACAGCAAAGATAAAGTCTGTATGATTCTCTGGTAAAAAGTTAAGCTGGCTCTGAGTCCCCTCAAACAGTCCCTTGCCAAAGAGCATACCAGATCCTATAGCAATTTTGGACTGAATAATATGGTAGCCAGAGCCTAAAGGATCTACATTAGGATCCATAAAAACCATGATACGCATTTTCTGATAATCCTTAAGAAAATGCCATAATATAGGCATACAGGCTATACCTGTGCCAAAAATACCTGCTAGCAGCTTCAAATTGATACCACAGGTAAATACCATACCGAAAAAGATAGCCATAAATACTAAAGATGTTCCCAAATCCGGCTGTTTCATAACCAGAAGAAAGGGGACTCCCACATAGGCCGCCACCGGCAGCAAATCCGACAAGGTATTCAGCTTCCCTACTCGCTCCTGCAGCATAGTAGCCAGAGAAATAATCATAATAATCTTAGAAAACTCCGAAGGCTGCAAAGTAATAGGGCCAATCTGTATCCAGCGCTGGGCTCCCAAGGCTGACTGTCCTACAAACATAACCGCCAAAAGCATAACCAGATTAAATATATACATTTTTTGCCCGTAGCGCTGCAGCATTTTGTAATCAAAATTCATAAAAAATACTGCCAAGCCTACATTAATAATTGCAAAGATTCCCTGGCGCTGCACAAACCAATATCTTTCCTCGCTGGGATTATTAATATGAGTGGCGCTGCCTATAATAATCAAGCTAATTATCACAATAGCTGACACAGCCAGCAAAAGCTTCATATCTATCTTTCGCAACAGCTTTTTATCAAAAATCAAGGCCAATCCCTCCTAGCCAAAAACTTTTCAATTAACCTTATTATGATAGCATGTAGGAGCAAAATTGACAATAAAAAAGGACTGTCCAAAGAGAAAATTGTGAAGCCTCCTCCTCAGCCAGCTCAATAGCCAGCCTAGGAAAGTCTCTACAAAATCCTGAACAGTCCTCCCAAATATGCTTATTCTGCTTTCCACAATCCATGAAGATTGCAATATTCATATACAGCAACTACCTTGCTGCCCTCTGTCAGAACGAATTCAGCCACTGGCTTAGCTTCAGGCTGCAAATATTTAATCTGATAACCATCCTCAGTCTCCAGCACAATCCACTGAATATAATGTGCCTCCAGCATAGGATGCTCTACAGAACCTACTGCTACCTTTACCTGATTGCCATTCTGCTCAACCACAGGTACATGCTTCTCATGAGCACCATCACTGGTTCCAGGCTGCAGCTGCGCCATTACATCCCCGCAACAGGACACAGGTGCACCAGAATCCTTCAGTTTCACAATAATGTTACCACAATGACTACATCTGTAAAATTTTAATTCCATAACAAAACACCCCTCTCCTAAAACTGCTCTATGGAGCATACACAATCTCCTACCTATATTATATAGCACCCATATAAAAATGCAAGCATTAAATTAAAGCATGGCACAAATAGGTCTTTGCTTTTTGCTTTTCCTCTGCCAAGACCTTATCCACGTCTCCGTAATGCATATCCAAGGGACTAGCAATCATATAACCGTTTACATTCGTGCCACGGCGATCTGATAAATCAAATTTGGCCAGCAAGGTATCGATACGAGAAGTCATTTTGCTAGCACAGCCTGCATCTACCCGCTCCGTCACCACAAAAGGAGTACGGAATAAAATAGAAAAAACCGTCCCATGGAAGGAATCCGTGTACGTAAACCTGGCATGGTCTATAAGCCACAGCCATTCCTCTGGTGCAATAGCATAATGTTCAAAAACTCTCTCGTCCAACATATTAACAATCTGAAGGCCATTTTCTCTAGCAATACTTTCAATAACACTATCTGGACGCTTCCCTAGAAAATATGTTACCAGCAGCTGCTCATCTCCCTTTAGCCAGCTTGGCTTGCGGGCAATACTGCGCCAATCCTCGGCTGTAACCAGCATAGTAGGATCCGCCACAACCTGCACCCTGCGACCAGTTAACTGCTGAATCAAATCAGCTCCAGCCTGCTCCCGGACAGAAATTTCCTTCATGCCATTGACACCATCAATAAAGGCCTGCAACTTGTCCTGAGGTATCTCAGGACAGGAAATACTAGCTGCATAGGCAATACGCTTCTCTGATGGCGCAAATGTAATAAACAGCTTCTCCAAATCAGCATAATATGGATTCCATACCTGATCGCTGCCGGTTACAAAATAATCATATTCATCAGCAACCCTTGTAAAATCCACATCATAACGCATGGGGATATACCTATCCACAAAGCTTTTTATCACTGCATTGCGGGCAGCCTCCCAGGCATTTTCCCCGAAAAACATTTTATGGGTTGCCCCCTTCCAGTTTATGCCCAGCTTTACCCAGGTTTTCCAATCCCAGCTATCCTTCATCCAAGGGTAATGTGATTGCAAATACGGCAAAAATCCAGCTTGCGGACTAAACCACAGGCTTTCCACCTCTGCCCCCAGCCCCATAAGCAAATTGCACACAGCATACCGCTGCAGCACATTGCCGTAGTTGAAATAGCCATCCAGCGTAAGATTGGCTATTTTCAGGTGCTCTCTATATGTTTTCATCAATCAAACCAGCTCCTTTGCCGCCAAAAACACATATAATTTCTAAAAAGATTCATCAATACTTTCTAAATTTCTTTATTATGAAAGCATTTACATCTATCCAGTGCCCAAAAACTGTTGTAAAATTAAGACAAGAAATTTCTTGTTCGTATACAATCAACGCAGGCCTGCATACATACAAATCCATGTCATTTTGTGGTATAATGAAAGAGGAAGACGATTGACTATAATACAAACAACACTAGCCAAGGATATCGAGATAGAAAACCTCGACATACGCTACGACAAAAGCGTAAAGCGTGTCCTGGCCAATACCCCATTGCTGGCCCCCATTACCAAATACACTGTCAGGGAATTGAAAAATTATTCCATTCCTATGGTTGAAAAATGCATTGATGCAAACTCAATCCAAGTCAGCGAAGTATTTGTAGAACCGGGACTCACCAACAGAAAAATTGTCAATGACGAACTGGAAAGCAAAATTCCTGGCGAAGGCCGTGCTATCTTTGACATCCGCTTTACCATCACCCTGCCTGACGGCAGCAAGACTAAAATCATCATCAACATCGAGGCACAGCAGAAAAGCAATCCCGGCTACAGCCTCCTGAACCGCGGCATCTTCTACGCGGCACGGCTTATCTCAGCCCAGCTATCCGTGGAGTTTACCAACAACGGCTCAGACAAGGAGCAGTACGACAACATCAAGAAAGTCTACAGCATCTGGATTTGCATGGACTGCCCGGAGGACAAGAAGGACTCCATTATCAATTATTCATTTGAGCCTCATATCATCTACCAGGGCAATGATAAACTAAAGCTGTACAAAAACTGCGACCTGATGAACATCACCTTCATCCATCTCAGCGGCAAGCCTGACCAGAGCCATCACCAGCTCATTTCCATGCTGGACACCCTGCTTGCCAAATGGAGAACGTAGTATCTTATTAAAAGGCAAGATCGAAACTATACGCAACATGATAGATGGATGCAGAAACCAAGAAAAAGAAATTGCAGTAAGAACATAACCTGCCTATGACCATAAAGCTTGAAAAGGAGATGAACGACATGTGCAATTTAAGTACAGGTATTCGCGAGGAAGGCTTCCGTGACGGAGAACATAGCGGATTATTAAAAGGCAAAATCGAGGGCAAGATTGAAACCATACGCAACATGATAGTGGATGGTTTTACCACCATCGAAGGACTCAAAGCCACTGGCCGCTACACCGCAGAAGAACTTTCGGCTGTTGCTGCTAGCCTTCACTAAGAAGTAACGCTGCCAAAAGGATACAAAAAACTGAAAAATATCCTACGCATATCCCCCATATCACCCACAACAGCTGGTGCTGACACCAGTCACCATTAGCTGTTGTCCTCATGAAACTAACTCAACATCACTTACCTACCAAAAGCCGCAGTCGCAAAACTGCGGCTTTTTGCTTTGTACAAAATATCCTGCAAACATTCATATTTAACTTCTAATCATCTGCAAAAGTTCATCCGTCTTTTCCTGCAAAAGCTTTTTATCACCGGCTGTTTCCACGTTCAGCCTGACAACAGGCTCAGTATTGGACTTCCTGAGATTGAACCGCCACCCTGGATATGCCACAGACAATCCATCCGTATAGTCCCGTACCCCGTCAGCATATTGAGCCTCTACATACTCCGCCAGCCTGCTGGCAGACTCCGTGCTGGCCACCTTGCTGTTGATTTCACCGCTGCATGGGTACATATCCAGCCGCTCCGCCAGCAGCTCGGACAGCTTCCTGCCCCTATGCTGCAAAAGCTCCAGCACCAGAAGCCACGGAATCATGCCGCTGTCGCAGTAAGCAAAATCCCGGAAATAATGATGGGCACTCATCTCACCGCCATAGACAGCATCCACTTCCCTCATCTTCGCCTTGATAAAGGCATGGCCGCTACGGCACATTACCGCCTCACCACCAAATTTACGGCATATATCCTGGGTATTCCAGTACACCCTCGGGTCATGGATTATCCTCGCTCCCGGATACTTTTTCAAGAATGCCTCCGCCAGGAAGCCTACCATATAATAGCCCTCAATCATGCCACCTTCCTCATCAAAGAGGAAGCAGCGGTCAAAGTCACCATCCCAGGCAATCCCCACATCGGCTCTATATTTGCGGACAACATCGGCAGTAGCATCACGGTTTTCCCTGAGCAATGGATTTGGCACGCCATTAGGGAAATTGCCATCCGGCTCATTATGCACCTTGACAAACTCAAAAGGCAGCTTCTCCGCCAGCACATCCAGCACCGGCCCGGCCGCGCCATTACCAGCATTCACCACTACCCGGAGCCTGCGCCCCTGCTGCTCCGCCATTCTCCACATGACCTCCACATCAACATACCCCAGCAGATGCTCAACATATTCCGGCAGGATATCATACACATCCACGCAGCCAGCTTCACCAGCCATCTGCTCCTGCAACACGGCAGGCTCCCTGCTGCACAGTTCTTCCAGCTCCCTCAGGCCGCTGTCCTCAGACACAGGCCTAGCACCGCTACGCACCAGCTTAAAGCCGTTATAGGCCTTGGGATTGTGGCTGGCCGTAATCATGATGCCCCCATCCAGCTTCAGATGGGCAGCAGCAAAATAAATCATCTCCGTGCCACATTGGCCAATATCCACCACATCACAGCCAGATTCCGTCAATCCTTTAACAAGGGCTTTCTTTAGTGACGGCCCGGACAGGCGGATATCATGGCCTACGGCAATACGCGGCCTGGAATTTTCCGCAGCCTCGTCAATTACTTCCTTAAAATACCTGCCAATACGATAAGCCAGCTCCTCATTGACCTGGGTAGGATAAATCCCCCGGATATCTCCTTTGCCGAAGCACTTCGTATCCGGCTCAAAATCATGCTTTATCTTGTCGCTGACACTAATATCCCTGCCCAGCTGCACCTCCAGAAGCTTCAGCTCCGTATCAGCAAAAACAGTATGCTTGCAGCCTGCCGGCATATTTATCACATCACCGGCCTTGATATTCTGCATATCCCCATCAAGAATCGTATGGCCATAGCCTGACAATACAGTCCACACCTCATCCCGGTGCTGATGGCTGTGATAATTCATGCTGTGCCCCCGGTTCAGAGTTACCATCACCGTCAGGCTGCCCGCCTCAATACTGAGCACACGATAATTTCCCCAGCTTTTATCTGCAAACATTACCTGCTGGCCAAGATTATCCACATAAGGCTTGATATGAGCACTTTTTTCCTTGTCGCTGACCAGAATACCCTCCGGCGAAGCGGCAATAACCACATCCTTCAGCCCCATAGCCAGCACAGGTACATTCAACTCATTCAGAATATGCACATTTTCGCAGGTGTCATTTTTCACCACGTTGCCAATATATTTTTCGTCCATGGCCTCGGTCAGGGTGTTCCATGTGCCCAGATCCTTCCATTGCCCGGCAAACCGCATTACCTGAATATGGGATTCCTGCTCCACCACGGCATAATCAAAGCTGATTTTCTTTAGGCTTGCATACTTGGCAAACAAATCATGGTAATCCGCAAAATCAATCAGCTCATGGGCCTTATCCAGCAGATACCTCAGCTTAAAGGCAAAAACACCGCCATTCCACAAAGCTCCCTGCTGGATATACTCCCTGGCTGTTGCCTCATCAGGCTTTTCTCTGAAGGTGCTCACATGACTTACCTCGCCACCATCTGACGGAATAATATAGCCGTATTTCTCACTGGGATAAGTAGGCTCAATGCCCATCAGCACCAAATTCGCCTCCCCCTTATCCACCTGCTGGCAGAGCCTGCCCAAGGCCGCAAAATACTCATCCTCCACTAGCGGGTCAACAGGGCAGACCACCACCGGCTCGTCAATATCAACATGCTTCACATCAGCCAGATAAGCAGCCGAAAGGGCAATTGCCGGAAAGGTATCCCTGCGGCATGGCTCCACAGAAATCCCCACCTGCTCCCCCAGCTGATTGAGGATAGAAGAAACCTGGGACCTGGAAGTGGCTACCGTCACATCCGCCTCCGGCAGCACGGCCTTAATCTGCCTGTACACCCGCTGCACCATAGACTCATACTTTCCCGATTCAGTTTTAAAAATCTTGATAAACTGCTTTGAGCGGATATCGTTGGACAGAGGCCACAGCCTTTTCCCCGAACCTCCCGAAAGTAAAACTATGTGCATTGAACCATACCTCATTTCCAAAGAAAATTAACAAAAACACCTTATACTAAAAAACATTTATACACATAAAGCATATGTGAAATACAAAATTCGGTTTTAATGGACAAGCCAGCTCCTACAATGCAAAATACGCATATAATTCTTAAAAAAATTCATCAATTTCTGCGAAAATTCTTTATAACACAGGTGCAAGCATCTATTAATTCCACCAGAATTGTTATAAAATTAACGTAATACACACCACTTTGTGATATAATGAGGGAGGAAGTAAGTTGCCTGACATCAAAACTACCCTAGCCAGGGATATTGAAGCGGAAAATCTCGACATCCGCTTTACCATCACCCTGCCTGACGGCAGCAAGACAAAAATCATCATCAACATCGAGGCCCAGCAGAAAAGCAATCCCGGCTACAGCCTCCTGAACCGTGGTATCTTTTACGCGGCACGGCTTATCTCAGCCCAGCTTTCCGTGGAGTTTACCAACGACGGCTCCGACAAGGAGCAATACGACAACATCAAGAAAGTCTACAGCATCTGGATTTGCATGGACTGCCCGGAGGACAAGAAGGACTCTATAATCAATTATTCCTTTGAACCTCATATCATCTATCAGGGCAACGACAAACTAAAGCTATATCCAAACTGTGACCTGATGAACATTACCTTTATCCATCTCAGCGGCAAGCCTGATCAGAGCCACCACAGGCTCATTGCCATGCTGGATATCCTGCTCGCCAGGATGGATACAGAGACTAAGAAAAAGAAATTGCAGGAAGAGCACAACCTTCCTATGACTATCAAACTAGAAAAGGAGATGAACAACATGTGCAACTTAAGTTCAGGCATTCGTGAGGAAGGAATTCGTGAAGGAGAAGTGATAGGCATTCACAAGGGCAGGCTTGAAACCACCATCAACAACATACGCAACCTTATGCATACACAAAATTGGTCTGCCGAAAAAGCAATGAGTGCCCTCGGCTTTGATGCCTCCGAATATCCTAAATATCTAGCCTTGTTACAAAACTAACCCAGCATCATGCCAACGAATATCACCTTTATCCATCTCAGCGGCAAGCCTGACCAGAGCCATCACCAGCTTATTTCCATGCTGGACACATTGCTCGCCAAGATGGATGCTGAAACCAAGAAAAAGAAATTGCAGGAAGAACACAACCTGCCTATGACTATAAAGCTTGAAAAGGAGATGAACGACATGTGCAACTTAAGTTCAGGTATTCGCGAAGATGGCAGACTTGAAGGAAAATTGGAAACTATGCGCAACATGATAGTGGATGGATTGACCACCATTGAGGCACTCAAAGCCACTGGCCGCTACACGGAAGACGAGCTTTCCGTTGTTGCTGCTAGCCTTCACTAACCACTTTCCACATATCAGCCGATACTAATACAAGCCAGTATCGGCTAATTTTTATGCTGTACATTTTTCGCTCAAAATAAACGCAAAAACGAACAATCACTAACGGGACGCCATCTAGTTTTTTCTACTGCATTTATACTTATAAAATATTTTCTGTATATTCATTCCAAAAAATATTTCACAAAATCACGCTTAAACAACTCAGTAACATTTTGTCTAAATATTTCGCGCTCAGATTCAATAAAATGATACTGCCTTTTATCAAAATTACACTGATTAAGTTTAAAAATACACTCCACAAATTTAATAGGATTTCTAGTTATACAGCATCCTGTCAATCCCTGCCATGGAATATTTTCTATTCCAACAGGTGTTGTTATTATTTCTAAGCCATTAGCTAAAGCAGTTAAAGTTCTATTTTTAGTCCCTGCCCCCACTAATATTGGTATACAATGAATATGTTTTCCTGGTATACAAACATCATTATAATCTGCAATCCACCTTATATATTCTGTATAACAGTAAGGTACTTCATTTAATTGTTCACTTATCCATTTATTTTTTTTACCAACCACAATAAAATTTAATATAGATCTTTTATTAACATCCATATTTCTTTTTCTAATCTCCGCTATAACACATTCTATAAATTGATAGTTATGCAAATATGACAAATCACCTGAAAAAACAAAAATCCTATTGTTATTGCAAGGTCTGTACTTTACATCATTTTTAATTACATTACTTAGGAGTGGATGATGTAAAAAATAAATGCTATTATAACATTTATTATCATGCCTAATGAAAAAATTCCGCTTCATCCACAATTGATCCACACGTCCAACTACAATAAATCGCTTAACACACCTAGCAACACGGTATTCATGTAAACAAGAAATATATCTGTACAATAGTTTCACATATTTAAATACCCCTTTATGCATAAATTTATAAATTCGACTATCCCTCAAGCTAGGCGAGTCAGGTCCTAATACCACCATTTTATTCCGAAACTGAGCAGAAATTGCCATTGCCAAATTCTCTGGATAAACAACAACTCTGTCGTATTTTTCAAATCCTGATATCCGTTTTAAATATATTCCATACCTGTGCAAAACACGTCTAAACCGATTTGTAGTCTCTGGAATAACTAATACATCTACAGCAATATTGTGTTTTTTATACTCATTTATAATTTCCCATATAAGTCCAGATGGTCCCCCACCCAAGTTCATCTTATCCGGTTCTATAGAAGTAACAACAATAACTTTATTTATCACAATATCAGCCTTCTTATTTTATTTTTAAAGTTATTATATTTTATCTTAAAAAATTTTCTATAAACAAAAGGACATCTCATGAATTCACACAAAAAATTCTTATCTATTTCCTCATGACAAATAATTTTGTTTGGAACAACCAAAAATGAATCCATCCCTTGTTCAACATTAATGCTAAATTCCCTCTTTTGAAAATGTACATACATATAGTCTTTATGAGCAATTTGGTTATTATCATCCAGCCATATACCTTGTAATTTTCCCTTCTTAAAAGCAAAAACAAGTCCTTTCTTTTCTTTATCTGCAATTGATTTCAAACAGGCTCTGTTGTTTTTTTGACATAAAATAGAATTATTGACTTCAAAAGGAAAAGCCAAACAATTTATATCTGCAATCATACCTTGCTCGTTATAAATCATCTCATCATTTTTCTGGAAAAAATCAATAATTCCTACTTCATCTAATTGACAAGGATATGGTACGCTTAGAGCTTTTCGGGTTTCAGGCAATGCCAAATACTCGGTTACTAGAGATTGCATTTTTATACTATTTTTATACAGAGACATATGACCTAAAAATAGCACTTTGTTATAGTCAGATAAAATATCACCTTTTAACCATTTTCTGATATCACCAAAAAAGCAATCAAAATCACAATGTCCCCAAAAATCATATGTAGCTATGTAATCTTCAAAAACAATGCCATAGAATGGTTTTATATCACATAACTTATATGGAGCAAACAGCTTTGAACATCCAAGCTTTCTTTGTATCCTTTGATTTAACTCACTAAAATCTAGATATTCTACCTGAACATTATTAGGAAAATTATATTTTGTTTTGTCATCCGTAAATATTAACCAATTTATACTAGGATTATACTCAATTGATTTTAATACTAAAGAAAAATAATTTGGAAAATGCCCATAATAAGGACATATAAAAAGTATTTTTTTCATATAACATCAACTCCATAAAATATTTACATAAGGAATATATGCATCTGGATACATTTGAATAGCATATACATACTTAGTAACCGAATATATTACTAAAAAGACAAATAACATTAACCTAATATATACATTTTTATAATATGCTATCAAATTTGGAATCACTACTATTTCATAAATGTAAAATGGGGACGATATTCTTGTGGCAAAAGTATTGCTTACATTGATCAATAAAAAATAGATCATATACCCGAACAATATCAAATTTACACTTCCTCGATAATGCGGACAAAAATCTTTCATTTTAGAAATCATGTATATTTCGATTGGTATAAAGATCAAGCGTCTCAAGTATGTAAAAATAATACCTGAGCCACCTATCTCTTGCGTATATGTATCAATTTTTATTAGCAAGCGCTCAGTATCTACGTCTATTAGATTCACCATTGAAGCGAATGATATCAATAAACTATTATCTAAGTAATGTCCAATTGCTATAGATAATATCATACCTAGTATCAAATATATTTTGTTAAAATTTATGTAATACAAAGGATATGCCAGTAAAAAAGCAATAACTGAAACCTGCATGCTAGCTGCAATAATTGTCGTTAAACAAAAAGCAAACGGTCGTCTTTTTATGATGAAATAAAAACCTATCATTGTAATCGCAATAGCTAAACTTTGTCTATTAACAAAGATATCACCTATATATGTACAAAACCATAATAGTATACTCAGCAAAGGCAGATAAGAAAACTTTTTTATAAACCACCCTTTAATAGGAATAATTACTATCGCTAAAAGTAAAAGTAAAGCCGAAAAATCATCCGATATCATTTTTACAGCAAAATTAACTACACCAAAGCCTTTATCAATAGGAATCGGACCATACAAAAAATCATCTAAATCGTTATTATTAACAAAAAATGGATAATATACATCCCAATCTGGATTTGTCCAACGAATAGCAGAAAAAAATATACAGATTATTAATATAGCTATAAAAAGTAGATTTTTAGTCTTACTACCTACATAAAAAAACTCAAAAAATGCAGCGATAATAACCCCACTAAGCAATACTATGTAAAAATCCACTCCAAAAATCCTCCGTTTTTAAAAAATATGATTTTTTGCATACAAAAATCTGATTTTTTTTAAAACAACATTTGGTATTAATCCAACTAGGACTGGTTTTAAAACATACAAAAAACCCTTATATAATAGACCTAAGCTTCTAAATCCTCTATATCTCACATAAGCTTCATCTAGTCTATATCTATACTTTCTACGACCATATGAATATTTATCTTCGCGGAAGTTTAACAACACCTGTTGAATATTGTAACCTTCATAACCAGCAGCGTATAAACGCATCCACAAGTCATAATCTTCTTGACGCAAAGTAACGCTTTCGACCCTATATCCATCTAGTCTCTTCAGTACTTCTGTTCTTATCATAATTGAAGGATGAACAAAAGGACTAGAGAACAAAAAATCTTCTTTTTTAACTTTTTCAGGCAACATGCGGTATCCCCAAATTCCACCATCATCAATATAATTTATATTACAGCCAACCATAGCATATTGAGGATTTAATTCTAAAAAATCATATTCAATTGCAAATCTATCAGGCAATGCAATATCATCAGCATCCATGCGAGCTATATATTTTCCTTTTGCTTTTTTTAAGCATGTATTTAATGTAAAAGCCAATCCATTATTTTTATCATTGTGCAATAAAACAATTCTTTTATCTTTTGATGCAAACTCTTGCAAAAACACGTACGTATCATCGGTTGAACCATCATCGCAAATAATAAACTCAAAATTCGTATAAGTTTGATTTAAAATTGAATTTATGGACAGTTCGACTTGCTCTTTATTAGGAGAATTATATATTCCCATAATCACTGAAATCATAATATTATTCCTCTTATCCTATGTTTTATAAAAATTAAATCACCAGTAAGGAAATTTACATCGTATAATCAGTACATTTTAAATTTTGGTGAATGTAAACTATTTTGCTGTACTATTTTTACATATTTATTTTTTGTCATGCCGAACTTGGTCAGATTCAAAATGTAATACTTTTATTTTTTTATTACTCATCTTGTTACAAAATCTCCCCAAATTGCACTTGGTAAATACATGCCATTTTATTAAGCATATTATTTATACAAAACATTTTTTGATAAACATCTATCCCAATCTGTCCCAACTTATTGCATTTAACAGTATTAACATTTTGCAGAACACTTACTAAATCTCTTTTATCCCCCATATTAAACACCCAGCCATTCATGCCATCCTGCACCAACTCCGGCAAAGCCCCTCTATTACTAACAATCACAGGCTTACCATACTTCATCGATTCTATGGCAACCAAACCAAAAGCTTCCCAGCGTGATGGCATAATCACTGCATCACATGCTTCATAGTAAGCTGGTACTTCTTCATGGGATATCCAACCAAGAAAAGTTATATTATCAGTATTCTTCTTTTCTATTCCCTTGCCGTCAGATACCACATTATCGCCAATTATCCATAGATGGATATGCTGCAAATCTTTTTCATATTCATGAAAAAGATTTAGTAGAAAATCTACCCCTTTTGGGGGGTCAAATCTGCCCACAAATAACAAATTAACTTTGTCAGCAGGCATTTTAACTTTTTCCTTTATAACCGGCTTTTCAGGGGAAATGCCACTGTAAATCATAACCATCTTAGATTCTGGTAGCCCCATCTCCACAGCACTGTTCATCTCGTACTTAGATACATTAATGATTTTATCTGTTACGCGCGCCAGCATCCTCTCTACAAAAGCATATATTAGTTTTTTCCAGAAAGATGTATCTCTGTTGAATGACCAGCCATGAGCGTTATAGATAATCCTGACATTTTTTCTGAAAAAGAGATATGGAAAACGCCCCAGCACTCCTGCCCATGTACTATGACAGTAAATAACATCCGGCTGCAGGTCGTTGATATGCTGATGAATTATACGCATAGCAGGAATAATGCTGCCAATTGACCGCTTATATCTATAATATTTAATTCTGTCTGCCGGTAACGGCCAGTTATGCTCAGAGTTATAATCGCTGAGTATCATATAGTTTGCTATACCGTTTTCACTATCAGCGGAAAATAAAATTTTTGCATAGGTTGCCAGGCCGCCCTGCATATATTCTCCTATGTGTAATATTTTCATCTGCATATCACCATAAATCTCAACTAATTAATTAACATTCCTTCCTATATAACACCAAACTATAACCTAGAGAAACCATACACCCCAGCACTAAGCCAACCAATGTAATCAGCTTTTTCTTCGGCCCGGATGGCTTATTCTCATCCGGCAGGTTGGCAGGATCCACTACCTGAATATCCATGGATTCCATGGTCTGCTGGATTTTGGCCTGCTCGATCTGCTTGGTGAGATTGTTGTAAATCTCCTGCTTGATACCGGCTTCCCTGTCCAGCTTCCGATACTCAAGAATATCATCTGCCATACCGGCCATATCCTCATCGGCCTTGTTCTGCAAGGCCTGTACCTTTGCTTCCGAGGCAGTTGCCACCGCCAATGCAGTAGCTGCCTGGTAGCGTGCCATCTGCAATTCTGCCTGATTTTCATTAACAGTGATTGCTTGGGAATTTACTACCTTCTGTACCTCAGCTGACAGCTGGTTGTTCAGTTCCTCCAGTTCAGCTATGGCACGGACTACGCTAGGATGCTTTTCCTGATAAAGCATGCGCATCTTCACCAGCTCAGTTTCCTTGTCGATGATGGCATTATGCAATCTCTGCACGCTGGGCGCATCAGCCATGTTGTACTTCATGGCGTCACTGTTCTGCTCCCCCAGCTGGCTAGCCACGCTGCTGAGCCTTGCCTGCTGTGCCATCTTGGTGACAGCCAGTTCCCCCAGCGTCTTGTCGTAGGCTGCGGACTTGGCCAGCTGTGCCGAAGTCTGCTCCCCAGGACCGTATAACTTGTGCTCCTTGCTGTACTCCTCAAGTGCTTTAGCACTTTCATCTGCTTCCTTCTTGGCAGTAGCAATACGCTCATCCAGAAAGGAAACAACCAGTGACTTATTTTCCTTGTTCAGGTTGGTCATCAGTCCAAGGAAATTGCTTACAACATTTTCAGCAATGTACTTAGCTTCCTCCGGGGTGCGCCCCTTTGCCTCAACGCTTATGAGCTGGGTGCCCTTGGTATTGACTATATCAAGATTTTTCTTGGCAAAATTCTCAGCATCAGGCCGCTTTTCCGGCTCAATATCATCAAAGACCTGCTCAATAATCGGCTCCAGCACCACCCGTGTCTTCATCAGCTCCATATAGGTAGCTGCCTTGCCGCTGGCCATACCGCCACCTGTGATGGCAGCCATCGCAGCAGCTGCACCGCCAATATCCATACCGCTGCTGGAAGACTGCACCGTTACCTGTGAGGTATACTCCTTCGGCAGCACTAACGAAATTATCAGCGCCACCAGCGTAAAGGCAGCTACAATGCCCCCAAACAGCTTCTTCCTGTCAAATATTATTGCAGCCAGCTTCTGCAAATCTATTGTCTCGTCCTGTTCTATACGTTCCATCTCTCGCTCCTATATCCAAAATATCTTCCATCAACATCATCAGCCACTGAGCATTTGTTAAACCATGCGCTTAATCCTTGGTCAAAGCCCGATAAGTGCCATAAACACTGATATACGGTGCAATGTCCTGACCGAAAATAACCTTGCCGGAATCTGGTACATAGATAATATCCCCATCCTCCAGTTCAATGTTCTGACTCAGGTCATGCTTCTTCACAAAGGCATCCAGATTGATTTCCCGATAATACAGCACGCCATCAATCTGCCTTATCAGCTGGATATGCTTGGAACGGCCCTTGTTGTCCACGCCGCCAGCACTGGCTACTGCTGCATAGACGTTCATGCTGTCAACGCCCATTTCCTTGATGCCCGGCGCATTGACGTTGCCCATCACATATACCTTGCGAGGGCCATAGCTTTTCATGTATACATTCAGCTCCGGCAGCTTAAAATATTCACTTAGCCTTGCATGTATCAGATCCCGTGCTTCATCCAATGTCAGCCCCACCAGCTTGATATTACCCGCATATGGCAGTCTGGCCATGCCATCCACGCCTACGGTAACATCATCAATGCCGATACCATTAGGAAAGCCTATGGCCATGATGTTAATGGTGTCGTACTTCATCAGGCGGTATTCCTCAAGCATCCGCTCCGGACGCATCCTGGCCACCTTGAAAATCGTATTGTCATTGCTTTCAACGGCTGTGATACTAGGGGCTTCCTCAGCCTGAACCACTGAGATATTTCCTCCTGTCAAAGCTATATTCATGCCCAGCAATATTCCTGCTGCCAATGTTGTTATTTTTTTCATAAACTCTCCCTCAATATGCTCCTTTGCCAAAAAGTACAATTTGCGCTGTTTT